>CACNDL010000001.1 GCA_902619265.1 uncultured SAR86 cluster bacterium
GAGATAATTTTGCTCCATCTTTAATTGATGGAGTAACTTTTACAAAGGAACCTATTGATCCAGGAACTGCTCCTTTTATCAAAAGCAAATTATCTTCTAAATCTATTTTTTCAATCTCCAGGTTCTGAATGGTTGTATTTTTATCACCCATATGACCAGCCATTTTCTTTCCTTTGAATACTCTTCCAGGAAATTGACATTGCCCAATTGAACCTGGGGCTCGATGAGCAAGAGAATTACCGTGTGTTGCATCTTGTGTTTTAAAGTTATGTCTCTTCACCACACCAGCAAACCCTTTGCCTTTTGAGACACCGGAAACGTCAACTTTTTTTGTTTCACTAAATGGGTGTAAAGTAATTTCTTTTGCGTCTTGTAAGAAGTTAAATTCTTCTTCTGATAGGTTAAATTCTGTTAGATAGCCTTTTTTTGCATCATTATCCTTAAATTTTTTCTCCAGGCTTTTTGACACATTCTTTTTAGATCCAAAATTAACTTGAACAGCGTAATATCCATCTTTTTCAGGTGTTTTTCTTTGGACAATCTTGCTTTTTGCAACTTCAATAACCGTCACAGGGACAGAAGTTCCGTTGTCTTTAAAGACACGCGTCATCCCAAGTTTTGTTCCAATTACACCAAGCATTTTAATTTAGGGTTATTTTGACATCCACTCCGGCAGCTATATCTAAACGCATGAGAGCATCAACAGTTTGCTCAGTGGGATTGATAATATCGAATAATCTTTTATGTGTTCTTGTCTCGTATTGGTCTCGAGCATCTTTATCTTTGTGAGGAGATATGAGAACTGTAAGTCTTTCTTTTTTTACGGGCAACGGAATAGGGCCGACAACTTTTGCGCCGGTTTTAGTGACTGTCTCAAGAATTTCCTTAGTCGATTTATCTATCAACTTATGATCGAAAGCCTTAAGTTTTATTCTAATTTTTTGCTGTCCCATAATCCCCTTTTAGATTAGAAAGACCACGATTTTAAGGCTTTAAATAGGGACTGTCAAAGGATTTATCTAATTCTTATTGATAATTTCTTCTGTCAAATTTGAGGGTACTTCGAGGTATTTTTTAAACTCCATGGTATATGTTGCTCTGCCCTGCGTTGCTGAACGCAAATCTGTGGCATATCCAAACATTTCAGACAGCGGCACCAATGCCGTAATCGCCTTTCCTGACGGGATATCCTCCATATTTTGGACTTGGCCTCTTCTTCTGTTTAAGTCTCCAACAACGTCTCCCATGTAATCCTCTGGCGTAACTACCTCTACATCCATCATTGGTTCAAGGAGAATTGGGCTTGCTTTTAATGCTCCATCTTTAGTAGCCATGGAACCAGCAAGTTTGAACGCCATTTCGCTTGAATCAACTTCATGGTATGAACCATCATAAAGTGTAACTTTTACACCTTGAAGCGGATATCCTGCAACAACACCATTTTGGAGTTGTTCTTGCACACCTTTTTGTACAGCTGGTATGTACTCTTTTGGGATTGCTCCACCTTTGATTTCGTCCACAAATTCAAATTCTTCTTCACAAGGCTCCATTCTCATCAAAACATGACCATATTGACCTTTACCTCCTGATTGTTTCGCATATTTATGCTCAACTTCAACATTTGAGGTTATTGCTTCTCTATAAGCAACCTGAGGCTTACCAACATTTGCTTCGACACTAAATTCTCTCTTCATTCTTTCTACAAGAACTTCAAGATGTAATTCCCCCATCCCTGAAATAATTGTTTGTCCTGATTCTTCATCGGAGCTTACTCTGAAAGAAGGATCTTCTTGTGCAAGCTTACCAAGCGCAATAGACATTTTTTCTTGATCAGGTTTAGATTTAGGTTCAACTGCCAAAGATATAACTGGTTCAGGAAATTCCATTCTTTCTAAAACAACAAGATCCTTAGCATCTGAAAGAGTGTCACCTGTAGTGACATTTTTTAAACCAATACAAGCAGCTATGTCTCCCGCTCTGACTTCTTTAATCTCCTCTCTGTTGTTCGAATGCATTTGAACCATTCTTCCAATTCTTTCTTTGTCATCTTTGACTGTATTGATGACACCGTCACCTTGAGATAAAACGCCTGAATAAACCCTTACAAATGTTAAATTTCCAACAAATGGATCGGTGGCAATTTTAAATGCTAGTGCTGAGAAAGGCTCTTCATCACTCGAACTTCTTGTTGCTGGCTGTTCTGTTTTTGGGTTTATTCCTTCAATAGCCTTAACTTCGTCTGGGGCAGGTAAATATTCTATTACTGCATCCAAGACTGCTTGTACCCCTTTGTTTTTAAAGGCTGAACCGCAAAGAGCAAGAGTAATTTCGTTAGCTAAAACTCTCTCTCTTAAACCTTTTTTAATGTCATCCTCATCCAAGTCTCCTGAATCTAGGTATTTTTCCATTATTTCCTCATTTGCTTCTGCAGCAGCTTCAACAAGTTCTTCTCTTAGAGAATCACACTTTGAAACTAAGTCTTCAGGAATATCTGTATATTCAAAAGTTGAACCCTTATCTGCCTCATTCCAAGTGATCGTTTTCATTTTGATAAGATCAATCACACCTTTGAAATCATCTTCAGCACCAATGTTGTATTGAATAGGAACCACAGTTGCTCCAAGTCTTTCTCTAATTTGTCCTACGACTCTTTCAAAATCAGCGCCAGCTCGATCCATTTTATTGACAAAAACAATTCTTGGAACTTCGTATCTATTTGCTTGTCTCCATACAGTCTCAGATTGAGGCTGCACACCTGAAGAACCACAGAACACTACAACTGCCCCATCTAAAACCCTGAGTGATCTTTCAACCTCAATAGTGAAGTCAACGTGACCGGGGGTATCAATAATATTTACCCTATGTTCTTCAAACTGTTGCTCCATACCACTCCAGAAGCATGTTGTCGCCGCGGAGGTAATAGTTATTCCTCTTTCCTGTTCTTGCTCCATCCAATCCATAACAGCAGCACCATCATGAACTTCGCCAATTTTGTGTGAAATTCCTGTGTAAAATAAAACTCTTTCAGTCGTAGTAGTTTTACCCGCATCAACGTGAGCACAAATTCCAATATTTCTGTATCTATTTAGGGGTGTTTTTCTGGCCATTGTTAGAACCTAAAGTGAGCAAAGGCTTTATTTGCTTCTGCCATTCTATGCATATCTTCTTTTTTCTTAACTGCTGATCCTTTTCCATCTTTTGCTTCTTTTAGTTCTGCAGCTAATCTAGCAGGCATTGATTTTTCTTTTCTATTTCTTGCAGCTTCTACAATCCATCTCATTGCAAGAGCAGTCCTTCTTTTAGCTCTTACTTCAACTGGAACTTGATATGTTGCTCCACCTATTCTTCTTGATCTAACTTCCACTACTGGAGCAACTTGGTCTAATATTTTCTTGAACACTTCGACCGGGTCTTCTCCTTTGCTATCTTTTTCTAACTGCTCAAAAGCTCCATAGACTATGCTTTCAGCAATTGATTTTTTTCCATCAACCATGAGCTGATTCATGAATTTTGCAATAATTTCACTTTCGTATTTTGAATCAGGAATAATTTTTCTTTTAGGTGCAGCTCTTCTTCTCATTATTTACCTTTTTTTGCACCATATTTTGAACGGCCTTGTTTTCGCTCTGAAACACCAGATGTATCTAAGGCACCCCTTACAGTGTGGTATCTAACACCAGGTAAATCTTTTACTCTGCCGCCTCTGATTAGAACTACTGAGTGTTCCTGTAGGTTGTGGCCTTCTCCACCAATGTACGATGTGACTTCAAATCCTGATGTAAGTTTTACCCTGCAAACTTTTCTCAAAGCAGAATTAGGTTTTTTAGGAGTCGTTGTATACACACGGGTGCATACACCTCTTCTTTGAGGACAATTTTTTAATGCTGGAACATCACTCTTAGAAGCTTTCGTTCTACGAGGTTTCCTAACTAATTGATTAATCGTAGCCATTTTTAAAAACTGAATGATAAAGCAGTGCTATTCATGGGTCAATCCCTATTGAAAGCTTTCTAATAGTTCTTTTTTCAATGCTTCTTCTATATCTTGAATCTCTTCTGAAGAAACACTTGCTTTTTGATTGGCTGCAAAACCTGTACCTGCCGGTATAAGCCTTCCTACAACAACATTTTCTTTCAGACCTTTTAAAGTATCCTTTTTACTTGTAACTGCAGCTTCTGTTAAAACTCTTGTAGTTTCTTGGAAAGAAGCAGCTGAAACAAATGAATCAGTTGATAATGCAGCTTTAGTTATACCAAGAAGCATTCTATCGAAAACTGCTGGTTTCTTATCTGATGCAACTAAATTTTTATTAGAAGCTCTAACTTTTGTAAGCTCAAGCACATCACCTTCTAAATATTCACTATCACCTGGATCAGTAATTGTTACTTTCTTCATCATCTGCCTACTTATGGTTTCTATATGTTTATCATTAATCACAACACCTTGTAATCGGTATACATCCTGAACTTCAGCTATTAAATGTTTAGCAAGTTCCTCTACACCATGCATTGCTAATAAACTATGAGTATCGACAGGACCATGACAAAGGATATCTCCTTTCTCTACATAATCACCTTCCAAGAATGATACAGCTCTGTATTTTTGAATCATCATCTCAACTGGTTCACCTTTATCAGGTGTAATTACCAGTCTTTTTCTTCCTTTTGTTTCTTTTCCATACGAAAGTACACCTGATGCTTCAGCATAAATTGAGCCATCTTTAGGTTTTCTTGCTTCAAACAAATCTGCAACCCTCGGTAAACCACCTGTAATATCTTTGGTCTTTGTTCCTTCCACAGGCACTCTAGCTATGAACTCACCTGTAGAAACTTTGTTTCCATTGTTTTTCATCAGAATTGATTTAGATGGCAATAAATAAGACGCAATGACTTTTTTCTTTGAATCTAAAATAGTAATTGATGGGCTCATCCCTTTTCCTTTCACGGGTCTATCATTGATATCAATAACTTCTCTTGTTGTAGAGCCTGTAAGGTCATCAATATCTACCTTCATAGTGACATCCTCTGACAAATCGTTAAAAGATATTGTCCCTTCAACCTCTGAAATAATAGGTAATGTTAATGGGTCCCATTTAGCAATCAGTGTTCCTGGTTCAACTTTTGCTTTATCTGCGTAAAGTAGCTCTGCACCATAAGGGATAGAGTATTTTTCTAGTAGGTTTTCATCATCATCTTGTATTGTAAAATGAGCATTCCTTGATACTACTACTAGCTCTCCGTTTTTCTTAGCAACTGTTTTTAACGAACTATCAAATACAATATTTCCACCTCTTAGTGTTGTGACAGAATCATCCTCGGCTGAACCCGAAGCAGCACCTCCAATATGGAAGGTTCTCATGGTTAGCTGAGTACCAGGTTCTCCAATAGATTGAGCAGCTACAACACCAACTGCCTCACCTATATGAACTAGATGGCCTCTAGCTAAATCTCTTCCATAACACTTAGCACACAATCCTTGAGATGCTTCACATGTTATAGGAGACCTAATTTTGACTTTTTTGATACCTGAATTTTGTACTTCTAAAGATGTCTCTTCATCGAAAAGATGGCCCTTTTTGAATAAAACTTTTCCATCTTTCTTAATATCCTCTTGTAGCACTCGACCAAGTATTCTTTCTGAAATTGTCTGAATAACGGAGGCACCATCTATAATTGCTTCTACGGTAATACCATCCTTAGTGCCACAATCTTCAGAAGTTATTACAACGTCCTGGGATACGTCTACAAGCCTTCTAGTAAGATAACCAGAGTTAGCTGTTTTCAGAGCGGTATCTGCAAGACCTTTACGAGCACCATGAGTAGATGTGAAGTATTCAAGCATGGATAGCCCTTCTCTAAAATTAGAAGTGATAGCGCTTTCAATAATGCTGCCATCAGGTTTAGACATAAGTCCTCTCATCCCTGCAAGCTGTCTAATCTGTGCAGGTGAACCTCTAGCTCCAGAATCTGCATACATAAAGACACTATTAAATGAAGGTGTTACAACTTCATTACCATCTTTATCAGTTTCAACTTTATCTCCCAAAGCACCCATCATTGAATTTGCTACTTTTTCATTTGTTCTTGACCAAATATCTATGATTTTGTTGTATTTCTCACCTTTAGTGAGAAGCCCTGATTCAAATTGCTGTTCTATGCTTTGAACTTCACTTTCTGCATTTGATATTATTGCAGTTTTATCATCTGGGATTTCAAAATCATTAACGCCAATTGAAGCGCCTGAAGAGGTTGAATATTCGAAACCAAGATACATCAGCTTGTCAGCAAACAATACTGAATCTTTTAATCCAAAATCTTTATAAACACTCGCAATAAGACTTAGCAAATCTTTCTTTTTGAGGGTTTTGTTCACTTTCTCAAATTTCAAACCAGTAGGCATGATTTCGTATAAGAGGCATCTGCCAACTGTTGTTTCGTAAAGGTTTTTTTCATCGCCTTCTTTCACTCTTACTTTAATTTTTGTATGAAGATTTATTTGTTTTTCTAAGAAAGCTCTTTTTACTTCATGCACATCTACAAACGATCTACCTTCTCCTGGAAGATTGAAATCTTCTTTGGTTAAGTAATAAATTCCAAGCACGACATCCTGATTCGGCTGAATAATTGGCTCACCACTAGCTGGCGAAAGTATATTGTTCGTTGACATCATTAAAGCTCTTGCTTCAAGCTGTGCTTCTAATGAAAGAGGGACATGAACGGCCATCTGGTCTCCGTCGAAGTCAGCATTAAATGCCACACAAACTAGGGGATGGAGCTGAATAGCTTTTCCTTCAATTAGCACCGGTTCAAATGCTTGTATACCAAGCCTATGTAGGGTAGGCGCTCTATTTAATAAAACAGGATGTTCTCTGATCACTTCATCAAGACAATCCCAAACTTCTGGTGTCTCTTCTTCAACTAGCTGTTTGGCTGCTTTAATTGTGATAGTTATGCCTTTTTGCTCAAGTTTATTAAAAATGAATGGTTTAAATAGCTCCAACGCCATTTTTTTCGGCAAACCACATTGATGTAGTTTCAATGTTGGGCCTGAAACTACTACTGATCTACCTGAATAATCAACCCTTTTACCAAGTAAATTCTGTCTGAATCTTCCTTGCTTACCTTTAATCATATCTGCAAGCGATTTGAGCGGTCTTTTATTAGTTCCTAAAATTGCTCTACCTCTCCTACCGTTATCTAATAGAGCGTCTACAGATTCTTGAAGCATTCTCTTTTCGTTCCTTACAATAATTTCTGGAGCCCCAAGCTCAAGCAAACGTTTTAATCTGTTATTTCTGTTAATAACTCTTCTGTAAAGATCATTGAGATCAGAAGTTGCAAACCTACCTCCATCTAAAGGAACAAGCGGTCTTAAATCTGGTGGCAAGACTGGAAGCACATTCATGATCATCCATTCAGGTTTTTGGCCACTTTCTTTAAATGCCTCAATCAATTTTAATCTTTTCTGTAATTTTTTAATTTTAGTCTCTGAATTACTGGTGTTTAGTTCTTCTCTTATTTGCTGAGTTTCCTTCTCTAAATCAACTTCTGAAAGCAAAATTTGAACTGCTTCTGCACCCATCATTGCAGTAAAATCATCATCATACTCATCAAGTGCCTCATAGTATTCATCTTCAGTTAAAAGTTGACCTTTCTTTAAATCAGTAATTCCTGCTTCAACAACAACAAAACTCTCGTAGTACAATACCCTTTCAATTTCTCTTAATGTCATATCGAGGAATAAACCTATTCTTGAAGGCAGAGATTTTAGAAACCATATATGCGCTACAGGAGAGGCAAGTTCAATGTGCCCCATTCTTTCTCTACGAACTTTAGTAGCAGTAACTTCGACACCACATTTTTCACAAATAACACCTCTATGCTTTCTTCTTTTATACTTTCCGCACAGACATTCGAAATCTTTGATTGGGCCAAAAATTCTTGCACAAAATAGACCATCTCTTTCAGGTTTAAAAGTTCTGTAATTAATTGTTTCAGGCTTCTTGACCTCACCCCAAGACCAAGACCTAATCATTTGTGGTGACGCTAGACCACAAGATATTAGGTCAAAATTTCTCTTCGAACTACGATTTATATTTTTAATGATATCTTGCATATTAATCCTCTTTTGAGTCCTCAAGTTCTAAGTTGATACCCAATGCCTTAATTTCTTTACTAAGAACATTGAATGATTCAGGGACACCTGATTCAACTTCATAGTTTCCATCAACTATATTTTTATATACTTTTGATCTTCCAGATATATCATCTGATTTAACAGTTAACATTTCTTGTAATGTGTAAGATGCACCATATGCTTCTAAGGCCCATACTTCCATTTCTCCAAATCTTTGGCCACCAAATTGAGCTTTTCCGCCTAGTGGTTGTTGTGTTACAAGACTATATGATCCGGTAGATCTTGCATGCATTTTGTCATCAACTAGATGGTTAAGTTTAAGCATATACATATATCCAACTGTCACAGGTCTATCAAATTTTTCACCTGTTCTACCATCATACAGCTCAAATTGTCCACTATCAGGCAAATCAGCATACTTCAGTAATTCTTTAATTTGATGTTCATTAGCTCCGTCAAATACTGGTGTTGCAAAAGGGACACCTTCTCTTAAGTTCTCAGCTAATTCTTTAACTTCTTGATCTTTCAATGAATTAATATCATCTTTCTCATGAGGACCAAAAGAATATATGTCGTTTAAAACTTTCTTGAGGCTATCTATTTTTTGTTTGGATTTCATCATTTCATCAATTTTACTTCCTAAGCCTTTTGCTGCTAAACCTAGGTGAGTTTCTAGAATTTGACCGACATTCATTCTTGATGGAACACCAAGTGGATTGAGTACAATATCTACTGGTTCACCTTTTTCGTCGTAAGGCATATCCTCAACAGGAATGATGCTTGATATAACACCTTTATTACCATGTCTACCCGCTAACTTATCTCCAGCCTGAATCTTTCTTTTCACAGCTAAATAAACTTTGATTACAGACAAGACTCCTGGTGCCAAGTCGTTTCCGCCTTCAATTTTTTTCTTGAATATCGCCATTTTTTCTTTATTTTCTGACTGATATTTTTTGAACTGATCAGCAATATTTTTTTGAAGGTCTGTAACTTTTTTATTCTTAACCTTCAATTTAAGAACAGCATCTAGATCCATCTCATTTAAAGCATCCAGAGTAATTTTTCCTTTAGTTGTAATGAGATTTTCTTTTTTCAATGCCTGAACAAGTGTGTTTTTTAGAGAATTAGTAACGATTCTCATTTCATCATCTAAATCTTTACTAAATTCTGAAGTCATTAATGATTCATTACTCTTAGCTCGAGGATTTTTCTCAGCACCGTCTCTTGTGAAAATTTGAACATCAATAACAGTACCTGAAACGCTTGATGGAACTCTTAATGAAGTATCTTTGATATCTGAGGCTTTTTCGCCAAATATTGCTTTTAGGAGTTTTTCTTCTGGTGATAATTGAGATTCACCTTTAGGAGTCACCTTACCAACTAAGATATCTCCAGCCTCAACTTTTGCACCAACATAAACAATTCCATTCTCATCAAGCTTAGAAAGTGCTGATTCACTCACTCCTGGAATATCAGAGGTTATTTCTTCCATACCAAGTTTGGTATCACGAGTAATACAAGTTAGTTCTTGTATGTGTATGCTTGTTAATCTATCTTCTTGCACAACTCTTTCAGAAACTAAAATTGAATCTTCATAATTGAATCCGTTCCATGGCATAAAAGCTATTCTCATGTTTTGGCCAATTGCTAATTCACCTAAATCAATTGATGGGCCATCAGCAATAATATCTCCAGCTTTTACATGATCTCCTTTTTTTACCAAAGGTCTTTGATTTACACATGTGTTTTGATTTGATCTTGTATATTTAATTAGGTTATAGATATCAACACTTACACTATCTCCTGATGACACTTTAATTACAATTCGTCCACCATCTACAGAATCTACAACTCCTGCATTTCTGGCCTCTACACATGATCCTGAATCTCTTGCAACTTGTCTCTCGAGCCCTGTTCCCACAAGAGGCTTTTGAGGTATTAATGTTGGTACGGCCTGACGCATCATATTTGATCCCATTAAAGCCCTGTTTGCATCATTATTTTCCAAAAATGGGATTAAAGATGCTGCCACTGAAAGGACCTGTTTTGGAGAAACATCCATTAAAGATATCATTCCAACACTAACGAGACTTGTTTCACCTTGGTGTCTTGCAGTAATAAATTCGTTTTGAATTTTACCTTTTTTATCGACTTCTACATTTGCTTGAGCTATGTAGTGATTGCTTTCCATAATCGGTGACAGATATATAATTTCATCTGTAACTTTACCGTCTTTGACCACCCTATATGGTGTCTCTATGAAACCATACTTATCAGTTCTAGCATAAGTTGATAATGAATTTATAAGACCAATATTTGGGCCTTCAGGTGTTTCTATAGGACAAACTCTTCCATAATGAGTTGGATGAACATCTCTAACTTCAAAACCTGCTCTTTCTCTAGATAATCCACCAGGCCCTAAAGCTGAAACCCTTCTTTTGTGTGTAACTTCGGACAACGGATTATTTTGATCCATGAATTGAGATAGTTGGCTGGAGCCAAAAAATTCTTTAAATGCTGCAGTGATTGGTTTTGCATTAATAAGATCTGAAGGTTTATAACCCTCAGTTTCTGCCATTCCTAGTCTATCTTTGACAGCTCTTTCGACTCTAACTAATGCTATTCTAAGTTGATTTGCTGTCATCTCTCCAACAGATCTTATTCTTCTGTTGCCTAAGTGATCAATATCGTCGACTGTATCTTTACCATTTCTTATGTCAACAAGTTTTCTCAATACCGCAACAATATCTTCCTTTGTAAGAACATAAGTGTCAGCTCTGTCTTCAATCTTTAATCTCCAATTCAATTTCATTCTTCCCACATCAGAAAGGTCATACCTGTCAGTGGAGAAAAATAAATTATTGAATAAAACTTCAGTAGATTCTTTTGTTGGCGGCTCACCTGGTCTAAGCATTCTGTAAATATCGACAAGCGCTTCTGCCCTACTTCTGCTTGGATCATTTCTCAATGTATCAGCTATAAAAGAACCACTATCAATTGTATTTACGTACAATACATCGAACTCTGCGACATTAAGTTCTAAGATTTTCTTTAATGCAGTTTTATCTAATAAAGTATTTGTTTCGTAAAGTATTTCACCTGTTTCTTTATTAACAATATCTTGTCCAAGTGTTTGACCTACAAAATCATCAAATTCGACGTGAATGAGACCATCTTTTTGTTTTGAGTGATCTGCAGCTACCTTTGCATTAATTCTTTTACCTGCTACAACTTTCTTACCAGATACTTCTATATCGAAATCAAATGCTTTGCCTTTTAACTCTTCAGCAGTTACGGAAAGATAAATTTTTCCATTTTTTGTTGCTACTTTTATTTTCTTATAGAAAGTATCAAGTATCTCTTGGTCATTCATATCTAATGATTTAAGAATTGCAGTTGCTGGAAACTTTCTCTTTCTATCTATTCTTGCGTAAATTAAATCTTTTGCATCAAATTCATAATCTAACCATGAGCCTCTGTAAGGTATTATTCTTGCTGCATATAAAACTTTCCCTGAAGCATGTGTTTTACCCTTATCATGATCGAAAAATACTCCTGGAGATCTATGTAATTGAGAAACTACAACTCTTTCAGTTCCATTTACAACGAAACTTCCATCTTTTGTCATTACCGGTATTTCACCTAAAAATACCCTATCAGACATTGGTGTACCCTTGACTGTTTTATATCCTGTAGCTTTATCCATAAAGCGTAATTGAAGATTCACATACAATGGCACGGCATATGAGATTCCCTTCATCTTGCATTCTTGAGGTGTATACAAACATTCACCCAATTCATAACTAATATAATCAAGTGCAGCATTGCTTGAGGCACTATTAATAGGGAATATAGATTTGAAGACTTCCTCTAGGCCGCTGTTATCTCTTTTATCAGGATCTAGTCCTTCTTGAAGGAATTCGGCATATGAATCAGTTTGTGTTTTGAGCAGATACGGCAAAGCCATGACGTTAGGCAAAGTGCCGAACTGTCTTCGAATACGTTTTTTCTCAGTAAAAGAGTATGTCATTAAATATAGAGTATCTGAGTTTACTTCATCTCAGCTTGTGCACCAGCCTCTTGGAGTGCTGCAACAAGTGCTTCCGCATCATCTTTACTAGCGCCTTCCTTAACAGTTTTAGGAGCGCCATCAACTAAATCTTTAGCTTCTTTTAAACCCAGATCAGTAGCTGCTCTAACAGCTTTAATCACTGCGACTTTTTTATCGCCTGCAGCTGTTAGTACAACATCATATGCACTTTTTTCTTCCGCTTCTGCTGCATCGCCTGCATCACCGCCTGCTGCTGCTGCTGGTGCTGCTGCAACTGCTGCTGCTGTTACGCCAAACTTTTCTTCAATATCAGATATAAGATCTACAAGATCCATAACTGACATATTTGAGATAGATTCTAATATTTCTTCTTTTGTTGCCATTTTAGTCGCCATTTTTATATCTCCTTAACTTTTTTGCTCTTTCACACTAGTGAGTGTTCTCGCAAATTTAGAAGGAACCTCATTAATAAGAGATGCAATTTTACCTAAAGGTGCCTTTAAAAGTCCAGCAAATTTTGAAATTGCTTCGTCAAATGTTGGCAAATTGGCCAATTTATTGATTTCAGCGGCTTCAAAGTGCTTTCCGTCTATTGATAACCCCTTAATATTTAGATTCTCATTCTCTTTTGCGAAAGATTTTAAAATTTTTGCTGCTGCACCAGGTTCTTCATAAGAAAAAGCTAGCATGGTAGGGCCGTCAAGATATTCATCAATACCTTCATAGTTTGTCCCTTTAAGACCGAGTTTCACTAATGTATTTTTTGCAACCCTAAATTTAACATTAGATTTATGTCCTTGTGATCTCAACTCATTTGCCTCAGACACTTTTAAACCTCTTGCATCAGCTAAAACCAATGAGGATGCATTGTTTGCGAGTTCATTCACGTCAGAAACGATCTTTTTCTTATCTTCAATACTTAATGCCATAAAAATTTTTCTTTATTTTCTTTATATATACGAAGACTAGATGTCATGAAACTATCTATGAAGGAAATTAAGCTATTGCACCTTCAGTCTTCGATGTCTCAAAATTGAGAGACATCAATTCTATACCCTGGACCCATACTTGTCGAGAGATAAATGTCTTGTAAATATATTCCTTTAGATGAAGCCGGCTTTAATCTCTTAAGTTCAGCTATAAAAGAATTTAAGTTTTCTGTAATCTGAGCATTATCCATACCTGAATTTGCAATAGTTCCTTGAATAATACCTTGTTGTTCTGCTTTGAAAATAACTTGGCCATGTTTAAGATCTTTGACAGCCTTCTCAATATTTTCTGTAACTGTTCCGGATTTTGGATTAGGCATTAAACCTTTGGGACCAAGTACTTTAGCTAACTTACTTACAGTCTTCATTAGTGCTGGAGTTGTTACAGCTACATCAAAGTCTATATTTCCATCTTTGTATTTTTCTATCAAGTCATCGCTTCCGATAATGTCTGCGCCAGCTTTCTTTGCCTCATCAGCTTTATCGCCCTCTGCAAAGGCTACTATGGTAATTTTCTTCCCTAATGAATTCGGCAAAGTTAATGAGCCTCTAACATTTTGATCTGATTTTTTTGGATCTATACCTAATTTAACAGCAACATCCACAGATTCTGTGAAATTTCTTTTTGGTTGTTTCTTAAGCAAATCCATTACCTCTTCGGTTTTGTAAGCTTTCTCAACATCAAATTCTGCTAGTTCTTTTTTGTACTTTGATTCTTTCATTATTCTTTAATCTCTATTCCCATGCTTCTTGCTGTGCCCGCAATAATCTTTATAGCAGCATCAATATCATTAGCATTTAGGTCTTCCATTTTCATTTCAGCAATTTCTTGTACTTTTGATACTGGAATTTTTGCAACCTTAGTCCTATTTGGTTCACCACTTGCTGTATCTATGCCTGCAGCTTTTTTTAATAGTACCGCAGCAGGAGGCGATTTCGTTATGAAAGTAAATGTTCTGTCTTCAAATACGGTAATCTCAACCGGAACCTTAAGGCCTTTTTCCATTTCTTTTGTTTTATCATTAAATGCATTACAGAAATCCATGATATTTAAACCATGTTGACCAAGTGCTGGTCCAACTGGAGGGCTTGGGTTAGCTCCGCCCGCAGGGACTTGCAATTTAATTATTGTCATTACTTCTTTAGCCATATCAGTTTTTCTCTACTTGTGAAAAATTTAACTCTACTGGTGTTGATTTACCAAAAATACTTACGGAAACTCTAATGAGATTTTTTTCATAGTCAACCTCTTCAACAGTCCCACTGAAGTCATTGAATGGGCCATCATTTATCCTGACAGTTTCCCCTGATTCAAATACAGTTTTGAATACAGGCTGTTCTGTAGTTTTTTCAACTCTATTTGTGATTCTATTTAATTCATCTTCTGAAAGGGGAACTGGTTTATTTCTTGTACCACCCATGAAACCCATGACATTTGGTGTCTTCCTCACAAGGTGCCAAGTATCATCATTCATTTCCATCTGTACTAACATGTAACCAGGGAAAAACTTCCTTTCCATTTGTTTTTTTTGACCTTTTTTCAATTCAGTTACCTGTTCTGTTGGAATCATAATATCTCCAAACATTTCGGATAGTCCTGACATATTTATTCTTTCTTCAAGAGCTGCTTTTACTTTTTTTTCACAATTTGAGAAAGCTTGTATAACGTAATATTCCATCAAATTAACCTAATATGAATCGGGATAGAAATGATAAAAGTGAATCTAAGCCCCAAAAGATTAAAGCCAAAATTAATATCATTACTAATACCATAATTGTCATTTGAGTAGTTTCGCCTCTTCCTGGCCAGACTACTTTTGCAATTTCTGTTCTTGCATCAGATATAAGTTTTACTGCATTTTTACCAAACTCTGTTTGACCTAAAACACCTAATGATAGTGCCATTAAACCAACGAGCACTAACACCCTATATAACAACCCTAAATCTTCAAGATATGTAAATAATATGACTGCAGCAAAAGCTGCAGTCAGTGAAACTAACCATAAAATGTTGTTTAGTGTGCTATTCATAATATAACTGGCAGGCCCGGAGGGAATCGAACCCACAACCTGCGGTTTTGGAGACCGCCGCTCTGCCAATTGAGCTACAGGCCTTTGCGATCTCCTTAGTATATAACCTTAGTGTCTCTTTATAAAATATTAAGAAACAATCTTAAGTACTATACCAGCACCTACAGTTCTTCCACCTTCACGAACTGCAAAGCTTAAACCTTCTTCCATAGCAATTGGTGCAATAAGTTCACAATTTAATTCATCAACTGTGTCACCAGGCATGACCATTTCAACACCATCAGGCAAAGTAACTTCACCAGTTACATCGGTAGTTCTGAAATAGAATTGAGGTCTATAACCTTTAAAGAAAGGTGTATGTCTTCCACCTTCTTCTTTGCTTAGAACTGTGATTTTAGCAGTAAACTTTGTGTGTGGAGTTACTGAACCAGGAACAGCAAGAACTTGGCCTCTTTCAACGCCATCTCTTTCAACACCTCTGATTAAAACACCACAGTTTTCACCTGCTCTACCTTCATCAAGGGTTTTTCTAAACATCTCAACTCCAGTACATGTTGTCTTAGAAGTCTCTTTGATTCCGACTATTTCAAGTTCGTCACCAGTTCTAACAATACCTCTTTCGACTCTTCCTGTTACAACTGTACCTCTACCTGTAATTGTAAAAACATCTTCGATAGGCATTAGAAATTGCTTATCAACTGGTCTCTCAGGTTGAGGGAAGTATGAATCAAGTGCTTTTACTAATTCAACTACACTCTCTGTGTATTTTGCATCACCTTCAAGAGCTTTTAGTGCACTACCTCTGATAATTGGAGTATCATCACCTGGAAAATCGTACTTATCTAATAACTCTCTAACTTCCATTTCAACGAGCTCTAATAGCTCTTCATCGTCAACCATGTCAGCTTTGTTTAAATAAACAACGATGTTTGGTACACCAACTTGCTTAGCAAGAAGAATGTGTTCTCTTGTTTGAGGCATAGGACCGTCTGCTGCACTTACAACTAAAATTGCACCATCCATTTGTGCAGCACCAGTAATCATATTTTTTACATAGTCTGCGTGACCTGGACAATCTACGTGTGCATAGTGTCTATCGTTACTGCTGTACTCAACATGAGATGTAGCAATAGTGATACCTCTTTCTTTTTCTTCAGGAGCGTTGTCAATTCCATCGAATGCAACTGCTTCGCCACCAAATGTATCTGCACAAACCTTAGTCAATGCAGCTGTTAACGTTGTCTTACCATGGTCAACGTGTCCAATTGTACCCACGTTAATGTGTGGTAAGCTTCTATCAAATTTTTCTCTAGCCATATTTCCCTCTTTTGTTTGGAGCTCATAACCGGATTTGAACCGGTGACCTCTTCCTTACCAAGGAAGTGCTCTACCTGCTGAGCTATATGAGCGCATATCATATACCCTAAAACGTAAAGCTTCAACCATTATATGCCTTTATTAAAACAGGCAAAAATGGTGGAGGGGGAAGGATTCGAACCTTCGAAGCACGAGGCGGCAGATTTACAGTCTGCTGGGTTTGACCGCTCCCCAACCCCTCCAGGGTCGATTTGTTATTATCAACTTAGAAATTAGTTAGTCAATACATATATAATCCTTAATAAGAAAATGAAACATTTTGTCAATAACAGAGAACTATTTGAGCAATATCCAGCAGGAACATCTGAGATTATTCTCGGAGCAGGTTGTTTTTGGGGTGTCGAAAGGGTTTTTTGGAAATTAGAGGGAGTATGGGTAACTTATGCTTCTTATTCAGGAGGACGAAGGGCAAATCCAAACTATGAACAAGTATGCACTGGTGTTACTGGTCATGCTGAAACTGTGAATGTAATTTTTGACAAAAATATAATTTCTTTAAATGAAATATTAAAAACATTTTGGGAGTGTCACGATCCAACACAAGGTATGAGGCAAGGTAATGACATTGGGGAACAATACCGATCAGCAATTTACTGCAAAAATGATGAAGATTTAAAAGAAGCTCTCAATTCTAAAAATAGTTATGCAAAAGTTCTCAATCAAAATGGATTTGCAGATATTACTACTGAAATTTTGCAAGACGTTATGTGTTTTCCTGCTGAGGAATACCACCAACAATATTTAGCTAAAAATCCTAATGGGTATTGTGGGATCAAGGGCACTGGTTGTGCCTTTATATAAAAGAGAAGGCCAAAGCCTCCTCTTTTAATATGCTTTAATTTTAATCAGGGTTATACATTTTTAAGCTAGTCGTCATATAAGATCTTATAAATCTTCTATGTTCTCTAGCTTTAGCAGAATATTCAGCAAATTCCTTTGATGCATACATTCCATCTAGAAACTCAAGAGCATCTTGTGTAGTTCTGAATGATGCCCACACATTATGTGATGGACCATTTCCAGCATTCCCTAGATAATGGGTTTGCAAACCATAAGCAGACATCTTATTCCACGATTCATCTTCCATATTCTTTGAAAATTCGACCCACATTGGAACAAATTCCGCAGGATTTGTAACATTTAAATCCCAGAATAAACCTACTGGACTTTCAGCAGTTACACCACCCATATCAACCCCAACAGAATGAATTGTTAAAGTTTTATAAGTTAATTCAGCACCAACTTTATTCATGGCATCTCTAAAAGCTTTTCCAGCTTTTGAAGTTGCATAGAATAAACCTGAGGCAGCGTATTCATCAGCATCTTTGAAATAAAAACTTATTCCGTGTGATGCTGTATCCCAGCCGTTATGATTAATTGCGTAAAAATCTACTTCTAAGCCAGCCACTTCTGGCGCACTCATATATTTATCGAATGCTGCAAAACATTTTTCAGGTTCATCACATTCAAAAATGAAATTTGATTGATATTTAGAAAAATTTTCTGGAAGATTAGCAGATATTGCAAATGAAAAAATTAAAACAAAAGTTAAGAGTATATTTTTCATAGTTTACCTCGCTTTTACAAAAGTTATTGAGAAAAGATCTCCTTTTTAAATTACCAAACTGCTTTAATGTAATCAAGAATAGTTTGTGAAATTTTTGTAACTTCCATGTAGCAATTTATTGATGTAGAATTTGCACTCAAGCCACCTTAGCTCAGCTGGTAGAGCAACTGATTTGTAATCAGTAGGTCGTCAGTTCGACTCTGACAGGTGGCTCCATTTCTTGAAATTAAACTAGATGATTTTCTCTTGATCGTTCAGCGGTGTGCACTATACCACTTTTTGTTTTGTATGGTTTTGCTTTTATACCTTTTGTACCCTCTTTAATAAAGAGAAATAAGCACATTGAGATTATTGAAAGACATCCCAGAAAGCCTACTATAATGTATTGAACCATATTTTGATTATACAGTAATTGTGATTTTAAATAAATTGTCTATTGGAGCATTATGCAAAGAAAAGATTTAAGGATTCTTTTATTACAAATTAGAGATGATGCTAACGTCAGAAAAGAGGAGCTTGAGAGTTTTGCGAAATATAGCGAATTAGATGTTGCTCAAATCGATGTTTTAAATGTTTTTGATACTCCTAAATTTTCAACTGATGTTTTAAATGGATATAACGCGCTTTATGTAGGAGGAGCGAGCGAAGCGAACGTTTTAGAACCTAATAAATATGAATTTGTTGATTATTGTATTCAGCTGATCAGATACGCTGGAGATGTTGGTCTTCCAACATTTGCATCATGCTTTGGGTTTCAGCTGGCTGTACTTGCTTTTGATGGGACTATTTTGAGTAAGGATACCGATTATGAAATGGGCAGTATACCAATAAGGCTTACCAATCTTGCAGAAATAGACCCAGTATTTAAAGGAACTTCTGATAATTTTCCTGCGCTCTCTATTCACAGACAATATGCCATTGAACTTCCCCCAAATTTAGATTTATTGGCATATACAGATCAATGTCTTCATAGTTTTAAACTTCGTAATAAGCCATTGTGGGCTTTTCAATTTCATCCTGAAGTTGATAGAGCAACTGTTTTTAAAAGGCTGGCAATCTACAAAGAAGCGTATACAAGTAGTGAAGAGGAATTTCAAACAGTTCTTGATTCTTTAGTTGAAACACCTGAGTCGCATAATCTAATGCTTAATTTTGTAAACCGAGTTCTCCTTTAACTTATAATACGTTCTGAAGGCTATACATATGGAATTAAAAGAAGATTTTAAAAGGTTAAATTCAGAAACTGGAGAACCTTTCGAGCAGGGTTTTGTCGATGAAAATGGCAGAGTTTTTTATGCATATGTAAATAAGATAGGTAATGATGGATGGTATTTAGAAGAATGGAAAAAAGATATGGAAGCATATAATTCTAAAAAAAGAAAAGAGGTTACTAATGACACTTAGACCATTCCATTTGGCTATTCCAGTAAATAGTATTGAAATAGCCAAAGAATTTTACGGTTCAAAGCTTGGTTTTAATGAGGGTAGATCTGATGATCATTGGATTGATTATGACTTTTTTGGTCATCAATTGGTTTGTCATATTGGTGAAGTAAATTCTTTTTCTAATGAAGTTGATGGCAAAGATGTCCCAATACCTCATTTTGGAATAGTTCTTGAGTGGGATCAATTTGATTCATTCTCTGAAAAAATTAGATCCAGTAATATTGAATTCGTAATAGAACCATATGTAAGGTTTGAAGGATTACCAGGGGAGCAAAAGACAATGTTTTTTAAAGATCCGTTTGGTAATGCCCTTGAATTTAAATCCTTTAAGCAAGATAGCGAAATTTTTAATAAGTAGTAATTTGTCTTCCCCAATCACCCTTCAAGATTTTCATGCTAAAGCTTTAAAAGATTATGGAATCAATGATTGCTGGCCTGAAGCTGTATTGAAAGAGGCAAAGACTAAAAAAGAAAATATTTCAAAAGAAAAAGATGCTTTGGAGACCTTTCCATTTGTGACCATCGATGGTGAAGATGCCAAAGATTTCGACGATGCAATTTTTTGTGAATTCTCAGATAATGGCTTTCATTTAAAAGTTGCAATTGCTGATGTCTCTTTCTATGTCAAAGAAGGTTCTGCTTTAGATCTTGAAGCTGCTAAAAGAACAACATCTGTCTACATGCCAAAAAAAGTCGTTCCGATGTTGCCAGAAAAGCTTTCAAATGAACTTTGCTCATTGCAACCGAATAAACGAAGAAGGTGTTTATGCATTGAAATGGATTTTGATAAGGATGGCTACATAAGGAGTTATAAGTTTCATAGAGGGATAATCAAATCTGTTGCGAGGTTAACCTATACAGAAGTTGAAAATCAGATCATAAATGGTGTAAAAGATACTGATTATGCCGAATCATTAAAAGCAGCAATTGCTCTATTTAATAAATTATTAATCAATAAAGGTTATAGAGGTGCTTTAGATTTCACTATATCTGAACCATTTATACAAACTAATTCTAATGGAGACATTAAGCACATTGATGATAGGAAAAGGTTAAGTTCTCACAAATTAATCGAAGAATTCATGCTTGCCGCTAATATATCTGCTGCAGATTTTATTAGCCAGTATGCTAAAGAGGGGGTTTACAGAATTCATGAACATCCAGAAAGTCTTAAAATTCAAAGATTGTCACAAGTATTAAAAAACAGAGGGATTAATTGGAATGGTAGTATCGAAGATATTGAGAATATTTCGGAATTTATTTTAAAGCTTAACAAAAGAGATGATGCTCCCATTCTAAACATGCTGATATTGCAATCCATGCAAAGAGCAGAATACAGCACAATAAATAAAGGGCATTTTGGCCTAAAGTTTGATAAATATACTCATTACACTTCTCCTATCAGAAGATATCCCGACCTATTAGTTCACAGAATGATTATTTCCATTTTAAATAAGGAGGAGTTTGATTATGAAGGTCTTCAATTGACACTTGAAGACTGTTCTGAAAAAGAAAGAGCAGCTGAATTTGCATCGAAACAAGTGATTCAAAATTTGCTCTCTCGATACGCAAAACAATTTTCGGGCAAAAACTTTTCTGGTTATATAACAGGAGTAAAAGAATTTGGTCTGTTCGTAGATATTCCAAAACTTTTTACTAGCGGTTTATTACATGTAAATGATTTACCCAACGATTTTTATAGATATAATGCTCGACACCAATCTTTAGATGGAAGAAGACGAGGTAATAAATTTTCATTAGGTGATAGAATCGATGTTTTCATAGGAGACATCAAAGAACTGGAAGGAAAAATTTCGTTATATTATTAATGCAATGAACATAGAGATTAAAAATATCCATGCAATACAATCTTTAGTTGAACATCATTGCGAAAAAGTGATTTCTATTTCTGGTAAACCAGACAATTCTAGAGCTAAAGAAATTCTTGAATTAGCTCATAAAAAAAATATCAAAATTAATATCAAGGACAATAAACTTATTGCATATTGTAAAGAACCAAGTGTTAAGGACTTGAAAAACAGTGATTACAGTCTTGGAGAATTAGTCTTAATTCTGGATGAGGTACAAGATACCAGGAATTTAGGTTCTTGTTTAAGGAGTGCATCTTTTTTTGGGGTTGACTCAGTTATTATTCCTAAAAATAACTCTGCTGAATATTCTAATACTGCAGTCATTGAAACTTCTACGGGCGGTGTTTTTAACCTTGATTTATATAAAGCAACAAATATCACAGAAACAATAAAAAAGCTTAAGGAAAATGATTACTGGGTTTCAGGTTTCTCAGAGCATGCAAATGAAATGTTAGAAAATAAAGACTTTTCTGAAAAAAATGTGCTGGTTTTCGGCAATGAGGAAAAAGGGATAAGAGCTCTAGTGGAAAAAAGTTGCGATGAAACTCTTAAAATTTCTCAAAAAGGCAAGGTTTCATCCCTAAATGTCTCAGTTGCAGTTTCAATAGGACTTTTTTCTGTAAGCAATAAACTGTGATATTAAATTCTTATTTAATACACTAAAATATCAAACCTATGCTTGCACAAAGAACAATAAGAAATAAAACATCTGCGACAGGTGTTGGGCTACACACAGGAGTAAAAGCGACTCTGACCTTACATCCTGCAGATCCC
Source organism: uncultured SAR86 cluster bacterium (assembly GCA_902619265.1). GTDB lineage: Bacteria > Pseudomonadota > Gammaproteobacteria > Magnimaribacterales > TMED112 > TMED112. The sequence continues at coordinate 22,246 of CACNDL010000001.1, forward strand.
GATACTGGTATTTTATTTCGAAGAAAGGAAGGGAATAAGGTTACTGAAATCCCAGCGCAGGCTAACTTTGTAGGAGATACAACACTATCAACAACACTCGAACATAGTGGAGCTGAAATAGCTACTATTGAACATCTGATGTCCGCTTTAGCAGGAGTGGGTGTTGACAATTGCATCATAGATTGCGATGGCCCAGAAATTCCAATCATGGAAGGTAGTTCAACAAGATTTGTTTTTTTAATTCAAGCCGCCGGCATTGTTGAACAAAGTGCAGTTAAAAAATTTATTTATGTTACAAAATCTGTCCAAGTGCAAAGAGATGATGCGGTTGCAAAAATAAAACCGTATAAAGGATTTAGAGTTTCATTTGGCCTTGAATTTGATCATCCAGTTTATAAGAAGTACCCACAAACTGCTTCAATTGATTTCTCTCAAACCTCTTTCATAAGACAAGTTAGCAGAGCAAGAACTTTTGGGGTTTATAGCGATTTAGAGATGCTTAAGAAAAATAATAGAGCACTAGGCGCAAACCTAAATAATGCTATTGGAATTGGTGATGATGACGTTCTAAATGAAGGTGGTTTAAGGTTTTCTGATGAATTTGTAAAACATAAAATGCTGGACGCAATCGGCGATCTGTATTTGCTTGGACACAATTTAATTGGAGAATTTTATGGTTTTAAATCCGGTCATGCATTAAACAATCAGCTTCTTAAAAAAATTGAAAGTGAGAATGCTTACAAAATAATAGAGATTGATGAAATTAAAGATGCTCCCATTAATTACTTAAAACCAGTATCTGAAGAACTAGCATAATGTTAAATATCCTTGGTAATTTATTTAAGTCTTCAAATCAAAGACGTGTTGATGGCTACGAAAAAATTGTCAAAAAAATAAATTTAAAAGAAGAGGAAATATCAAAACTCTCAAAAGAAGAATTTAAAAAAATTGATGTAGATAATGATGATGCTTTAATTGATATATTCGCAGCAGTAAGGGAAGCTTCAAAAAGAACAATTGGCCTTAGGCATTACGATTGTCAGTTAATTGGCGGTCTTGTTCTGAACGGTGGAAATATAACAGAAATGAAAACTGGAGAAGGAAAAACTCTAGTAGCAACATTACCAGCTGTCTTCAATGCATTATTAGGTAAAAAGGTTTATGTAGTAACAGTTAATGATTATCTTGCTGAAAGAGATGCTAACTGGATGAAACCTGTTTATGAATATTTTGGTTTGAGTGTTGGTGCTTTGACTTCAGCACAAGATTTTAAGGACAAACAAGCAACATATGAATCCAACATAATCTATTGCACAAGTAGTGAATTAGGTTTTGATTATTTAAGGGACAATATGGTTTTGTTCAAAAATCAAAAAACACAAAAAGATCTCAATTTTGCAATTGTCGATGAAGTTGATTCAATTTTAATTGATGAAGCTAGAACACCATTAATTATTTCAGGAGCAACAGATGATGATGCTTCTGCATATCCAGTTTTTTTAAAATTATTGCCAAACTTACAACGCCAGATGCGAGAGGGTTCGGAAGAAGAGCCTTTAGAAGATAATGAAAGAGGTGATTTTTTAATTGATGAAAAGCTTAGATCAGTTGAATTAACTGATGATGGCTTTGAAAAAGTAGAAAATTTTCTTGTGAATAGAAATTTAATTAAACCTGATGAAAGTCTTTATACAACAAATAATTTGAAATTTCTTAAATACATACAAGCAACATTAAAAGCTAATTTACTATTTGAAAAAAATGTACATTACATGGTTGAAAATAACAAAGTAGTATTAATTGATGACAATACTGGGAGAAAACTACCAGGAAGAAGAGTTTCCGAGGGAGTTATGCAAGCTCTTGAGTGCAAAGAACGCGTTCCAATTCAACAAGAAACCCAGACTTTAGCTTCAACTACCTACCAAAATTTCTTCAGACTCTTCGACAAAATCTCTGGTATGACCGGAACTGCTGATACAGAAGCTGCTGAATTTAAAGAAATTTATGGTATGGATGTTGTGGTACTGCCAACAAACCAAGAAATGGTGCGAAATGACATGAACGATGTGGTTTACGTTAATGAGGCAGATAAATTTAATGCACTTGTAAAAGAGATCAAAGAAATTCATGAAAAATCAGCGCCAATCCTGGTAGGAACAGCTTCAATTGAAAGTTCAGAAAAACTTTCCAACAGGTTGAAAAAGGAAGGTATTAGGCACCAAGTCTTGAATGCAAAATTTCACGAAAAAGAAGCAATGATAATTGCGGAAGCTGGAAGGCCAGGTGCAATCACAATAGCAACAAATATGGCAGGAAGGGGAACTGATATTGTCTTAGGTGGTAAGCAAGAAGAAAATGATAAAGATTGGGAAGAAAAACATAATCAAGTAATAGAAGCAGGTGGGTTGCATGTTATTGGAACAGAAAGACATGAATCAAGAAGAATAGATAATCAGCTCAGAGGTAGATCAGGCAGACAAGGTGATCCAGGTTATTCAAGGTTCTTTTTATCTTTGGATGACAATGTATTAAGACTTTTTATAGATGAAAATAGAAAGCAGCTTTTTTCCAGGCTAAGTGATGGGATGGATGACAGCAGTATTGAACACCCTTTACTTAATAATGCTATTGCAAATGCTCAGAAAAAAATTGAGAACAGAAACTTTGAGATTAGAAAACAAATTCTTGAGTATGATGATGTATCCAATGACCAAAGATTAACAATATACAAACTAAGAGATTATTTTCTGGAGGAAAATGATTCTGAAAAATTACTATTTGAATATTTAGATAATCTATTAGAAAAAACAGCCGATAAACTTCTGCCAGAAGATCAAAGTTCAAATTGGAAATTTGATAATTTAGATAAAACCCTTACTCAATCCCTAGGTGTGAGTCCTGATTTTAATTTGTTAGAAAAAAGTGGCTTAAATTTTGGAAAGGTAATGGACTATATGAACGATTTTTATCAGAAGTATTATTTTGAAAAATTTGGTCCACTAAAAGAGAGGAAAGCAGAACTAGAAAGACAAATTTCAATTCAAGTCATGGACGCAGCATGGAAAAGACATCTACAGAATATTGATTCTTTAAGAGGCAATATAGGATTAAGAGCTTATGCTCAAAGAAACCCTATTAATGAATTCAAAAAAGAATCATTTTACTTATTTGATGCAATGATTGAATCCTTCAAAGATGACATCGTCAAAATATTATTCAATATAAAAATACAAACAATGAGTCCTAAAGAGTTTGAGGAACATAAAAGACGCAGAGAGCAAAACAAATCTTAGTCATCATCTTGATTTTCAACAGTTTCAATAGCAACTTCTTCATTCGCCCATCTTAAAAAATCTATACTCTTGCATGCTTTCGAGCAAAACGGTTTAAATTTTGAATCAATTTCAACTATTTTTTTACAACCTGGACAAGTTAAATTAATTTTTTTGTTCATGTGCTAAGTCTGAATAAAGTTTGTAATAAAAGTCTAATTTTTTTTGAAATTCTGCTATTGAGCCGTCATTCATAATAAGGTCTGACGCAAAACAATTTCTCTCCTGTCTTGATATTTGATTATTGATTATATTTCTTGCAATTTCTTCAGTGCACCCGTCTCTTTCAGATATTCTCAATAATTGAATGTGTTCTGGAGCATCAATGACTAATGTTCGATTAAATTTATGTCTTGCGCTCCATAATGGTGCAGAGTACACACACCAGTTAGATTGGACATTTTCTAATCTTGTTAAAACTTCCTTTTGAATCATCGGATGCATTAAATTTTCTAACCACTTTTTATTTGTTGCATCGTTAAATGCTAATTCTCGAAGGATTTTTCTATTGATACTTTCATCATCATTTAAGATTTTTCTTCCAAATTTTTCAATTATCTTCTGATACCCCTCTGCTCCTCTTATTTGAAGACTTCTTGATATCTCGTCTGCATCGATAATTTCTATGCCTTTGTTTAAAAAATAGTTAGTGGCAGTAGTTTTGCCTGAAGCTACCCCACCTGTTAAACCAATAATGAACATAATATTATCCTAAGGTAATAGATAAGTTTTTTATAGATTAATCAAACTCAACACCTTGAGCTAATGGCAATTCTTCACCATAGTTTATTGTTGCTGTTGTTCTGCGCATGTATGCTTTCCAAGAATCTGATCCTGACTCTCTACCACCTCCAGTATCTTTTTCACCACCAAACGCACCACCAATTTCTGCTCCACTAGTTCCAATATTTACGTTAGCAATTCCACAATCTGAACCTTCTGGGCCTAAGAAAAATTCTGATTCTCTTACATCATTGGTAAAAATTGAACTACTAAGACCTTGTTTAACTGAATTTTGAAGGTTCACAGCATCTTTTAATTCCGTAAAAGGCATAACATATAAAATTGGTGCAAAGGTTTCTTCGTGCATTTCATCAATATGTTCATTCGTTTCAACAATTGCTGGTGTCACATAAACTTCTGTCGGATGATCAATTCTGTCTCCACCAGTAACTGTCAATCCTTTTGATCTGCAGGAGGTCAGTTTTTCCTGCATTTGTTTAAAACTTTGTTCAGAAATTAATGGTCCTACTTGTGTATTTCTATCCATTGGATCTCCAATTTTAAGCTCACTGAATGAATCTTTTAGTTTTGATAAAACAATGTCATGAACTTCGCTATGCACAAACAATCTTCTTAACGTAGTACATCTTTGACCAGTAGTGCCAGCAGCAGAAAAAGTAATACCTTTGATAGTTAAATCTAAGTCAGCAGATTTACATACAATTGCTGCATTATTGCCACCTAACTCCAATAGAGATCTACCAAGCCTCTTTGCTACTTTTGGCGCTAATGCTTTACCCATATCACAACTACCAGTTGCGGAGAAAAGTGCAATTCCTTGATCTTCGGCTAGTTCAATTGCTGCCTCATTTCCTCCTTTTTTTATTAAAACTAAATCTTTGTGCTCATCGGCAACTTCATCCCAAATTTTTTTTACTAAATCTGCACAACCTTCAGCATGAGGACTTGGTTTCCAAATAATGCTATTTCCACAGACAGCGGCAAGACAGAAATTCCAACCGAAAACGGCAACAGGAAAATTAAAAGCTGTCACACACCCCACCGCTCCAAGTGGTTGCCATATTTCTTGAAGTCTATGCTCAGGTCGTTCGCTTGGCATTGTCAGACCATATAATTGTCTGCTTAGTCCTGTTGCAAAATCACACATATCAATAACCTCTTGAGTTTCGCCTTCTCCTTCAGAGATTATTTTTTTTGCTTCTTTAGTAATTTGTTCAGAGACTTCTGGCTTTTTCTTTCTTAGTGCTTCCCCGAATTTTCTTATGTATTCTCCTCGTGTTGGTGCCGGCAGTTTACGCCATTTTAGAAAAGCTGAGTGAGATTTTTCGGTAATACTAATTGTTGCTCCTATTCATTTCTAGAGGCATCTCTCGCCCCTCGAAATTCACTTTTTATATACCAATTTGGATATTCACCAGAATTAGCAAGATCATCTATAAAATTGGTAAAAATATCCATATCTTGTTCTATGCCTTCCCAATCCCAATCATCTCTCACTTCATCTGTTGGTTTATGATAATCGTTCGCACTGTAATTCCTTGCAAGTTCTAAACCTTTTTCTATTCCACCATCAACAAGATCTATGCCAGGATCAGCGTAAATCATTGGGATACCTTTTTTGGCAAAATTTATATGATCTGATCTGTAGAAAAACCCAGCTTCTGGAGACTTATCAGGAGCTAAGTATTTGCCTTGAACAGAAGCATGTTTATCGAGAACAGCTTCTAGCTCTGAGGCACCGTAACCTATGATTGTAATATCTTTTGATTTACCAATTGCAGGAAAAGCATCTAAATTAAGTCCCCCAATGACATTTCGGTATTCAAAAGGCGCATTTTCAACAAAGTAGGCAGATCCCAATAAACCGGACTCCTCGGCTGTAAGCCCAATAAATGCCACAGACCTTTTAGGCTTTCTTTTAGAAAATGTTTCAGCCATATGCATCACAGCTGCTGTCCCAGTAGCATTATCAACTGCACCGTTATAGATCTGATCTCCTTCGAGACTGGTATCAATTCCCATATGATCCCAATGCCCCATTATTAATACAAACTCTTCAGGTGCTTCTGAACCTTCTACATACCCAACAACATTATGAGAATCTGATGTTCTTATTGAGTTAACCATTTTAGAACTCAACTTCATACCTTGCATTTCTACAGGTTGAAAATCTTTGGAAAGTGCTAAACTTTTCATCTCATCGTAACTGGTGCCTAGTTCAGCAAATAATTTTTCGGCGGTCTCAAGTGTTATCCAGCCTTCTAAAGCTGCTCTATCTAGATTTCCATCCGCAAAAGTGAGATTTAATTGCTCGCCAGACCAGCCATTTTCAACAACACCCCAAGGATAAGAAGCAGGAGCAGTTTCGTGGATTATTAAGACTGCTGCTGCACCTTGTTTTGCAGCCTCTTCAAATTTGTAAGTCCATCGACCAAAGTAAGTCATAGCTTTTCCATTGAACTCAGTCCCCTTGAGCTCAAAGCCTGGGTCATTAATTAACATTACAACTGTTTTACCGGAGACATCAATTTTATAGTCGTTCCAATCGTATTCTCGAGAGGCATCAACTCCATAACCTACAAATACTAGATCACTATCTTTAAAGGCTACTTCTTCTATTTGTCTCGTAGTTCCATAAACTACATCTTTTCTGTATTGCAAATCAAGCATTTCTCCATTTACAGAAAGATTAAAATATGACTCGTCTACATTTAAATTTATGCCAGTGAGATTTACAGGCATTAAGTAGGATCCACCAAAAGAGCTCAATCCCAAAGATTCAAAATGACTTGCAATATAATTCTTTGTTTTTTCCCCACCTGCAGTGCCAGGTGCTCTGCCCTCAAACTCATCTGAAGCTAAAGTTACGACATGTTTTTTATATTTTTCGAATTCTGACTCTGGTGTACATCCAGAAATTAGAAACATTAAGAAGAGATAAGATAATTTTTTCATCATTTTTGAATTATAAAACATTTAGATAAGATCAGTTTATTTTATTCAGTGACTTCAGTCATCTCAACAAGGTTAAACGACACGTTTAATACTCTTGAATCGTTACTTAGTGAAGCTACAGTTTCGTTAATTTGTTGAATGTTTCTTACAGAATAAACTGCTGTATTAATTGAAGGAAATACTTCAAGCTCATTGAGACCATAATCTGATTGGATAGAATAAAAAAAGTTTAAATCCTTGATTTGAATGAGAATTTTAAGATCAGTTAATTCAAACGACCCATTCGGCATTTCTACAACTTTTAACGAGGTAAGTTTTTGACCACCTAGAGGTAAATATCTTTCAGCAGTTATAGCAACTTTATATTTTCCTATGGTAGTTAAAACATCGCTTTCAATGGAGTTGGTTTCATCAAGATAAACTTGAGAATTTAGTAAGACAAACTCATTTTTTGTTTTTGGACTTTCATCCGAGTAAATGATTTGATCGGCAGGGATAGTTTTTGTTGGTATTAGATACCTTTCTGCAAAAATAACATTTAAAACTAATATCACTATTAATAAAAGAACAACTCTCATTATTTTCATTTTACCTGTAATAAACCTCCAACTCGAACCCTTCCCATGCGCCAGGACTTAAAGCATCATCACTATAATCCGAAACAGTAACTTGCCAATCTCCATTTAAGGTCTCCCCATAGAAGCCTGCCACACCGATGGCCCAATAAAAATTTGGTTGACCAGCAACATTCGTAAATGGTTGTAACACACTATGGGTAGTACCGGACGGAGAGGTAAGTGTTATACCAATATCGTTTAATGTGTCGGATTGAGTAGCATTAAATTTCACTTTTAATCTAATAAACTCGACTATACCCTGCGTTCCAGCTCCAGAAATTATATTTACAGAAGCGGATCTACCTTCTGCATTAGGGATATCAATCGGAGTGGTAAATTCGGCCAACCTATCTTGAAATGTTTGAGAACCTAAAGAGTTTTGATCAAAACTGGCAGCTGCTGCTACAGCAGCATCAGCATCTGCTTTACCAAACCCATAGAAATTGTGGAATGTATACCCTGCTGAATTGGTAACCCAACTATGTAAATCGGCTCCATTAAGCGTAACTCTTTTTTCAGCATCAATTATTTTTGATGTTCCAGCTAATATATGCTTTACACCTCTATAATCTAAATCATCATTTGCACTCATCATTAAGGCTACAACTCCAGCAATAGTTGGTGATGCAGCAGAAGTACCATTAAATGAACTGGTATAATTACACTCCGCATTTTCTTCATTTGGATTAAAAAGAGTTGGGGGAAGATTAAATCTATTTCTTCTATTACCATTCTCACCTGCATATCCATTTTCACAGCCTGACTGGTCAGTTGTCATAATGGCAGGTCCTCTATCATAGAAAGATGCAGCATTTGAAATATCGTCATTAATACCATACTCACCTCCAAAACCTGAAACCCAAATAGTTGATCCAGGCGTTGAATATGAACTTTTTACTCCATCAGCATTTAAAGAGGCAACAGTAATAACTTCTTCGAAGTTTTTGGTGTCATCAATTTCCACTCCGGTACAAGATAATACTTGAGATTCACGATCTGGCGCTCCACCACAAGGACCATTATCATAAAAATCGTTACCTGCTGACCTCACATAAACTTTACCGTTTAATATTCCACCTCTATAGATATTTTGCCTAAAAGTACTTATTGATGGGAAGTTATAGGTTGTTTCGCCACTACTATAACTTGATCCAAAACTTCCATTAAAGACATCCGCAACGGCGGATAGATCTCCACCAAATGATTTAGAAAAGTTTGTTGAGGATTGAGCTTCGAGATAATTATAACCTACTAAAGATGCGTCATAAGCTATACCAACGCCACCGACATTATTGTATGCCTTCATGCCAATTATGCCTGCTACCGAAGTACCGTGATCGCCCTGATTATCTAAGGCAGGATCTAAAGTTGGATCATTCGTGTTATCTAAAAAATTGTAAGACTGTCCTGCGAGCACATTATCTGCAAGGTCCTCATGCAAAATTTCAAGACCTTCGTCAACTATTGCCACAACAACATCTCTTCCAGTATATCCATCAACCCAAGCCTGTCGAAGATTCAGATCAACATCAGGTGTTCCTGGGTTGGTTGCAAAGTTATTTTGACCCGTATTTTTAATTTGCCATTGGTAATCGAATAAAGGATCTGTGTCGGAGCCTGGTACAGAACCTGGTGCGGGTGTTGGTTCTGGTGTTGGTGCTGGCGTTGGTTCTGGAGATGGCCCCGGTGTTGGTTCCGGTGTTGGTTCCGGTGTTGGAGTTTGATCAATAAGCCATGGCTCACCATTATATTTCCAAGTAATCCAGTTTTCTTGATCTATACCACTGGCATCACTTTCGGTTTCATCGTTAGTGTATTGATAAACAAAAAGAGCATCAGATGCATCCCCATCAGGTGTAGGGTCTATTGCAAGGTAACGTATATCATCTACTGTAAATACCCAAATGTTTTGATCTAAATCATCCCCACACCCTTCCCAATCACATGAGAACTCATTTCTTAAATCTGGCATTATGGCATACGGCCATAAATCTCCTTGGTAGGTATGTGAGTTTGCTCCTTCGTCCAATACGTTACTATATATTGTGAATTTTCCAGGTTTTACTTCACCACCTGGAGTTGAACCTTCAAACAAATTCTCGGCTTGCAAAATATCATTACACTCTCCCTGCCAGCATACATTTAATTTACTGTAATTTATAACATCACCTGTAGGAGGAGCGGGTGTTGGTGCAGGCGTGGGTGCCGGGGTTGGTGCTGGGGTTGGAATTGGTGCGGGTGAAGATCCTCCACCTCCACCACCTCCACAAGCTGTTAGTACTGCAACACAAGTGAAAACAATGGTTTTTTTAATTAAAGAACCCATTGAACTTATCTTATATAACTTTTACTTACTATTCATTACTTATATAAAGCACATCTATAAAATCAGTGAAATCATACTCACCACTACCGCCAACAGCCTCAGGCAATGTTACCGGTGCAACTGGAATTGTTTGATTTAAATCCACGATCCTTTCACCAGACGGTGCTAAATATAAACTATTTCTAACAATAACTATTTCATCATCAAAATTTATAGCAACTATTTGACCATCAAGACCTCTCATCTGAAAATGATCAGAGAAATACCAGAAACCTAGACTATAAATGTCACTGGCTTCAGCAGTACCGAAGCCGGTATATATCTGATTTAAATAAGAAGAGGGTACAATATTTTGATTTGGATCGAGGAATAATTGTCCAAACCTCAAGTACTCATCTGGCTTAAGGTCCACGCCAGCGTAACTTATAAAATTATCCGAAGGATCTTTCCACCAATAAGCTTGAACACCTAAAGGCAGAAATAAATTTTGATCTGCATAAGTTTTCAGATCAGTACCCGATGCTCTTTCAATTATTTCTCCTAGTACCTGAGTATCACAATTAAGATAAACAAAATCATTATCGCCTTCGCTTCGAAGTTGACGGTTGATGCATGTAGTTGTGGTATCTTCAAGAGAAATTAAGTCTAAAATACTTGAGCCACCAAAAGATTCCAAACCTGATCTCATATTGAGAAGGCTACGAATAGTGATGTTTGATCTATCATCATTTTGCCATTCAGTAATAAAGTCGCTAGCAGATTGATCTATGTTGTTAATTAAACCTTCTTCAACAGCTATGCCAATTAATAAGCTTGTCACAGACTTACCGACAGATTGAGATGTAACAAAATCATCTTGCCCCCTAATAACAAATAAAGTCCCAAGAGTTCTTACATTAGAAGGTAAATTTGCTATTTCATTGTCCGTAATGCCTCTAAAGTCTGATCCTAAAATTTCTCCTTCTCTGCTAATTATTAAAGACTGGGTATATTTTCCATCACCCATGGCGTATTCAAAACTATTTTCCAAATCAAGTTGAGTTGGACCAGGTGTCGGGGTTGGTTCAGGGGTTGGTGCTGGTGTGGGTGCCGGGGTTGGTGCCGGTGTTGGTGCTGGTGTAGGTGCCGGGGTTGGTGCTGTAACTGGAGAAGAATCTCCTCCTCCACCGCCACCACCGCAAGCACTTAAAAAAATTATTGAGATAACTAAAACGAAACTTTTAAAAAAATGTCTGACCATCTTTTTATGATAATTGAAAATAATTAAAGAAAAAAGAACAAAAAAAAAGCCCGATAATACCTACTCTCGCGCTTACGCACTACCATCGGCGCCTCACCGTTTCACTGCTAAGTTCGAGATGGAATTAGGTGGTACCAGTGGACTATTGTTATCGGGCAACTGTGTTTGCGAAACTATAATAAGAATTTACTTTGAGGTTTATTCAAGCCGATCGAGCAATTAGTACTAGTAAGCTGAATCCCTTACAGGACTTACACATCTAGCCTATCAACGTTGTAGTCTTCAACGGCTCTCAAGGGAGATCTCATCTTAGGAGGGGCTTCCCGCTTATATGCTTTCAGCGGTTATCCCTTCCGAACATAGCTACCCGGCAATGCTGCTGGCGCAACAACCGGACCACCAGAGGTTCGTCCACTTCGGTCCTCTCGTACTAGAAGAAGCTTCCTTCAAATCTCCAACGCCCACAGCAGATAGGGACCGAACTGTCTCACGACGTTCTAAACCCAGCTCGCGTACCTCTTTAAATGGCGAACAGCCATACCCTTGGGACCTGCTCCAGCCCCAGGATGAGATGAGCCGACATCGAGGTGCCAAACAGCGCCGTCGATATGAACTCTTGGGCGCTATCAGCCTGTTATCCCCGGCGTACCTTTTATCCGTTGAGCGATGGCCCTTCCATTCAGAACCACCGGATCACTAAAACCTAGTTTCCTACCTGCTCGATCCGTCGATCTCGCAGTCAAGCATGCTTTTGCTTTTGCACTCTACACACGATGTCCGACCGTGTTGAGCATACCTTCGTACTCCTCCGTTACTCTTTAGGAGGAGACCGCCCCAGTCAAACTACCCAGCACACACTGTCCTTGAAAAAAATCAAAGTTAGAAAGTCAATCTTACAAGGGTGGTATTTCAAGGGCGACTCCACCTGAACTGGCGTCCAAGCTTCAAAGTCTCCCACCTATCCTACACATATAAAACCAAATTTCAGTGTGAACCTGTAGTAAAGGTGCACGGGGTCTTTCCGTCTAGCTGCGGGTAAACTGCATCTTAACAGCTATTTCAATTTCACTGAGCCTCTGGTGGAGACAGTGTGGCCATCGTTACGCCATTCGTGCAGGTCGGAACTTACCCGACAAGGAATTTCGCTACCTTAGGACCGTTATAGTTACGGCCGCCGTTTACCGGGGCTTCAATCAAGAGCTTCGCCGAAGCTAACCCCATCATTTAACCTTCCGGCACCGGGCAGGCGTCACACCCTATACGTCCACTTTCGTGTTAGCAGAGTGCTGTGTTTTTAGTAAACAGTCGCAGCCACCTGGTATCTTCGACCAATTAAAAGTTGCCTTCTAATTGGCTAACCTTCTCCCGAAGTTACGGTTACATTTTGCCTAGTTCCTTCACCAGAGTTATCTCATCCGCCTTGGTATTCTCTACCTGACCACCTGTGTCGGTTTATGGTACGGTCTATGTTGGAGCTATTTCTTGGAACCTGTTCACTGCATGCACAATCCAATAAGTGCATACAATTTACCAGATCCGTCACTTCCAACTGGTACAGGAATATTAACCTGTTTCCCATCGACTTCCCCTTTCGGGTACGCCTTAGGGGCCGACTAACCCTGCCACGAAAAGCGTTGGACAGGAATCCTTAGTCTTCCGGCGAGGAGGTTTTTCACCCCCTTATTCGTTACTCATGTCAGCATTCGCACTTCTGATACCTCCAGCGAACCTTTCGGTTCACCTTCACAGGCTTACAGAACGCTCTCCTACCATCATCCGAAGATGATCCAAAGCTTCGGTTTATGATTTAGCCCCGGTAAATCTTCCGCGCAGACAAACTAGACTAGTGAGCTATTACGCTTTCTTTAAAGGATGGCTGCTTCTAAGCCAACCTCCTAGCTGTATAAGTCTATTCACATCGTTTTCCACTTAATCATAATTTGGGACCTTAGCTGTTGGTCTGGGTTGTTTCCCTTTCGACCACGGACGTTATCACCCGCAGTCTGTCTCCCTTGCTAATACTCAATGGTATTCGGAGTTTGCATCGGTTTGGTAAGTCGGGATGACCCCCTAGCCGAAACAGTGCTCTACCCCCATTGGTAATACAAGAGGCACTACCTAAATAGTTTTCGGAGAGAACCAGCTATCTCCAAGCTTGATTGGCCTTTCACCCCTATCCACAGTTCATCCCCTCATTTTTCAACATAAGTGGGTTCGGTCCTCCATGTGATGTTACTCACACTTCAACCTGACCATGGATAGATCGCTTGGTTTCGGGTCTAATTCCAGCAACTAATTCGCCCATTTAAGACTCGGTTTCCCTACGCCTACCTAACGTTAAGCTTGCTACTGAAATTAAGTCGCTGACCCATTATACAAAAGGTACGCCATCACCCCGAAGGGCTCTGACTGATTGTATGCTAAAGATTTCAGGTACTATTTCACTCCCCTAACAGGGGGACTTTTCACCTTTCCCTCACGGTACTTGTTCACTATCGGTCATCTAGGAGTATTTAGCCTTGGAAGATGGTCCTCCCATATTCAGTCAAAATTTCACGTGTTCCGACCTACTCGATTTCACTATATTAAGTCTTTCGTATACAGGGCTATCACCTACTATGGCTGTTCTTTCCATAACATTCTACTAGACAAAATATAGCTTAAGGGCTGTTCCGCTTTCGCTCGCCACTACTAACGGAATCTCGATTGATTTCTTTTCCTCCGGGTACTAAGATGTTTCAGTTCTCCGGGTTTGCTCCACAAAAGTGGTGACATAAATGTCGGGTTTCCCCATTCGGAAATCCTCGGGTCATAGCCTGTGTACTGGCTCACCGGGGCTTATCGCAAGTTACAACGTCCTTCATCGCCTCTAGATGCCAAGGCATCCGCCTTTAGCACTTAATTACTTGAATAAGTAACCTCAAAGTTAACTCTTTGTTCTTTGAAATATATTATTGCAGTTTCGCAAATTGTTCTTTAATAGATCTTACGACTATTGAAAAAGATTTAGTCACTGGTATGAGTGCCTTCCGTAAGGAGGTGATCCAGCCCCAGGTTCCCCTAGTGCTACCTTGTTACGACTTCACCCCAGTCATGGACCACACCGTGGTAAACGCCATCCCGAAGGTTAAGCTATCTACTTCTGGTGCAATGCACTCCCATGGTGTGACGGGCGGTGTGTACAAGACCCGAGAACGTATTCACCGCGGCATGCTGATCCGCGATTACTAGCGATTCCGGCTTCATGCAGTCGAGTTCCAGACTGCAATTCGGACTACGAGAGACTTTATCGGATTAGCTCCAGCTCGCGCTTTGGCAACCGTTTGTATCTCCCATTGTAGCACGTGTGTAGCCCTACATGTAAGGGCCATGATGACTTGACGTCGTCCCCACCTTCCTCCGGCTTATTACCGGCAGTTCCCTTATAGTTCCCGGCCGAACCGCTGGCAAATAAGGGTAAGGGTTGCGCTCGTTATAGGACTTAACCCAACATCTCACGACACGAGCTGACGACAGCCATGCAGCACCTGTATCTGCGTTCCCGAAGGCACTAATCTATCTCTAGAAAATTCGCAGTATGTCAATTGTAGGTAAGGTTTTTCGCGTTGCATCGAATTAAACCACATGCTCCACCGCTTGTGCGGGTCCCCGTCAATTCATTTGAGTTTTAGCCTTGCGGCCGTACTCCCCAGGCGGATAACTTAATGCGTTAGCTGCGCCACTGGATCAAATCCAACGGCTAGTTATCATCGTTTACGGCGTGGACTACCAGGGTATCTAATCCTGTTTGCTCCCCACGCTTTCGCACCTCAGTGTCAGTATCTATCCAGAAAGTTGCCTTCGCCATTGGTATTCCTCTTAATATCTACGCATTCCACCGCTACACTAAGAATTCTACTTTCCTCTCTAGTACTCTAGCTTACCAGTTTTAGATGCAGTTCCGAGGTTAAGCCCCGGGATTTCACATCTAACTTAGTATGCCACCTACGCGCGCTTTACGCCCAGTAATTCCGATTAACGCTTGCACCATCCGTATTACCGCGGCTGCTGGCACGGATTTAGCCGGTGCTTATTCTGTAATTAACGTCATGGTTAAGTGGTATTAACACCTAACTTTTCCTCGTTACCTAAAGTGCTTTACAACCCGAGGGCCGTCATCGCACACGCGGCATAGCTGGATCAAGCTTTCGCTCATTGTCCAATATTCCCTACTGCTGCCTTCCGTAGAAGTCCGGGCCGTGTCTCAGTCCCGATGTGGCTGGTCATCCTCTCAAACCAGCTAAAGATCGTCGCCTTGGTAAGCCATTACCTTACCAACAAGCTAATCTTGCATAGGCTCATCCGATGGTGAGAGCCGAAGCCCTCTTTACTCCGTAGAGATTATGCGGTATTAATTCGAGTTTCCTCGAGCTGTCCCCCGCCATTGGGTAGATTCCTATGTATTACTCACCCGTCCGCCACTTTAATCACATCCGAAGATGCTTTCTCGTTCGACTTGCATGTATGAGGCTTGCCGCCAGCGTTCAATCTGAGCCATGATCAAACTCTTCAATAAACTGTTATCCATCAAAAGATGGAAATTTTTTTTTCACATAAGTGAAAATTTTTTTGGGCACTCACACGAGTGACTAAATTGTTCTCAATTAGATCGACCCCTTCTTTGAGGGGAATGACAAATTATAGAGCTTTCAAAGAAAAAAGAAAGGATTTTTTTGATAAATTTTTAATAATTATAACCACGCTATAGTTAAGTTACGTAACGGGTTTCCAGGATCCCTTCTCCAAGAAAAAAAATGATCATTTTCAGTATAAGAACAAGGTGAATATTTAGTATAAATTTCGATACCATATTCATGTAACTCATCTACACATAATTGTCGTAAATTCATAAAAATTTTATTACTCCTTTGGGCTAAATAAGGCCTAATATCATTTCCTACTCGCATGAACTCATCAATTAAGTCTTGTCTTACTTCAAAATAGTCTTTGCAAATATGTGGCCCAATATATGCTTTTGTAAGGCTTTGGTGGTTATTTTCTTCTAAAATCTTGCCTATTATGCCTTGCTGCAAACCTTTCCAGCCACAATGCAATCCACATAACAACTCTTTACTTTCATCCCAGATAATCAAAGGAATACAGTCTGCGGTTTTTATTGCAAATGCATGATTTTTCTCTTTTGTAATAAATCCATCAAACTCATTATTTTCAGTAAAGTCATGACCATTTACCATAACACTATGTATTTGATTAAATTCAGAGTATGAACTCAACTTAAAATTTGACTTCAAAAAATTTGATTTATCTTTATGACTTAGCTCACAGAAATTTTTCTCACCTTTAAGAGAAATAATAATATTTGGATTAGTTGAAACTTCTAAAAATCTATATTTATCGACCTCAATAGTATTCACTTTTCTAGAAGCTCCATAGTTTTTTCTAAATCATCAGGTATTTTTGACTCGAAGAAAAATTTTTCATCTAAGAATTGGAATTTGAGACTGTAAGAGTGAAGAGCCTGTCTTTGAAGATTATTTATTGCTTCTAGCTCTTTTGGAATTGCATCTTTCCAGATTTTTATGCTGTTATATGAGGCATCTCCTGCAATAGGGTGGCCAATGTGTTTTAGATGCACTCTTATCTGATGAGTTCTTCCTGTCTCAAGTTCCACATTAAGTAACGAAAAATTTTTAAATCTTTTTTCTATTTTAAAGTGTGTAATTGCTTCTCTGCCTCCATCTTTTACACAAAAAAGCAATCTATTTTTAGGGTGACGTCCTATTGGTAGATCAATGGTCTTTCCTGAAATAGGCGTGCCATGAACAAGAGCATAGTATTTTCTTTGTATGCTTTTGGCCTGAATTAGCTCAGTTAAAACAGTATGGGCTTTTAGGTTTTTAGCAAGCACCATCAAACCGCTTGTATCTTTATCAAGTCTATGTACTAAGCCATATCTTGGTATATCTCTTTGTTCTTTTCTGATGTGTAAAATACCATTTATTAAAGTATTGTCTTTTTGTCCTGCACCAGGATGAACAGTCAGACCTGAATGCTTGTTGATTACGAAAAAATCATCGTTTTCAAAAGTTATATCGACTGGGATATCTTGAGCTTCATCTTCGCCATTTGCTTCAAGCTCAAATGTGATTTCGACGATATCAGATGGTTTGAGTAAGTAATTTCGTTTCGTCTCTTTACCATTAATTGTTACTTTGCCTTCTGATATTAATTGTTGAACTATTCCTCTTGAAATGGCATCTAAATTATTGGCTAAGAAAATATCTACACGGTTGTTAGAATTCTCTTCGTCAATTTGAAATCTTTTTGATATCATTGTTTTTTAAGTTTAATGCAATTAAATATTTTTAATGAAAAATAAATTCCTAATATTATTTTTTTCGATTCTTGTTTTAATGGGTTGTGCTAGCAATGAAAAAGAAGATGCTGAACCGCCTGAAGTTCAGTTATATAGATTGGCGCAAGATAGAATTAGTGCTCAAAATTACTTGGGTGCTGTAGATTCATTAGTCAGGATAGAAAGATTTTATCCATTTGGAGTTTATGCTGAACAAGCAAGAGCAGATCTGATTTATGCACACTACATGAGCGGAGACTATGACCAAGCTTATGCAGCCTCTGAAAAATTCATTAGGCTTTATCCTCGAAACACAAATGTTGATTATGCTTATTTTATGAAGGGGATGACCGGCTATTATGCTGATGAAGGATTATTAGGAAATTTATTCTCATTAAGTTTGGCAAAGAGAGATATTGGTGGAGCTATGCAATCCTATGCAGATCTGACGGAATTTCTCATAAGATATCCAGAAAGTGAATATATTGATGCTGCCCGAGAAAGGTTAATATTCCTAAGAAATTTAATAGCAAGCAGTGAATTAGATGGTGCTGAATATTACATGAAAAGAGGTGCCTACTTAGCAGCGCTCAATAGAGCTAATTATGTGCTGAAAAATATCCCTAATTCAACAGAAACACAAAGAGCCTTGGACATCATGAAAAAATCTTTTATTGAACTTGGCTACGAAGAATACGCTGAAAAAGTCTCTAGCGTTGAAGCTCTAAACTAAAATGAACTTTATTGTTTTTGGGGTAGTTGCTCCAATAGCATATTTCATTTTACGCTTTCTCGTTAAACGACTAGTAATGAATTTCTTACAAAAATTAAAAAGACGTACAGATATTAAAAATATGACTAAATGCGAGAACTGCGGAATATTTATTTCTGAAGAGGATATTAAATTTGTAGACGGCAGGAATATCTGTAATAAGCCCGAGTGTAAGAATAATGTCTAGTATTAAAATTATCTCAGGCTCACTAGGTGGTAGAACGATTAAGACTACACAAAATAGAAATTTAAAACCAACGCCTGCAAGAGTAAGAGAACAGATATTCTCTTGGTTACGACCTATAAAAGAAAATTCAGTTTGTCTTGATTTATTTGCAGGTTCAGGTTCTCTAGGTATTGAAGCATTTTCCAATGGCGCGAAAAAAGTGGTTTTTATTGAACAGAATCAAGAGCTATATAATATTTTGTATAGGAACTGCCAGAATTTAAAGATTTTGAGTGAAGTTAAACTTCACAAACAGAGTGCAGAAAATTACATTAGAAGAACCAAAGATGCTATATTTGATCTAATTTTTTTAGACCCTCCCTTCAACAAAAATTATATAAATTTGCTTTTACCAAAAATTATTTCCGACTTTTCTAAAACAGGAACACTTATTTACATTGAGGAGTCTAATTTTAATTTTTCAGATTATGATAGAGAGCTAAAATTACTCAAAGAAACTTCTTCTGGAAACTCTTTTGGCAGACTATTTGAGGTGAGACAGTGAGAATAGCAACAAGATCGTCTAAATTGGCTTTAAAACAAGTAGATATATTTAAAGATCTCTACAAAACTCAAGAAATAAACTTCGAAATAAAAACACAAATAACAGAAGGCGATAGAAAGAGTAAGAAAGGTGAGAATCTTTTCGATAAAGCTCATTTCGTAGAAGACCTCGAATCAAGTTTACTAAATTATGATGCAGATATTGCAATACATTCATTAAAAGACATGTCTTGTCATGATACAGAGGGACTAGAAATTTATGCTGCGATAGAACATCAATCTAGATCAGATGTTATGGTCTATAAGGATCAAATTAACTTAAATGATTTGGCTAATATAAAAATTGGAACTTCGAGCTTAAGACGAACAAGACAATGTAAACATTTCTTAAAAAATAATAATTGTTCTGAAATTAGAGGGAATATCGATACAAGATTATTGAAACTTCATGAAGATAAGTTTGACGCAATTATATTGGCCAAAGCAGGTATAGAAAGGCTAGGGCTCAATGTAAATTTTATTGATTTAGATTTTCTGCCGGCAATTGGTCAAGGCATAATCGCAGTTCAATGCAGATCTGATGATAAAAAAACAAAAACCTTATTAGATCAAATAAAAAATTTTGAGCTTTTACAAATGATTGAAATAGAAAGAAGGATTGTCAGAAATTTAAATGCAACTTGTAACTCAGCTCTCTCAATTAGATCAAAAATTGATGGTGATGTATTTCAAACTTGTTTAGAGATTTATGGAGATAATGAGATTATTTCTGAAGAATTTAGTTCAAATCTAAATTCCATAGATGATTCAATAAAAATTGTTATAGACAAAATTATAAAAAAGGGTGGTCTTAAATTATTAGATGAAAGTTATTGACACAAAACCATTTATAACTGCACATGAATGTAATGAAATAGTTAACGTTCCTCTTTATAAAATATGTAAAGTTAAGCAGATAGTTAATCTTTCCAACTACCAGAATATTATCTTTCAGAGCCCTTCAGCTGTGTTAAATTTTGACCAAATTGCCTTACTCGAAAGTAAGAGAATTATTGCTATGGGTCCTGGAACAAGCAAACAGCTTAGAAAACATAGTTATGTTGCAGAAATTCCCGATAAACATTTTAGTTCTGAGGGTGTTATAAATTTGTTGAATAAATCTGAATTAACTGGCAAAACTCTTGTAATTAAAGGGGAAGGAGGACTTTCTAATATTTCAGATTACCTTAATTCTGCTTCATTTAAGACCGATGAGCTCAATACTTACAATCGACAAAAATTTGAAAGTTATATAGACATAAAAAAACAATTTTCTGGTATCGATTTTGTTATATTTTCAAGTGCCTTAGCCGTCGAGATATATTTTGAACACATACATAATGATCAAGAGACATTGAAATTTTTAGCAGTTTCAAAAAGAATTCAAGATGTTATTGGATCATATAAAAAAGAATCAAAAGTTATAAATTATTTTTCAGATGATTTAATTGAAGAGATTAAACTTACTTTGACTTAGATTTTGTCATTGAAGCAAAAAATTCTTCATTAGTTTTTGTATTTTTTAATTTTGAAATAAGAAATTCTGTTGCCGCTACTTCTTCTTGCTCACTAAGAACTTTTCTAAGCATGTGCACTCTATTTAATTCATCTTTATCGACAAGTAGATCTTCTCTTCTAGTTCCTGATCTGAGAATATTTATTGCTGGGAATACCCTTCTTTCAGCGATCTTCCTTTCAAGGTGAACTTCCATATTCCCTGTTCCTTTAAATTCTTCGTAAATAACATCATCCATTTTAGAGCCTGTTTCTACTAATGCTGTTGCAATAATAGTTAGGCTGCCACCCTCTTCAATATTTCTTGCTGCTCCGTAAAATCTTTTTGGTCTTTCAAGTGCATTTGAATCCACACCTCCAGATAAGATTTTTCCACTCGCAGGTTGGACTGTATTATAGGCTCTACCCAAACGAGTAATTGAATCTAATAAAATCACAACGTCTTTTTTATGCTCAACTAATCTTTTGGCTTTTTCTATAACTAAGTCTGCAACTTGAACATGTCTTTGTGGTGATTCATCGAATGTACTTGCAACAACCTCAGCATCGACAGTTCTTTGCATATCTGTAACCTCTTCCGGTCTTTCATCAATAAGCAGAACAATCACGTGAGTTTCAGGATTATTTTTAGTAATTGATTGCGCAAGATTTTGTAGTAGTAGTGTTTTTCCAGCTTTCGGTGGTGAGACAATGAGACCTCTTTGTCCTTTTCCAATTGGGGCAACCAAATCAATTATTCTGGGTGAAATATCTTCTGAGCTCCCAGAGCCAGTTTCCAATCTGAACCTGTTATCAGGAAAAAGTGGAGTTAAATTTTCAAATGCAATTTTCTCTTGTGTCTTTGATGGTTCATTATCATTAATAGACTCAACTTGAACTAGTGCAAAATACCTTTCTTGTTCTCTTGGTGGCCTTATGTTACCAATTACAAAATCCCCAGTTCTTAAATTAAATTTTCTTATCTGACTTGGAGATACATAGACGTCATCTGGTCCTGCCAGATAAGAACCCCACGGAGATCTTAAAAACCCAAAGCCATCTGGCAAGGTTTCTAAAATTCCACCTCCCAGTAGTTCTTTGCCATCCTTGGAAATTGTTTTGAGGATATTAAAAATGATATCGGCTTTTTTCTGCCTTGAAACGTGCTTTAATCCGTGTTCTTCTGCAATGTTTAAAAGTTCTTTAGTCGTTTTTTGTTTAAGTTCTAATGCGTTCATAAAATTAATTTAAATTGAGATGTTTGGTGGGAATGAATTATCCGAATACCAATAATAATGTATTTGTTCGGATTTTAGAAGTTTCTTGTCACTAAATCTTCAAGCTCCTCAAGACTTACAGCACCAATAAGACTGTCAACCATTTCCCCGTTTTTAAAAATCATCAATGAAGGAATACTCCTTACATTATATTGCAGAGCTAACTCTCTATTTGCATCTACGTCAACTTTGCAAACTGAAAGATTCTCTGAATATTTCTCAGCTAATTCCTCAAGTGTAGGTGCAATTTGTTTGCATGGTCCACACCATTCAGCCCAAAAGTCTACTAGAACAAGTTTTGTTTGTTCTAAAACTTCATTTGTAAATGTTTCGTTATTAACTGATGTTGTCATAATTTTCTGCTACCCATTTTGCGTAATATGTAATCACTGAAGATGAGCCTGCCCTGAAGAGACTTATTAAAGCCTCAGGGATTACATTATGTTCAAATATTTTTTTGTCAATAGCCTGCTGCAACATAGCGTATTCTCCACTGACCTGATATGCAAATATTGGAGCATTCACATTTGTAGATAATTTATTAATCACATCTAGATATGGCATGCCAGGTTTGACCATTAAAATATCAGCTCCTTCTTGTAAATCAAGTTCTGCTTCTTTAAGAGCTTCTTCAATATTTCTTTTATCCATTTGATAATTTGCTTTTGAAATTCCTTCAGCCTTTTTTGATCCTACAGCATCTCTGAAGGGGCCATAAAAATTTGAAGAGTACTTAGCTGAATAGCTCAATATAATCGTATCTTTATTGCCAGATTGCTCTAGTGCCCCTCTTATAGCTCCTATTCTTCCATCCATCATGTCTGATGGTGCGACGATATCTGCTCCTGCCTCAGCTAAATTAACAGCCATTTTTTCTAAAGCTTCTAAAGTTAAATCATTGTCTACAACATCATTTTTGATTATTCCATCATGACCAGAAATCGTATATGGATCTAAAGCAACGTCTGTAATTAAAACTACCTCTGGATAACGATCTTTAATTTCTGATACTAATTTGCATATGAAATTTTGTTCATTCAGAGCATTAGTACCATCTGCATCCTTCAAGTTTTCAGGTATATTCGGAAATAAAGCTATTGTTTTAATCCCTAAATTCAGAAGGACTTCTATTTCTTCATGTAATAAATCCTTTGAAAACAAAAACTGACCAGGCATTGATTCTAAAGGTTGTTTCTTAGAAATTGATTCAGACACAAAAAGGGGTTGAATCAACTTTGATTTAAGGAGCTTTGTTTCAGAAACTAGACCTCTGATAGTTTTGTTTTTGCGAAGGCGTCTTGGCCTGACATTTGGAAAAAGATTGTTTAAC
The DNA here is from genome assembly GCA_902619265.1 of uncultured SAR86 cluster bacterium. Classification (GTDB taxonomy): domain Bacteria; phylum Pseudomonadota; class Gammaproteobacteria; order Magnimaribacterales; family TMED112; genus TMED112. The sequence goes on from CACNDL010000001.1 coordinate 45,460, forward strand.
ATAATGATATTAGGGCAGTTATTATAGCCTACTTGACTAATTTCAATTAATTTTTTAATTTTTTTTACCTAGAAATTAATAAAATACAAATTTTAATTGTTGTTAATATGTCGTTAAAATCATTGAAAATGTATCTAAATTCTTTTAAAGTACGATAAATGAAAATTTTAATCATAAATGGTGTAAATCTTAATATGCTTGGTAAAAGAGAGACAGAAGTCTATGGTACTGAGTCGTTATTAGACTTAGAAAACAAATTAAACGGCTTAAATTATGACGTAGATCTAGAGTTTTTTCAAAGCAATTCTGAAGAAGAGATCATCAATAAAATACATACACATAAAGACGAAAAGTATGATTTTGGTATTTTTAATTTTGGGGCTCATACGCATACTAATATTTCAATAAGAGATGCGATACTATCTGTTAACTTCCCTTTCTATGAAGTTCATATCTCTAATGTTTTCGCAAGAGAAGAATTTAGACATACTTCTTTTTTTAGTGACATTGCAAAAGGATGTATTGTTGGTTTTGGTTTTGATGGTTATGAGTTTGCATTAACGAAAATTATGAGAGGTAAGAATGGATCTTAGAAAAATAAAAAAATTAATAGAAATGCTTCAAGAATCAGATTTAAATGAAATAGAAGTTAAAGAAGGTGAAGAGAGTGTCAGAATTAATAGAAAAAAGGAAGGCATTATTCATACAGCAAGCCCTACAGTATCTAAGAAAGTAAGTGCTCCTGAGAATGGTGCTAATCTTACTCATGAATCTATGGATTCTCAAAATTATGAAAAAATAATGTCTCCTATGGTTGGTACTTTTTATAGAAAACCGGCACCTGACAAAGAGCCTTTCGTGGAAGTGGGTCAAACAATAAAAAAAGGCGAGACAGTTTGCATCATTGAAGCTATGAAAATGATGAATCAAGTGAAATCTGAATTTGATGGAAAAATAATATCAATAAATATTGGTGATGGTGAACCAGTAGAGTTTGGTCAAGAGTTAATATCAATTGAAAAATCCTAAAAAAATACTAATTGCAAATAGAGGTGTAATTGCAATTAGAGCCCTGAGAGCTGCTAAAGAACTTGGATATCAAGTAGCATCAGTCTATTCAACAGTAGACAAGGATCAAAAACATTTAAAACTATCAGATGAAGCAATCTGTATAGGTCCAGCAGCATCAAAAGAAAGCTACCTAAACGAAGCAGCTATTATTTCTGCCGCTGAGCTGGTTGGAGCTGACGCAATTTATCCTGGTTTCGGCTTTTTAGCTGAAAATGCCTCATTTGCTGAAAAATGTAAAGAAAGTGGGTTTGAGTTTATTGGGCCCGATCCAAAAGTAATTGATGTAATGGGAGATAAAATTAAAGCAAAAGAACTTATTGAGTCTCTAGGAGTTCCAACTGTTCCTGGATATACAGGACAAATACAATCACAAAATCAAATTGAAAATATAGTTGAAGAGATTGGATACCCTGTAATTGTAAAAGCTTCATCTGGTGGTGGTGGAAAAGGAATGCGAGTAGTTTATGATAAAAGTGAGCTATGGGATTCAATAATTGGGGCTCAAAATGAAGCTAAATTAGCGTTTGGTAACGATGAAGTATTCATCGAAAAGTACCTTAAAAAACCAAGGCATATTGAGATACAAATATTTGGTGATGGTAAGGGAAAAGTAGTTCACTTGTACTCAAGAGATTGTTCATTACAACGTAAATATCAAAAAATTGTTGAAGAAGCACCTGCAAAAAATTTAAATCAAGAGAAATTGGATGAAATTCAGAATATCTGTGTAAAAGCATGCTCTGAACTTAATTATAAAGGAGCAGGAACACTTGAATTTCTTTATGAGAATAATGAATTCTTTTTTATTGAAATGAATACAAGAATACAAGTTGAACATACAGTGACTGAAATGATTACAGGTGTCGATTTAGTCCAAGCTCAATTGTTATTAGCTCTCGAAGATAAGTTTGACTTAGATCAAGAAAAATTAAAAATTAATGGTCATGCTATGCAATGCAGAATTAATGCAGAAGATGCAGAGACTTTTATACCCTCTCCAGGAGAAATTACCAGAGTCCATAGACCTGGTGGCTACCATGTCAGGTTTGAATCACAAATATACAGCGGCTATAAAGTCCCATCTAATTACGATTCTTTAATCGCTGAAGTCATTGTCAAAGATGGCGATAGAAGGAATACAATTAATAAAATGAGAATGGCATTAACTGAATTGGTGATTGAAGGCATAGAAACCAATCAGGCATTACACCTTAAAATTCTTGAAGATAAAGGATTTCAAAATATTGATTACTATATTAAATATCTAGAGGAAGAGCTGATCAAATGAAGGAAATTTATGATTTCAAAGAAATTGAAAAAGAAGTGCAGAATCTTTGGGCTCGCAGTAAAAGATATGAAGCAAATATAGATACAACTAAGCCAAAATATTATTGTTTATCAATGTTGCCATATCCTTCAGGCAATCTTCACATGGGCCACGTCCGAAATTATTCAATCGGCGACGCTGTATCAAGATATAAAAAGCTTAAAGGATTTAATGTTCTACAGCCTATGGGTTGGGACGCATTTGGATTGCCTGCAGAGAACGCTGCAATTGATAAAAAAGTTCATCCACAAGAATGGACTGAGCAAAATATAAATCATATGAAAGAACAACTAAATTCATTAGGTTTTGCATATGATTGGACAAAAGAAATAAATACTTCTGACGAATCCTACTATAAATTTGAACAAGAATTATTTTTAAAGTTTTACGAAAAAGGTCTTGCATACAGAAAAAAATCACTCGTAAATTGGGATCCTGTCGATATGACAGTGCTTGCTAATGAACAAGTAATTGATGGCAAAGGTTGGCGTACAGGCGCAGAAGTTGAATTAAAAGAAATTGAAACTTGGTTTCTAAAAATTACTGATTATGCAGATGAGCTTGAAGAAGGACTTGAAAAAATTGACTGGCCGGAAAATGTAAAAAATATGCAAAAAAATTGGATTGGGAAATCTAGGGGTACAGAAATTTCCTTTGAAACCGATAAGGGCAATTTACTAAAGGCTTTTACAACAAGACCTGACACTTTATTTGGCGTAACATTTTTTGGGATATCTCCAAATCATCCTTTTGTTGCCGAACTAAGTAAACAAGACAGCAACATAAATAAATTTTTAGAAAATGTTAAAAAAGTATCTTCGGCGGAAGCTGATCAAGCTAAAGCTGAAAAGCTGGGTTATAAGACTAAAGTAAATATTATTCACCCCTTAACCAAAGACTTAATTCCTCTATGGATCATAAATTATGTTCTGATGGATTATGGGACTGGAGCAATTATGGGAGTTCCTGCCCATGATGAAAGAGATTATGAATTTGCGAAAAAGTATCAGATCCCTATTTCACAAGTTATAGAAACAGAGGAAAAGCTGCCCTATTCTGGTACCGGTTTAGTTGTGAATTCAGGAGATTTTAATGGACTTTCCTCGCAAGAGGCCTTCGAAAAAATTTCTGAAAAATTAATTGAATTAAAAAAAGGTGAAATACTTTTTCAATATAGATTGAGAGATTGGGGCATAAGTAGACAGAGATATTGGGGCTGCCCTATACCGATGGAGTACAAAGATGGAGAAACCTTTACAGCTAAGGAATTACCAGTTTTGCTGCCAGTCAATGCAGACGGTTCCTACAAACCACTTCATCAAAATGAAGGCTTTCGATATAAACCTGATGGTTACGAACGTGAAACAGATACTTTTGATACATTTATGGAATCATCATGGTACTTTGCTAGATATACATCAGCTCAAAACAAAAACGAAATATTCGACAAAAATACTGAATATTGGCTTCCTGTAGATCTTTACATAGGCGGTGTCGAGCATGCGATTTTACATCTTTTATATTCAAGGTTTTTTTATAAGGTTCTTCGAGATATGGGCATGGTAAAGAATGACGAGCCATTTAAGAAACTTTTGACACAGGGTATGGTGCTTAAAGATGGTGCCAAAATGTCTAAATCTAAAGGAAATACGGTTGATCCTAAAGAATATATTGAAAACTATGGTGCTGATTCAATTAGAACATTTATGATCTTCGCAAGTCCACCTGAACAATCGCTAGAATGGTCTGATAACGGTCTTGAAGGGTGTCATAAATTCTTAAAAAGATTATGGGCTTTATCATTCAAAATTAGCTCCTTAGGGAGTGATGCATTCGTAGGTTCAGAAAAAACACTAAATGACGAATGTAAAGATTTATTCATCAAAATTAATGATGATTATGAAAAAAGGCTAAACCTAAATACTGTTGTTTCCTCTTGCATGGAAATACTTAATAACATCAATAAGAGATTCAATGATGAAAAAGTGTTGTGTGATAAAAATGATTTATACACTTGCTATGATTTTTTACTATTAGCTTTATCTCCAATAGCACCGCATATTAGTGAAAATTTATATAAAAATATCCTAAATAAAGATATTGAAGATGCTAGCTGGCCTCAAGCAAACTTTTTCCATAGAAATGAAACAGAAATTAAATATCTAGTTCAAGTAAATGGGAAAGTAAGAGCAACCATTCTTATTGATAGTGAGAAGTCTGAGGACGATGTTAAAGAAATAGCTAAAGAGCATGAAAATGTTTCAAGACATCTTGAAAACAAAGATATAATCAAAGTCATATTTATAAAAAATAGGCTAATAAATTTTGTTCACTCGTAATCTTTTACTTTTAATTATTTTAAGCTCATGTTCAATCGCTAGTATTGATACAAGTAACCTAGATTTTGACGATTCTTTCTCGAATTCAGATAAATTTCAATTTAATAAATGTTTAAGAAATACAAGTGAGAGAATAAAGCTTAACGATCTTCAATTTAATTATTTGGCAGAAAATATTAATAGCCAAGGCCTTGAATTCAATACCAGATATATTCTTAGCCTTACAATGAAAACTCAAAATTCTGACGATATAGTACTCGATTCAAAACGATTAAATACAACAAACTATATATCAAGCAATATGGCAGATTCAGAAAAAAAAGAAATCAAAAATTCACTTATTTCTGATGTCTGTGAGTTAATAAATAACTATGTCAAATAAAACAATAAAAGCTATAAACTTTCTAGCTAAGCCCAAACATGAATCAGTAAAATTCTTTTTATTTGGTGATGAACATGCGCTCTGCTATAAAACAAAACATCATTGCTTAAAAGACCAAGACTTACAATTGTTAGAAAAGGTATATATAGATCTAGATGACGATAATTTTGAATCTTTATTAGATCAATCTCTCATGACAAATAGTTTATTCAATGAAAAAAAAGTTGTTTACGTTTCTTTAAATAAAAACAGGTTAAATAAAGAGCTGATTTCTAAGATTCAGAAAATTATTGAGTATGAAACTGAAAATATTCTAATAGTTGAGATTTTAAGTCTTACCAAAAAAGCTATTGAAAAAGAATTAATAAATAATTTTGATGGCAATGCAATTTTCATTGATTGTTTCCATCCATATGAATCAGAAATTAAAACTTTTTTAGAAACTAACCTACCCGACTATCTTAATAAAACAGAGAATATTCAGATATTTCTTGAGATGTATGAAGGGAATTTTTCGGCCTTATTAAATGACTTAGAAATATTAAAAATTTTAGAAATTGATAACGAAGAAAAGGCAATGAAAGTATTTTCAAATAAAGGAGATAAAAATAATTATAAATTGATTGAATATATTAGTAAGAAGGATACGAGATTAGCTTTATCTGTTATTGAATCTATGAGAATGAATGATAGAAACTCCATAGCATTACTTATTTGGATATTATCTCGTGATATAAATGCATTAAAGCATGTTTCAGAGGGTAAAAATATAAGATCTCTTGGAATTTGGGAAAATCAAATCCAGTGGTACCAAAATATTTCAACCAGGATTGCTCCAAAAACAATAAATAAGCTGATAGATGAAGTAAATATTGTCGATAGAAAATTCAAGGGAGTCCTAAATGGAGATCCTTGGAATGGTATTAAAGATATTGTGTTAAGTCTTTCAGCTTAATTGAATAACGATTTAATCCAATTCCATAGAATGGCAAACAATCTTTGAAAAAATCCTAATTCTTCAACTGAGTCTAAATAGACTAAATCTGATTCAGCAATAACATTATTTTGATCGTCTATGACTTTAAGAGTGCCAGCTTTTTCCATTGCATTTATTGGTGCTAAAACTTGAGAGCTTAGTGATAGTTCAAAACTTAGATCATCTCGTTTATTTTTTTGTAGAGTTAAGATTATGTCTTCGGTTAACCCTACAGGAACATTTTCTTTCACCCCAGCGATAACTTTTAATTCTTTGTAAGTTTCAAGTTTTGAAAATAATTTTTCTGTAGTGAAATGGCGAAACCCATAATCCATCAATGCTGAAACATCATTGAATCGTTTGTCATCTTCACTACCAAGAACAACTGCCACTAATCTCATATCGCCTCTCGTTGCTGATCCAACCAGACAATAACCAGCTTGAGAGTGATAACCTGTTTTTGCACCATCGAAAATATCACTTCTCCATAAAAGTCTATTTCTATTTGGTTGCTTAATGCCTGCATATGTATAAGATTTTTCTGAATATAATTTGTAATGTTCAGGAAAGTTATTAATCAGCGCACTCGTTAGCACAGCCAAATCATATGCTGAAGTGACATTTAAAGGGTCAGGAAGACCAGATGCATTATTAAATGAAGAGTTTTGCATGCCAAGCTGGGATGCATATTCATTCATTAAATACGCAAAATTTTCTTCACTACCTGCAACATGTTCTGCAAGAGCAACACTTGCATCATTACCTGATTGAATAATCATTCCTTTAATCAAATCAGAAACAGCTACTTTAGTCCCTTCACGAATGAACATTCTTGAACCCTCTGTTTTCCATGCCTTTATTGATATTTTTGGCGTATCATCCAATCTTATAAAGTCCTCTTTAATATAATCTGCAACAACATAACTAGTCATTAATTTTGTCAGGCTAGCTGGTTGAACTGGTTCATCAGCATTAAAACTAACTAAAACTTTTTTAGTATTTGGTTCATACAATACATAACTACCTACTCCAAGATCTGGAGGATTAGGTATGGCTGCTGAAACAATAAAGCTCAACACCAAAAGAAAATTTAATTTTATTTTATTCATCAAATCTCTTTGAAATTTCTAATGCAAGTTGGTGAACCGCCAATGCATATTTGCTACTACGATTATACTTAGTAATTACTCTAAAGTTATCAAAACCTAGGTATAATTTTGTTTTACCTTGTTCAAAGACCAGTAATGGTGAAATTTTTTCATTAAATGTTTCTTCAAATTTGAAACCTTCATTAAGCAATTCAGTGGCAGTAATTTTTGTTCTAAAATTATTTAAGTTAAAAGGCAATTCTAATTCAGCTATAGCATCGTCTTGTAATTTTTCATATTTTTCGCCCACACTTACTTCAGAAACAGCATCACTACCAGTTTTCCAACCATTTTCTTTCAAGTAGTTAGCAACACTGGCAATTCCATCTTTTCTGGAATTGTACATGTCTACCATTCCATCATTGTCGTAATCAACACCGTAATAGTTATAACTAGAAGGTATAAACTGTCCTAGCCCCAGGGCACCAGACCATGAACTTTTTATTTCTTTTGGGTCAAGATTATATTTTTTTGACAGAATAAATAATTGAATCAATTCTTTTTGCCAAAAGTTATTTTTTGGTTCAAATGCTCTTGTAAAGATGGTATCTAGTGGATTATAAGTGCCTAAAAAACTGCCATAGTTAGTTTCACAACCAATTATTGATGCTACGTAAAATTTTGATACGCCAAAGTCTTTTTCAACAGATTCTAATATTTCATAATTTTCTTTAACGAATTTAACACCATTGTTAATTCTTGAAGATGTTACATACCTATTTCGATATCTGCTCCAGGTAGCTTTTACCTCAGGCTGGTTTTGTCGTGCAGTTTGAGCTTTTTCAGAGGGTACTGCTTCGATAAGATAGTTTTCAATTTCTTCTTTTGTAAGCTCTGAACTATTAACAGCAAGTTCAATAAAATTTTGGACATCTTCACGTTCTAAAATATCTGCATGAGCATACGAAATTGTTAAAAACATTATCAATAAACGAATCATTTAAGAAATCCTCTGGATGTAAAAATTAATCCTAGCATTATAGAAAAGCATAACAAAGAAGAGCCACCCTTAGTAAAAAAAGGTAATGGCAGCCCTACAACAGGAATCATCCCACTTACCATTAAGATGTTTAATAAAAAACTGAATCCTATTACTAGAGTGCAATATGTTCCAATATAGTAGGGAGATAAATCACTGGTTAAACGTTTTTCGGTCATAGTCAGTAATGTAGTCACAACTATAAAAGTTCCAAGCATCAGGAGAATTAAAAATACACCAATAAAACCAAATTGCTCAGCATAAATTGAAAAAATAAAATCGGTATCTGCTTCCGGAAGAAAATTAAATTCATTTTGTTTGCTATTAAGAAATCCCTCACCTGAAAGACCGCCTGAACCAATACTTATTTCAGACTGAAGAATGTTCCATTTTTCTGATAATGTCTGGTCCGAGGAGAACCAACTAATAATTCTTCCTTTTTGATAACTTGTTAAACCAAAAGTATAGATTAGAGGAGACAGCAATACTCCAAAAACTCCCATACCTATGAAGTAAAATCTATGCATTCCACATATAAAGAGAAACATTAAGCCCAAAAAAATATAAACCAGGCCTGTGCCTAAATCGGGTTGTGCAATTATTGGTATAGCAGAAAAGAATAATACCGACAGCAAAAATATAGTTCTAAATTTTGAGAATTTAAAACTATAAAACCTAAGATATTGGACAACAAACAGAGCATAGGTAATCTTCATGAATTCTGAGGGCTGTAAACTTAAAAAACCGAAGTCAAGCCACCTTTTAGATCCATTAATTTCTTTACCGAAAATCTCCACGCTTAAAACTAAAAGAATGTTTAATAAGAAAAGCAACCAACCAAAAGAAAATATTCTGTTTAAATTGATTTGATTAAATAACAGAACAACGAGGAGGATGACAAAAATGTTTATTAATAAAAAACGTAAAAAGTAGTTTATATCGATTGAAGTTACAGAATAAATCGTCAAAGATCCCATTAAAATTATTGTTCCTAATGAAAATAGAATGATTGAATTTCGCAAATTAAAAACCATTCAATAATTCCTCCAAAACTTCCTTTGCTATTGGTCCGGCAACTCTTCCACCACTTTCACCATTTTCAACTATTACTGCTATCGAGTATCTAGGATTATCATAAGGAGCATAACCAATAAAAATTGCGTGATCTCGAAGTAATGGGTTAGTCCTTACCTCATCATATTCTTCTCTTGAATTTATATCGACTACCTGAGCAGTTCCACTTTTCCCAGCAAGTTTTAGTGCACCAGCATTTATCCTATATCCAGTTCCATTAGGTGAATAAATCACATCAATAAGCGATGCTTGGAGTTTATTCCAATCTTGCTCAGTTAATTCTTCATTTATAGATAATTGATTCTGTTTTTTAGCGACTAAATAAGGCAACTGATATTTTCCTTTCTTCGCGAGTATTCCTGAAATTAAAGATAAATGTAGAGGTGTAGTCAACATATAACCTTGACCCACTCCTAAATTTATAAAATCACCTTTAAACAGTTCTTTTCCAAAATTTTTATACTTCCAGTCATCATCTATTAAAGGACTAAATTGATGTGGGTAGCAGTCTTCACAGAGCTTGGAACCAAAACTAGAAGATTTTAAAAAATCTACAAAAAGGTTCTTTTCATATCTAATAGATAAATTCATAAAAAAAGGATTTGAACTTTCAACCAGTGCTTTTTTTAAATCAGTAAGGCCATGGCCGCCTTCACGCCATGCATTAAATACTCTTTCTTCTTCTTCGAATCTAAAAAAACCATCATCAAAAATTGTTTCATCCCAATTTGTGTACCCATTATTTAAAGCAAATACTGTCAGAAGAGGTTTTATCGTAGATGCAGGTGGATACAGGCCCATAAATGCTCTATTAAATAAGGGTCTTGCTGGATCATTTAATAAGTCTTGATATTGCAGTGATGAAATATCTCTAAGGTCGTTTGCACTTATAGATGGCGTACTAATTGCAACAGGTATACTGAAATCATCTAAATCAATTACTACTACAGATCCTTTTCTGTCTTTCATTAAGTCATAAGCAAGTTTTTGTGCTTCAAAATCAATGGAAATTAATAGTTCTTCACCTTCTCTAAATGGTGATATATCTGTTATGACTCTTCTATCGCCCCGAGCATTCCTTTGAAAAAACCTTTTGCCATGTTCGCCCTGTAATTTCTGTTCGTAAACCCTCTCAAGTCCAGATTTTCCAACCTTGCTCCAAAGTTTTGAATTATACTCATCAATCCTCGGTGAAAAATAATTAACATCACTTGAATTTATGTAACCCATATGACCAAGAACATGAAAAATTGATGGGTGAGAATTATATTGTCTTTCATAGCCTTCTATAACAGAAAATCCTGTAATGTCAGAACCGCTTACTAAATACTTTGCAAGATCTTCTTGTGTAAGTTTTTCAATAATTATTTCTGATCTTCTAAACCTTATAGAATCGCTTACTTTTAATCTTAAATCCTCAACATTGATCCTTTCAGAAAATAAATCTGTTAATTTCCTTATAGACTGTTCACTAGGTTTCTGCTCAATATCTATCGCCAAAGAAAATACTTTTCTATCTTCAGCTAATACAATTCCATCACGAGAGATAATTCTTCCTCTTTTTGGATAAATATATTCAAAAGCATTAATGTTTTGCTCTCTTAATTCTTTAAGCTCATTACCCTGAATAATCTGCAAATAAAAGAATCTAGTAATGACTAATGTGAGAATGAATACAAAAATACCCAATAGGATATTTGTTCTAGTTCTATAAATATGTATCTTATTATCTTTCAACTTTGGTGGTATGGATGATTATTAAATATACAGTTGGCTCTATAAACTTGTTCAAGAAGCATGACACGAAAAACTTCATGAGAAAATTCCATTTCAGAAAATGAAATTGTTTTTTGTGCGTTCTTAATGAGATCATCTGATAAACCAAATGCCCCTCCTACAATTAAATTAACTTTATCGTTTGATCTATAAATCATATTAGCGAAATTTTCTGAACTTATTTTCTGACCTGCTTTATCAAAACAAATATATTTTTCTTTTCCAATTTTTTCTTTTATACGCTCACATTCATATTTAATTTGCTGCTCCTTTGAACTAAATTTTTTTTTAATTGCAATTCCAATAATTTGAAGACTCATATTTTTCTTAATTTTTTTTAAAAAATGTTTTTCAAAAGCATCTGCATTTTTTGTTTTATTTTGCTGCACATAAAATAATGACACTTTCATTTTGCTCTTCTATCCCATAAGGATTCAAGATCATAATGTTCTCTGGAATCCTCAGACATAATATTAATTATTACTTCACCAGCATCTATTAAAATCCAATCCTTAGATTCTGTACCCTCGGTTCCTAAGATTTCGATTTTTTTATCCTTTAAATTTTCAATGACCTTATCTGCAATAGACTGTATGTGTCGTCCAGAAGTTCCAGAGGCAACCATAATAAATGAGGTAAATGACGATATTTCTTCTACTTCAAATGAGCAAACATCTATAGCTTTGAGCTCATCTAATGAACTTTTGCAATTTTTTACAATTTCTTTTGAAGACTTAGGAATTGGTGACATCTATTAAAATTATAATCATTTAATTAGCTCATCGAGAATAAGCTTTTGAAAACCTTGGAAATTTCTGTTTCCACACATTAAAATTGTTTTCTTTTTAGCTTCAGTTGTGCAAATTTTAGCAACGTCCGCTTTTGTAAGTTCTTGCGCATGGTTTGCAAAAATTTTTCTTTGATTAGCAGAAGCATTAATTGTATAAACATTTTGATTCTTAAAGATATTTAATAACCTTTCATCGTGTATACCTTTTTTCATTGAATTTGATCCTAACTCTATTATGAGAATTAAATTATCTGTTTGTTCTGTTGCCATTTTTATAGTCTCATCTATCGCTGTTGGGTGATGCGCAAAGTCATCAATTAATTTGAAATTTTCATTCTCAAAAATAGTTTCAAATCTTCTTTTGACACCCTTGTAATCTTCTAAAGAGCTAAGGACTTTATCTTTTGGAAGAAATTCTTCAATTGCGTAAGCAGCCAAAAGTTTATTTTCTTCATGGATGTTAGAGGCATCTATAGAAAGAAATTGTAATTTTGTTTCAAACTTATAAGTGACAAGATTATTTTTGAAGCGTTCACTTACTCTATGCTCATTTACTAATACTCTTGAATTCGAATGCATTGTTTTTATTAGCTCAAAAAAATTATCTTCGATCATTTCAATATTTTCGTATATATCTGCGTGATCAAATTCAATATTGTTAACTAACAGAATGGTCGGAGAATAATGAAAAAATTTTGGGCGTTTATCAAAAAAGCAAGTGTCATATTCATCTGCTTCAATAACAAATATTTCATCTTCACTTATATTCCATGACTTATCTAATTTTTTAGGAATTCCAGCTATCAAATAATTGGGGTCAAAATTATTATCAACTAATGAATGAGCAATCATAGAAGTTACAGTTGTTTTGCCGTGGGTGCCAGATACTGCAATTACTTTTTTATTTTGCAATATATTTTCATACAACCATTCAGGTCCTGAAATTATCTTTTTTTTGAGCCTTAGAATTTCTTTTAATATAGTGTTTTCTTTTGAAATGGCATTGCCAATCACATAGATATCAGCTTCAACAAAGTTTTTTTCTTCATAACCTTGGAAGAAATTAATGCCGCTTGAATTTAATTCATCGGACATTGGAGGATAGACTTTATTATCACAACCTATAACCTCATGGCCTTGAGCTTTTGCTATTTGAGCTAAGTTGCCCATGAATGTACCAGAAATACCTAGGAAATAAATTTTCATGCTTTTAGTTATATTAAATGGAGTATAAGATAACTGTGATGAAAAATGCATTCTATGCACAATCTGGAGGCGTTACTTCTGTAATAAATTGTTCTGCCTACGGGGTAATATCAAAATTTAAAAAAGATTTTTCTGAAGCGAATATTTATGCATCAAGAAATGGCATAGTCGGTTTGCTAGAGGGTGAATTATATGATCTCAGCAAAACAAAAAAACCATTTGAAAATCTTTTAGAAATGCCAGGAGGTATTTTTGGATCATGTAGGTATAAACTTCCAAGCCTTGACGATGAAATTTTTTACAAAAATCTATTTGACCTGTTAGAAAAATTATTCATTGGGTATTTTTTTTATAACGGTGGAAATGATTCAGCAGATACTTGCCTTAAAGTGGCAAAAGCCGCTGAAAAATTTGGATATGATTTAAAAGCAATTGCTGTACCAAAAACAATAGATAACGATTTAGCTGTTACAGACAATTGTCCTGGTTTTGGTTCGGTTGCAAAGTACGTAGCAATATCTGCTAAAGAAGCTTCACTTGACATAAAGTCAATGTGTAAAACTTCAACTAAAGTCTTTGTTTTAGAAGTGATGGGTAGACATGCAGGATGGATAGCAGCAGCTGGTGAACTGGCAAACAACTCTGAAGAAACCTTTGTTCACAAAATACTACTTCCAGAAGTAAATTTTGATGAGGGAAAATTCTTAAGTGGTATTGAAAAAGATGTGTCTGAATATGGCTATTCAGTAATTGTAGCGTCCGAAGGACTTAAAAATATGAATGGCGAGCTCTATGCAGCCTCTTCTGAGACTGATTCTTTTGGTCATAGCCAGCTTGGAGGTCTTGCTCCAAAAATTGCATCACTTATAACCAATAAACTTGGTTTAAAAAACCATTGGTCAGTGGCAGATTATTTGCAGAGAAGCGCAAGACATATATCTTCTTTGACTGATATAGAGCAGGCTATAGCTGTTGGTAAAGCAGCGGTGAAACTTGCATCTGAAGGAAAATCTGGTGTTATGCCAATCATAAAAAGAACAAATAATGATCCTTATAAATGGGAAATCTCAGAAGGCAATTTAAATGATATTGCTAATGAAGAAAAAACATTGCCAAAAAATTTTATTTCAGAATGTGGTTTTAGAATCACCAAAGAAGGAACAGCATATTTGCAACCTCTGATTGAAGGCGAAAGCTTCCCTAAATTTGATAAAGGTATCCCAGTTTATGAGGGATTAGATCTTCATTTAAGAGAAATTTAAATCCTGCACTTTCTTTTTAAGCAAGGTTATTAATTCTTCAATTTCCTCTTCATTGAGAAAAGACCCGATTTCAACTTTTTTCTTATCGCTTGTAATGAATATTCTCTTCTTTGTTTTATGATCAACTATAGAAAACTTACTTAAAAATCTATCAAAGATTAAATCATTCTTTCCCTTTTTCAATTTTACATAAAGCTTATCAAGCTCAATTTTTTCTGATTGATTTAACCAATTTCTATTTGCTTTCAAAACCAAAAAAAGAATTAGTATTTCTAAGCCTGCAAAGGGAAGAATCATCGTTGCGCCCAAAACAAAGAAACCAATAGCAAATGTCATACAAATAACTGATAAAAAACCAAAAAAGATTAAGTTTTGTTGAACCGTAGATGACTTATTAGGAGTTAAAGTCAAAGATAAGGTATTTTTCGTTATTTTCTTTTTGATCATTAGTGATAAATATTTAATATCAAAACAGTTTAAAAAAAGATTTTCATTGTTTAAATTGCACTAATATTGCAGAATACTGTCTAATTTAAAAGAATGAAATATTTATTAAAACTTATACTTATAAGCCTTTCATTTGAAGTTTTTTCAAATGATTTGCTTTCTATTTACAAAGAAGCGCTCGATAAAGATCCAGAATTTAATTCTAAAAAAGCTGATCTTGCTATTTCCAAAGAATCTCTAAACCAATCTAGATCTGGATTGTTACCACAAGTAAGAGTTACTGGGGGTACAAACTGGAATGAATATTATCAAGATAGGGAACTACAGAATGACTACAATACCTTTTCTTATGGACTAAACATCAGTCAGCCTCTATTTAGATTAGATAAATGGTTTTTAAACAAACAGGCTAAAGAAAACCTTGAGGCAGCCGAGGCACAATTTGCATACCAACAACAAGAATTGATTATTAAAGTAACTAGAGCATATTTCAAAGTTTTGTCAGCTAGGGCAAATCTTGAAGCGAAGGTTGCAACTGAAAAAGCATTAAGAAATCAATATGACTCAGTCTTAGAGAGATTTAACACAGGCTCAGTGTCTAGAATTGAATTAGCAGAAGCAAAGGCAGCACTCAATAGATCGGAATCTGACAGAGTTCAAGCTGAAGGTAATGTGGATATAAGTTTTGAAGAACTAAATTCTATAGTTGGAAGGCAAGTAAAATTAATTACCCCTTTAAATACATCTTTAGACTACATAGCTCCAAGAACTGATGTTGAAAATGAAGTCTCTAAAGGTCTAACAAATAACTATTTAATAATTGAAGCAAAAAATAGGCTCGAGGCAGCAGATGCTAATACAAAATCAAAATCATCAAACTATTTACCAAAAATTGACTTAAATGCTAATGCTAATAGAAGAACATCTAAGCAATACACATTCGATGGAGTAAATTCAAATATAGAACTTCCTTTTACAATACCTACGGAAACTGAGAATAGAATCTATTCAATTCAATTTTCTATGCCGCTCTTCACCTCCGGTCTTAATAATTCACAGAGAAGACAGGCACTTCTACAGGAAGTTAAATCAGAAGAACAGCTCATTCTTGTTGAAAGGGGAATAGTTCAACAAATTAGAACACTTCATACTGCGCTTAGAACCTCTGAGTTAAATATCGCATCGTTAAAATCAGCGGTTGAAAGTTCAAAGGATGCCCTAGAAGCTACAAAATTAGGATATGAACTCAATTCCAGAAATCTAATAGACTTACTACAAGCTGAAAAGAATTATTCAGAATCAATAAATAATCTTTCTCAAGCAACTTATGGTTTTATTGTTACATCACTTCAATATAAACAGGCTATTGGTAATTTAGTTCCAGGCGATGTTGTTGAACTCAACAAACAATTTAAATAAGTGCCTGAACTTCCTGAAGTAGAAACAACAAAAAGAGGAATTGAGCCCTACATAAGCAATCAATCCATAAAAAAAATATTAGTTAGAAATAATAAACTACGAATTCCTTTCAATAAAAAACTAGCAAAGGAAATTACTAATATTGAAATTAGTGATATCAAACGAAGGGCAAAATACATTATTGTTGATTTTGCGAATGGATACTCAATAGTCATTCATTTGGGCATGACAGGCAACTTAAGAGTTTCAAAAAAAATTAAATATCTTAAGCATGACCATATAATTTTTTATTTAAGTTCTGGAAATGTTCTTATTTATAACGATGTTAGACGGTTTGGTCTCATTCAGATTTATAGGACAAATGAGAGTTTTTTCTTATTAGATAATAATGGTCCAGATCCCTTTGAAAAAGAGGCTAATGCAGATTATCTTTTTAATAAGATAAAAAAATCAACGGCTTCAATAAAATCTATCCTCCTTAATCATAAAGTTATTTCTGGAATTGGAAATATATATGCTTCTGAAATACTTTTTGCTACTAACATCTCTCCAACCAGATTAGGCAAAGATGTTAGCTATGATGAATGCAAGAAAATTTTACAAGAAAGTAAAAAAATTCTTTCAAAGGCAATAAAAGCCGGTGGAACCACTCTAAATGATTACTTTAATGCTGAATCAAAGCCAGGTTACTTTAAAATTCAACTAAAAGTTTATGGAAGAGATGGGCAGAAGTGCTCAAAATGTGAATCAAACATTTTAAAAATTACTCAAAGTAATAGAAGCACTTATTTTTGCAAAGAAAGCCAAAACTAGTTTTTAAATTTTTTTAAAAGTGCAGCTTTGATGTCAGCATGCACAAATTTTGAGATATCACCACCATAACTTGCTAATTCTTTTACCATACTTGAAGAAATAAAGGTTAGTTTTTCATCTGGTGTGAAGAATACACTTTCTATTTCAGGGTTTTGTGATCTGTTAATGCTCGCTATTTGAAACTCATACTCAAAATCTGATACCGCTCTTAGCCCCCTGATTATACCTTGAGCACTTAATTCTGACGCTAAATCAACTGTAAGTTTTGATTCAAGGCCCATACAACTAATATTTTCATGATCCTTAAACAGGTCATTTATCATTCGAACTCTATCTTCTAAAGAAAATAAATAATTTTTTGCTGAGTTTTTCACTACGGCAATTATGACCTTATCAAAGATTTTTAAAGATCTTGAAAGAATATCATTATGTCCGTTAGTAAATGGATCAAATGAGCCTGGATAGATTCCTAATTTCACATATTAAAGTTACACAATTTAAACTGCGATGAAAACTTTATTTTTGCAACAATTATGTGAAAAATCATTTACATATTATTGAAAATTAGCTGATCGTATCTAAAATTAAAGTTAGAACAAATTAAGGAAAGGTAATAATGAGCGATGAAGCAAAATGCCCAGTAATTCATGGGTCAAATACTAAAACAGCTGGAAGCCATTCAAATGTAAATTGGTGGCCACAGCAACTTAACCTAAATATCTTGCATCAGCATGATAAGAAAACTAATCCTATGGATGAAAGCTTCAATTATAAGGAAGAGTTTGAAAAGATTGATTACAAAGCATTAAAGCAAGACTTGTATGATCTTATGACTGATTCACAGGAGTGGTGGCCTGCAGATTATGGTCACTATGGTCCATTTTTTGTGAGGCTTACCTGGCACGCAGCTGGTACCTACAGAATAGGTGATGGTAGAGGTGGTGCTGGTACTGGTGCACAAAGATTTTCTCCACTAAATTCCTGGCCTGATAATGGAAACCTTGATAAAGCAAGAAGACTTCTATGGCCAATCAAACAAAAGTACGGCAAACAATTAAGTTGGGCAGATCTTTTAGTATTAGCTGGCAACGCAGCAATAGAATCAATGGGTGGAAAAACATTCGGATTTGGTGGTGGTCGAGAGGATATTTGGCATCCCGAAGAAGATATTTATTGGGGTCCTGAAGAAGAAATGCTTGGTAACAATCGTTATGTTGGCGAAAGGTTACTAAACAATCCTCTAGCTGCTGTACAAATGGGATTAATTTATGTAAACCCTCAAGGGCCAGATGGTAATCCAGATCCTAAGAAAAGTGCTCATGATATAAGGGAAACTTTCGGAAGAATGGCTATGAATGATTATGAAACTGTAGCATTGATAGCTGGAGGGCACACATTTGGTAAATGTCATGGTGCCGGAGATGACGGTCTTGTTGGTGTAGGCCCAGAAGATGCACCGATGGAACAACAACAATTTGGTTGGAAAAGTGGTTTTGGAAAAGGTATGGGACGAGATGCAATAACCAGTGGGCTTGAAGGACCTTGGACCAAAAATCCTGCGCAATGGGATAATGGCTATTTTGAAAATCTCTTTAAATATGAGTATGAATTAGTCAAAAGTCCTGCTGGAGCTTATCAATGGCATCCCGTAGATCTTGAAGAAGAAAATCATGCTCCAGATGTAGAAGATCCAAATCTAAAAGTAACGACTATCATGTTAACTTCAGATTTGGCACTTAGAGAAGACCCAGAATACAGAAAAGTCTCACTTCATTTCAAAGATAATCCAGATGAATTTGCCGATGCTTTTGCCAGAGCTTGGTTCAAATTACTTCATAGGGATATGGGCCCAAAAAATAGATACCTTGGACCTGAAGTACCAAAAGAAGATTTGATCTGGCAAGATCCAGTACCTGCAGGTAACTCGGATTATGATGTTGCGAAAGCAAAAGAATTAATTAATGGTTGTGATCTGTCAATTCAAGAGATGATTGAAGTAGCATGGGCAAGTGCATCTACCTTTAGAAATTCAGATCTAAGAGGTGGTGCTAATGGTGCGCGAATAAGATTTGAGCCAATGAAAAGTTGGCAGTCAAACGACAAAGCTTTGTTAGATAAAGCATTAGATCTATACACAAATATTGCTGAACAAGTTAATGCATCAGTTGCAGATATAATTGTTCTTGCCGGAAATGTAGCTATAGAAAATGCTTCAGGAGTTGAAGTGCCATTCTTAGCAGGAAGAGGAGACGCAACGGAAGAACAGACTGATGCTGAATCTTTTAAAGTGCTTGAGCCTCTGGCAGATGGTTTTAGAAATTATCAAAAAACTGAATATTCTGTAAGTCCAGAAGAAATGTTGGTCGATAAATCACAACTTCTTGGATTAACTGCACATGAAATGACTGTTCTTGTGGGTGGTATGAGGTCACTCGGAATAACCAAAGATAACCTGGGAAATTTTTCTGAGGATACCAACAAATTAGATAATGAGTTTTTCAAAAAACTTCTTGATATGAATGTTTCTTGGAGACCAAATGGTAACAATGCCTATGAAGGAGTAGATAAAACTTCTGGAGAAGTAGTAAGAACTGCTTCACGTGTTGATTTAGTGTTTGGTTCAAATTCACAATTAAGATCACTTGCAGAAGTCTATGCTTCAGATGACGCAAATGACAAATTTGTAAATGACTTTATTGCTGCGTGGAATAAAGTTATGAATGCAGATAGGTTTTAGATCCAATTTAAAACTAGTATTGACAAGTATGTTAGATTAAAAACTAACAAATAGAGTTGCAAGGTGAAAAATAATTTAGCAGAAAGACTTCCTGTAACCGTACTTTCCGGTTTCTTAGGTGCAGGAAAAACCACAGTACTTAGTCATGTCTTAAACAATCGGCAAAATAAAAAAGTCGCTGTAATAGTCAATGATATGAGTGAAATAAATATTGATGCTGCTTTAGTAAAAAATGAAATTTCTTTAAATCACAGCGAAGAAAAATTAGTTGAGATGAGTAATGGCTGTATTTGTTGCACACTTCGTGAAGATTTGTTGTTGGAAGTTAATAAATTAGCTAAAGACAGTAAATTTGATTATTTAGTAATAGAGTCGACCGGAATTTCAGAGCCTTTACCTGTTGCAGAAACTTTTACTTTTGCGGATGAAAAAGGAGTTTCATTATCTGACGTTGCTAAACTCGATACCATGGTCACTGTTGTAGATGCTGTTAATTTTTTAAAAGACTATGATCAAGCAAAATACCTTCAAGAAACAGGAGAAGCACTCGGTGATGACGACGAACGCAGCGTAACTGATTTACTAGTTGATCAAGTTGAATTTGCAGATGTAATTCTCATAAGTAAAACTGATATTGCGTCTAAAGAAGAAATAAAAAAAGTTACAGGAATATTAAAAAGCTTAAATACACACGCTCGTATCTTGCCCATTGCAAATGGAGCCGTAGAAGTTGATGAAATATTAGACACCAACCTATTTGATTTCAAAAGAGCACAACAAGCTCCTGGGTGGTTAAAAGAAATGAGAGGTGAACATGTTCCTGAAACTGAAGAATATGGTATAAGTAGCTTTAGCTATATAGCTAGAAGACCTTTTTATCCCGAAAAATTCTTCAACTTTCTTCATAATACGAAAAATTATGGAAAACTTATTCGTTCAAAAGGTTATTTCTGGTTAGGTTCAAGACTTGAATTTGCTGGACAATGGAGCCAAGCTGGAGGAATTGCAAGATATGGTTTTGCTGGTAGCTTTTGGAAAGTAATACCAAAAGAAAAATGGCCAACGGATGAAGCATCAGTTTCACACATTATGTCTAAATGGGAAGAACCCTTCGGTGATATGCGACAAGAGCTGGTATTTATTGGCCAAAATCTCGATAAAAATGCCATGATTAAAGCATTAGATGCTTGTTTGGTAACTGAGGAAGATCTCCATAAAGGCCAAGATTTCTGGGAAAATCTAAATGATCCTTTTCCTGCTTGGGAAGAAATTCAATAATTGTTATTTCACTGGTGGGCCCGGGAGGACTCGAACCTCCGACCAATGGATTATGAGTCCACTGCTCTAACCAACTGAGCTACAGGCCCAATGTCTTTTAACTAAAGAGGTGTAATTATATAAGAATAAAAATTTTAAGGAATACTTCTTTATTTATATATTAAATTTTTAAGCTATCATTTTAAGATGATTGATTTAAATGGTGTTGAACCATTCGCTGAAGGTGGAAATAGAAAATGTTTTATAAATCCTAATAATCCCAATCAATGCTTGAAAGTTCTTCATCCCGGATTGCTAGAAAAAATAAATAAAGATAGACCCTGGTATAAAAAAGGGAGATCATTAGAAAGTTTTGATGACAATCTAAGAGAAAAAGAAGGTTATGAGCAAAGAGCTTTAAAATCAAAAAATCCCGATATTTGGAAGCATCTTGCTAAGTGGTATGGTCTTCAAGAAACAAGTTTAGGCTTAGCTTCAGTTACAGAGTTAATTCAAAATAATGGTCAAATTGCAAAAACACTTGAAGATTACCTATTTGATAAAGGCCTAACTGAGGAAATAAGGACTGCTTTAATGGAATTTGAAAACTGGTTGAAAGAGAATTTAGTGTTAACCAAAAATTTAATACCTCATAACTTGGTCCTTAAAAATGAGGCAAACGGTGTAAGGATTAAAATAATCGATGGTTTAGGGTGTCATGCTTTTATTCCTCTACCACAAAACACAAAATTTTTTGCCAAAATTTATGTAGAAAAAAGGATTGAATTAATGTGGAAGAGAATTAACTGGGATCTCAGCGGCAGGAAAGGTGATTGGAAATGAGATTATTCGTGAAGGAAACTTTTTAAGACATCTGATCTAGTTGGGTGTCTTAATTTTCTTAATGCTTTAGCTTCTATCTGTCTGATTCTTTCTCTAGTCACATCGAATTGCTTACCAACTTCTTCTAATGTGTGGTCATTATTCATACCAATTCCAAATCTCATTCTTAGGACTTTTGCTTCTCTGGCAGTTAGGGATGCCAATATTTCATCAGTAGCATCTTTAAGACCTCTAATGGAAGCATCATCTATTGGTGAATTTATGGAAGTATCTTCGAGAAAGTCACCTAAGTTTGAATCTTCATCATCACCTATTGGGGTTTCCATAGATATTGGCTCTTTTGCTATTTTCATAACCTTTCTCATTTTATCTTCTGGAATATCAAGTCTTTTAGACATCTCTTCAGGTGTTGGTTCTCTACCTATTTCCTGCATCATCTGTCTTGAGAGCCTGTTAAGTTTGTTAATTGTTTCAATCATATGAACTGGAATTCTTATAGTTCTAGCTTGATCGGCTATAGATCTGGTAATTGCTTGTCTTATCCACCAAGTGGCATAAGTAGAAAACTTATAACCTCTTCTGTACTCAAACTTATCAACAGCTTTCATTAAACCAATATTGCCTTCTTGTATTAAATCTAGAAATTGCAGACCTCTATTTGTATATTTTTTTGCAATAGATATAACAAGACGCAAATTAGCTTCTATCATTTCTTTTTTAGCTCTAAGGAGACCTCGATAAGCTTTATTAATTCTCTTATTTAAAGAAATGATTTGTGTAACAGGCATAAGATTATTTTCGTCAATTTTTATTAGGTCTTTTTGTATTCTTACAAAAGTAGGTTTGACTTCATCAATTTTCTTCTTTTTAAACCGTTTGTCTTTTGCTAATTTTGTCAGAAGCCTGATGTTTATTAAGTTATCTTCAATTAGATCTCTTGCTTCTTTGTTTGGGACGCCAATTTCTTTGACTAATAACCTTTTGAGCTCTTTTTCGAAACCGCCTACTAGATGTTTTTTCTCTGCTGGGATTTGTACCAGAGTATCGAAAACTTTTGAATTAAATTTTATTACTTGGAATTCTGTTTTTAGTTTATCTAATGCTTTTTGACCTTTTTCATCAAGTTTTTCATTACTTAGAGACTTAAGGTATTTATTATATTCTCTTTTAATTACCTTAATTTTTGCTTCACACTCTTCAAAAGATATTACATTTGCTTCTTCTTCCTCATCATCTTCGGAATCTTCAGCAGGAACTTGCTCGGTATCTTCAAATTCTTGTTCAACTATTTCTTCTTCAGGCTCTTCTAACATGAAACCTGAAATTAAGTCCTGTGTTTTCTTTTCACCAATTTTTATTCTGTTAAAGAAATCTAAAATATATTCAATACAAAGAGGATACTCTGCGCACAACGATAAAACCTCTTTCATTGCTGCTTCAATTCTTTTTGCTATGCCTATTTCGCCTGTTTTTGTTAAAAGATCAACACTTCCCATTTCTCTCATGTACATTCGTACTGGATCTGTTGTTCTTCCTGATTCAATCTCAGTTTGAGACAATGCTGCTACTGCATCCTCAGCTGCTAATTCATCTGTTTCTTCATCCTCACCCAACATCAACTCATCTTGGTCAGGCGTATCTTCAAATACCTTGATACCCATATCTCGAAGAACTTGAGTAATCTCTTCAAAATTGTCAGCGTCTGTTGAACCATCAGGCAAGGTATCGGTTATATCAGCATGCGTAAGATAACCTTGTTCTCTTCCCAACTGAATTAGTTGAGCAATATCATTTTTTTGCGTAACTTGTTTATCTGACATGACTTCTTATATGCTTGTGATTATTGAAATTTCAACTATACGTGTTCAAATTTTGAATAAGCTCCTCTTCCTGAATTGAGTTATTATCTCTCAAATTTAGAAGTTTTTGCAGATTTTCTTTTCTTTCTTGTGACAATTCTTTCTTATTGGCAAGAATAATTAAATATTCTGCAAATAATTCATCAAATTCTAACCTTATTGCATCTGATGCTCTTATAAATTCACTTATTACTTCGTCTTGACTTAAATTTAGGTCAATCATCATTGCTTTAGCAAAAAGTGGAGATTCCTTTCTGGTAGAATTTTCTGTTTTTATTTGATTAATAACTTCTTGAAAGCTGGTTATTTCATCTCTTTTCGTGGTTTCAATAAATTTAAAAAATTCTTGTGAAAGATCATTTATTGAATTTTTATGATTCTCTAGCAAGAAAATTAGAAGTAAAAATTCATTTTCAAAGGCTGCTTTTTTTGATTTTAAAGCTTTTTTTACATAAGTTTTCTTTTCGGGCCTATCTTCTTTCATAAGAATTTCTTTATTAATATTAAGTTCAGACGAAAACTTGGTCATAAGCGTTTCCTTCAACATTTCTGATGTTACTAGTGGGAGTAATTTTTTAAACTCAAAAATAATCTGTCTTATATCTTCAGGTGAATCTAATTTCTTGCCTCTTTTTAAGTATTGAAAGGCAAAACTTTCAAGAACCATTGCTCTATCTAACTTTTTATAAAATTCTTGCTCTCCCTTCTCTTTTACAAATGAGTCTGGATCATAACCTTCAGGTAAAAATAAAAATCTTACTGTTTTATCGTCAATTACATTTTTTAGAGAAATCTGAAATGCCCGCCACGCAGCTTTTAGTCCAGCTTCATCTGAATCAAAGCAAAAAGTAATTTTTCTGCGCAATTTAAACATTGAACTCATATGATTTTGTGAGAATGCAGTTCCCAATGATGCAACTGCGTTATTAATACCATATTCACTCAACATAACTACATCCATATAGCCTTCTGTAACAATAAAATCATCTGTTTTATGATCTTTCTTAGCATTATTGAAACCATAAAGCTCTCTGGTTTTATTAAAAAATTTACTATCCTTAGAATTTAAATATTTTGGCAACGAATCATCAGTAACTCTCCCACCAAAACCTATAGTTTTTCCAGAAGAATTAAATATTGGAAAGGTCACTCTATTTCTTAAAAAAGGGTAAAACCCCTTATCATTTTTAAGAAAATTTCCACTCTCTAAAATTTCTTTTTCAGAGAATTTGCTTTGTAAAATTTTTAAAAGCTCGTTTTGATTAAAATCAGCAAAACCAATTTTGAAATTTTTTGCTGTTTGACCACTGATACCTCTTTCTTTTAAGTATTCAACAATAGATTTATTTTTTTGGTCTTTCAGTGCTTCAAAGTAGTAATTAGCAACAAATTCGTTTATTTCATGGATCTTAGAAAAATCATTATTACCAAACGTATTTTCTCTAGGTACAGTTACATTATTTAATTCAGCAAGCTTTTCAACAGCTTCAACAAAGCTTAAACCTTCATGATCTTTTATGAATGTAAGAACGTTTCCACCAGCACCACATCCAAAACAATGGAATATTGCTTTCTGAGGGCTTACTACAAAAGAAGGTGTTTTTTCTTCATGAAAGGGACAACAGCAAGTATAGTTGTTTCCCTTTTTTGAAAGTGAAACATAATGATTTATAACCGAAACAATATCGGAATCTTCAACAAGTCTATCTATAAAATCTTTCGGAATTGATTTAGCCATCTATATCATTAAACCAGTCTTGAAAAATTAATTCAGCTGAATATGAATCTTTCATATGGTTTTTTTTGCATTTATCTAACCCTTGGGTTGTAAAGTCTTCATTTACCTCTATCACTTTTATTTTATGCTCATTGATAATGTAGGCTTTAGCTTCATTTAATCCGTCATTAAAATCTGAGGACATTTTAGGCGGAATGCCGATTAAAACTATATTAGGTCTCCACTCTTTTAAAAGGTTATCTAGCTCAGTATAAAAAGAATCATTATTTTCGATGACTGGCAGAGGTTTAGTTTGCCCTGTGTAAGTTTCAGCAATACAAATTCCAATATTTTTTGTTCCGTAGTCAAGACTTAATACAACTTTGGCTTCTTTGCTCAATATCTCTACCTATCTTTGTTCAAAGTATCCCAAAAAATCTTAGCAGGATCTAAATCTGAGTTTTTATGTATTTCTTGTAAACATGTAGGTGAAGTAATATTTATCTCGGATAGCCACCCTCCAAGCAAATCAACACCAGCAAAGAAAATCCTATTTTCTTTAAGATAAGGGATTATGTTTTCTGCTACTTTTTCATCATGTTCAGTGACAGTTTCAATTTTTGAAACTGCACCAACGGCTAAGTTCCCTCGAAAATCTTTATCGGATGGAACACGAACAACTTTTTTGTTCAATAATTCATAATCTATAAAAATAAGTCTGTGGTCTCCAAATTTTGCTTCTTCGATAAATTCTTGAATGATGAAATGTTTTTTTCCTTTTTGGCTTACAGTTTCCCATATTACACTTAGATTTTTGTCGCCCTTTTCAATTATAAAAATTGATTTTCCACCCATTCCATCTAAAGGCTTAATAACAATTTTTTCTATGTTTGAATTTTCAAACACTCTTTCTATTTCCTCTAATGAATTTGTTACAACTGTAAATGGAATGATTTCAGGGAAATTTAAGATCATTAATTTCTCGTTATTTTCTCTCAATGCCTTGGCAGGATTAATACAATCAACACCTGAAATTTCCAGCATTTGTGTTAAGTAGAGATACTCTTTATTGAAAGGTGGATTCAGTCTGTTAATAACAAAATCAAATTCCTTTACTTCAATTGATTCAGAACCATCAATAACAAAATTTAGTTCGCTAGGATTCGGAAAATTTATTTTTTTACAGTTTGCATATAGTAATGTGGCTTTATGTGTAACATCTTTAGAATCAAAAGCAAATACATCATCACCTCTTGCATGTGCTTCTTTCATAAGATAAACAGAAGTATCTTTCTCAAGGTTCATTGAGTTTAGGTCATTAATAATAAATCCTATTTTCATATTTAAATATTTAATCTTGAAAGAGCTACTAAGGGTGCTGTTTCAGCTCTAAGTATATTTTCACCTAAATTGAGTGAACTTGCTCTATTTTTACTAATAATTTTAATTTCCGTATCATCAAATCCATACTCTCCACCTGAAACTAAAAGATCACAAGGTTCTTTTTTATTCAAAAGGGTTTCTGAGAACTGATCCAGAACAATAATTTTTTCAAACTTGTTAAAATTGAAATCAGCAATTGAACTGACAATACTTAAATTTGGTAAGTAAAAATTCTCAGACTGAAGAAAGGCTGATTTTATAATGTCTTCATATCTGTCCGTCCTTTTCTTTTCCTTCTCATAATTAAATGAATGTTTAGATTTTTCTGCGATGTAAAGACAAATATTCTTCACACCAATCTCAACTGATTTTTGGAGCAAAAACTCTAATTGATTTTTTTTTAACAATGGAACTAGCAAAGTTATTTGAAAATTTCTCTTTCTGGTCTCTAAGTCAATTATTTTTAAGCTAGCATTTCCATCATATATACAAATGCATCTATTGCCCTCTCCATCTTGAACATAAACATTCTCATCTTTTTTAAGTTTAAGTACTTTTTTTAAATAATGTATTTGACTATTGTCTAAAAAATGATCAGTATTTTTATCTAGTTTTTTTTTAACAAAAATTGAAGCTGTTCTCATAAGAAAAGCAATTATATCATTTAGATGTCGACCAAGTTTAATACAAATAAGAGAAGCCTAAGAGGCGAAGTGAAAAGAGCTATAAAACGCTATTATCGAAACTTAGATGGTGAAAGCCCAATAGAACTTTATAACTTAACTATCAGTCAAATTGAACCTCCTTTGCTTGAGGTTGTTCTCAAGAAATGTAAAGGAAACCAATCACAAGCAAGTAAAATTCTTGGCCTTAATAGGGGAACTTTGAGAAAAAAAATGGCGAAGTATGGGCTTTTGTAATGATAGAAATTAAGACTGCGCTGATAAGTGTTTATGATAAAACGGGTTTGCTTGAGCTATCGCAAAACCTAATTAAAAATAATGTTTTAATTCTTTCATCCGGAGGAACAGCAAAATACTTAAAAAATAACGGAATTGAAGTAACTGAAGTATCTGAATACACTGGATTTAATGAAGTTTTTGACGGTAGGGTGAAAACTCTTCATCCTAAGATACATGCAGGAATTCTAGCCAGGGGAGATTCTGATAAACAGGAATTAGAAAAGCTCAATGCAAAGAAAATAGACCTTGTTGTTGTTAATTTATACCCATTCGCGTCAGAAGTAGCAGATGAAGATTCAACAGAAATTTCAATAATTGAAAAAATTGATATTGGTGGTCCTGCTATGGTTCGAGCAGCTGCAAAAAATTTTAAACATACTATTGTGATGACAGATCCAAAACAATATGATCAGCTGAATTTTAAAAACTTTACTGAAGAACAATCAAAAGAGTTTGCTGCCGAAGCCTTTAGTCTCACGACTGATTACGATTTAGATGTGTCAAATTGGTTTTTAGATAATCCTATTAAAGAAGAATCAAAAAAATTACGTTACGGCGAGAATCCACACCAAGAGGGTTTTTTGCATATTGGAAAAGACTCACCCATAGATTTTTTAAATCCCTTGCAAGGAAAAGAAATATCTTTCAATAATGTATCTGATGCACTAGCTGCTTGGGCGTGTGTTCATGAATTTGATGAACCGAGTGTTTGTATTGTCAAACATACAAATCCTTGTGGTGTAGCATCATCTGATAATATTCTTTCTTCTTATAAAAAGGCTTTTCAAACTGATCCAACTTCGGCATTTGGAGGGGTGATCGCAGCCAATGGTGAAATTGATGAAGTGTGTGCAAAAAACATGATCGAAAATCAATTCATTGAAGTTTTAATTGCACCAAATTTTACATCTGAAGCACAAGAAATTTTGAATACAAAACCGAATATCAGGGTACTAAGAAGTAATAATGTAGCAACTGATATATATGAAAATAAAATGATTCACGGCGTTGGATTAGTTCAATCTACTGATATTGTTAACTTTGCAGAAATGAAACTTGAACACGTCACAAATAATCGCCCATCTAAACATGAGATAGATGATTTAATCTTTGCTATGAAAGTAGCGAAACACGCTAAATCTAATGCAATTGTATTAGCTAAAAATAAGATGACTCTAGGTATTGGTGCTGGTCAAATGAGTAGAGTTGTAAGCACAAAAATAGCTTTCATGAAAGCAGATGAAGAAGGCTTAGATGTTACTAATTGTGTGTTAGCTTCTGATGCTTTTTTTCCTTTTAGAGATAATATTGATTTTGCTGCAAGTAGAGGCGTACTCCATATTATTCAGCCAGGTGGCTCAGTTAAAGATGATGACGTTATAAAAGCTGCCGAAGAAAAAAATCTTACCATGACCTTTACAGGAGTGAGGCACTTCAAGCATTGATGAAGATCTTAGTTATTGGGCAAGGTGGAAGAGAACATGCATTAGCTTGGAAACTATCTCAATCAAAAAAAAGTGAAATTGTTTTTGTTGCACCAGGAAATGGAGGCACAAGTACTGAGGAAAAATGTCTAAATGTCAGTATTAAAGTTAATGATTTTCCAGGCATAAAAAAATT
The DNA here is from genome assembly GCA_902619265.1 of uncultured SAR86 cluster bacterium. GTDB lineage: Bacteria > Pseudomonadota > Gammaproteobacteria > Magnimaribacterales > TMED112 > TMED112. The sequence goes on from CACNDL010000001.1 coordinate 74,847, forward strand.
TATAATTGAAGAACAAATAGAGCTCGTGGTAATAGGGCCAGAAGACCCACTGGTGAATGGTCTTGTTGATTATCTCCAAGATCTAAATATTCTAATATTCGGGCCATGTTCAAATGGTGCACGACTTGAAGGTTCTAAAATATTTTCTAAAAAATTTCTCTTTGAAAATGACATTCCTACAGGTAAGGCCAGTTTTTTTTCCGATCCTGAAAGTGCATATTCTTTTTTAGATAATTGTGAATACCCAATTGTTCTTAAGGCAGACGGTCTAGCTGCTGGAAAGGGAGTTTTGGTCTCTAAAAACGTTAAAGAAGCAAAAGAGTGGGTTGATTCAGTAATGAATAATGCATTATTTGGTGTTGCTGGAGAGAATATCTTAATTGAGGAATGCTTATATGGAACTGAACTTAGTTTTATGGGCGTCATGACACCAAGTGAATTCATCCCTTTTGAAACTAGCGTAGATTATAAGCCTCTTTTAAACAGAAATAAGGGACCTAATACTGGAGGGATGGGCTGTATATCACCATCTCCGTTTATGAATGATGTTTTGAGAGAGAAAATAATAAAAAAAGTGGTGCAACCAACAATAGATGGGCTAAATAAGATGGGTGTTTCCTATTATGGTTTTATGTACTTTGGGCTTATGGTCAAAGATGATAATCCTCAAGTTTTAGAATTTAATTGTCGCTTAGGTGATCCTGAAACCCAATGTTTAATGATGCAGATGGATTCAGATCTTGTCGAATGTCTTGAGGATGCTCTTAATAATAAGAAGGTTTCAATATCTTGGAAACAAGGTTCATCTATGGGCGTAGTTATTGCATCAAGTGGCTATCCTGAAAAATATAAGACTAAATTACCAATTAAAATAGGAAATTTGGATAAACTAAAACTATTTCATGCGGGAACAGAGATTGTTGAAAACGAACTATTAACTTCTGGTGGGAGAGTTTTTTCTCTCAATTATCATGCATCAAATTTAGAAGATTGTATGTCTTATATTTACAACAGGATTGATGAAATCGAATTTGATGGCACTATATATAGGACTGACATTGGAAAAATTTATGAGTCTTAACGATAAATTAGCTACAGAGCTTAGCCATTTTTTAAAAACAATAACATATAAGAATACTGGCGAACTTGATAATTCTTTAACAGATGAAGAAAGACAGAAATCCATATCACTTATGCGAGTGAATGCTTCGGGTGAAGTGTCAGCACAAGCACTCTATAGAGGGCAAGCTTTTTTTACAAATACACCTGAGGTTAGAAAGCACTTAATTAAAGCAGGAGATGAAGAATTTGCGCATTTAGAGTGGTGCAGCAAAAGACTTGATGAGCTTGGTGGTAAGAAATCTATACTTGATCCACTTTATTATGCAGGATCCTTCACCCTTGGATCTATAGCAGCTTTAATAAGTGACGCTACAAGTTTAGGATTCGTGGAAGAAACAGAAAAACAAGTAGTAGAACACCTTAAGAGACATTTAAAAGAAATGTCTCCAAAAGATGAAAAGAGCAGAAAAATTCTTGAAAAGATGCTGGAAGAAGAGGAGATACATGGTCAAGAAGCAAAAGATTACGGCAGTGAAGAGCTTCCACCATCTGTAAAAGGAATGATGACTGCAACTTCAAAAATAATGACGACCCTAAGTCGATATTTTTAAGGCAATAAAACCTTTACGCCTGGCTCAATATTATTTTCTCTAAACCAGCCTTTATTCATTTCTATCGCAGCTATGATATTTCCTCTAGATGAGCAAATTGACTCCAAGCTTTTAGACTTTAGTTCTTTAATTTCAGTAATTTTTCTTTCCCTATCAATAAAAGCTACAGATAAATCTATGAAAGTATTTTTCATCCACATGCATTTTCTTGAAGCATTTGGCCAAATAAAAATCATACCTTGATTGTATTCAAGAGCTTTTACGCCCATTAAGCCGTCAGCGCGCGAAGCTTGAGTATTAGCAATTTTAAGCAATATTTCTTTTTCACCAATTTTCGCTGGTATTAAATCTTCATTAGAACTAAGAAATGCTGTTACGAAGCTTATTAATAGTATTCGAATAATCATCTGTATTAAATATAGCTGAGCCTAAAACAAATGTATCTGCTCCTGCATCACAAACTGTTTTTATATTTTCAGTATTCAAGCCACCATCAACCTCCAGCCTAACCTCTTTGGAAGAACTATCAATAATTTCTCTCATCTCAGTAATTTTTGGTAATACATCATCTATAAATTTCTGACCACCGAATCCAGGATTTACTGACATTAATAAGGCCAAATCCAATTCTTCAATATAATTTTTAACTATATCTAAACCTTCTGAAGGATTAACGGCAAATCCTGCGGCGCAACCAGAATCTTTAATTAAAGCCAAAGTTTTATCTACATCTTTTGTTGCCTCAGGATGAAATGAAATTAGGTCTGCACCAGCTTCTGCGAACATTTTTACTAAGGCATCTACTGGTTCGACCATTAAATGAACATCAATAAAATTTTTTATGCCGTAACTTCTTAAAGATCTGCAAACCATTGGTCCAATGGTTAAATTTGGAACGTAATGATTGTCCATAACATCAAAGTGCACCCAATCTGCTCCTGCACTAATAACATTTTCAACTTCCTCACCCAATCTTGAAAAATCAGCAGAAAGAATTGAAGGAGCAATAATTTTTTTCACTTTAATTATTAAGTTTTTTTAATGTCTCAACGTTACCGACATCATACCAATTTATATCCAAAATTTCTGCGTTAAGTTTTTTGTTATTGGCAAGGAGTTTTAAGCAGTCATGCCAATAATGAAAGCTTGAATCATGATTTTGATTAAAAGTTTCTTTATTGATAATACTAAAACCTGTCCATGTGTAATTTTTCTCACCCTCAAGGCTTATAAGTTTTTCCTCAACAAAAAAGTCACCAGAACCAGAATGATTTGAGGGGACTACAAATAAAGTATTAGCCGAGAAATTTGAAAAATATGTATAGTCGAGATCTGAATAAATATCTGAATTAATCACAACTATATCCTCATCTCCGAAATCTGATATGGCTTTTTTTATTCCACCTCCAGTGCCAAGAAGTTGCTTTTCATGACTTATATGTATTTCAACTCTCTGTCCAAAATTATCAATTATATGGTCAGAAATTTGGGCACCTAGATAATGAGTATTAATAGCTATAGTTTTAAACCCAGAGGAAATAAGCTTTTCAATATGGTAATCGATTAATGGCTTTCCTTTTACTTCTAATAATGGCTTTGGTTTGCTTTTGGTTAATTCTCCAAGCCTTTTACCAAAACCTGCTGCTAATATCATTGCTTTCATAATAACTTTTTCACTATTTTTGCTTCTTCCTTTTTTAATGTAGAAAGGGCTAAATATATTCTTTTTAGAAATTTTTCTAAATCTAATTTTCTGTTTAAAAGTTTACCTTCTTTAAAATATTTGTTGAAAGTACCTACTACTCGCATCGAACGATGTGCTAAAGCGTGCATAATCATATCTTTTAATTCTGCACTAGATGCGTTTAAACCATTATTTTTAAGATGTTTCTCAAGCAAGTTATCAATCAAGGCCTTCGGATATTCATAAGAATGCTCATACATAATTGAAGCTAGATCTATGCCTATAGGCCCCATATTTAAATCTTGAAAATCAATAACAAATAATTTTCCCTCAAACATCATTAAATTTCTTCTTTCAAAATCATTATGAGAGGGAATAAATTGTTGATTCAACAAATTATGAACTAATTCATTTCTGAGGTTTTCAAGTGATTTTATCTCATCATTAGAACACTTTTTTTCTCTACAAAAATCCATGAAACTGTTGGTTTGTAGAAGTAGAGATTCTTTGGTAACACTTTTTAGAACATCTTGGTCAGAAAAATATATTTTTGAAAGCTGTTCCAATGCCATTTCTAGAATTTTTTCGTCATTGTATTCATCATTGATATCAAGGCTTTCATCACCAAGATCTTGTAATAAAACAAATCTTAAATCTTCTGAAAATGCTAAAACTTCGGGCACATTCACAGAACTATTTTTTAAAATTTTTGAAGCATATAGAAAATTTGCTGATTGATCTGTTTTATCAAAATTATCAGTTAATACATACGAAATATTTTCAGCTTTTATTCTGTAATACTTTCTATCACTAGCTTCTTGACGTAGTTCTTTGATATTAAACGAACTATTACCAATGGTTTTACTTAACCAGTTGGTAATTTCTTTTTGGTCTGCTCTCAACTCTCTTTGACTACTTTTGGAACAGGGTAGCCATCTGCAGGCACAAAAAAGTCAGGCATTAATTGATCAAAAGGATAGTCTGCATATTTACTAAAATCAGTTTCCCCATGCTCAGCAAGCAATGAATCATCTATTAAAAAGTTACCACTAAACGTTTTGTAGTCCTTATTTAAAATGATGTATGCAGCATCAGACATTATTTCAGGTTTTCTTGATTTATCGTACATTTCTTGCCCACCTAGTACATTTGCTACAGCTGCAGTCCTAATGGCAGTTCTTGGCCAAAGTGCATTTACTGCGATTTTGCCTGAATACTCTGCAGCCATACCCAACACACACATACTCATATTAAATTTAGCCATTGTGTATGCAAGCGAGCCCTGGAACCAAAGCGGATCCATATCAAGTGGTGGAGATAAATTCAAAATATGTGGATTTTCAGATTTTAGTAAATGAGGAATGCAAAGCTTGCTCATTAAAAATGTACCTCTGCCATTAATATTGTGCATAAGATCATATCTTTTCATATCTGTTTGAAGTGTAGGTGTGAGACTTATTGCAGAAGCATTATTAACGCATATATCTATTCCACCAAATTCCTCTATAGCTTGATCAACTGCGTTTTGAATACTTTCCTCAAAGCGAATATCGCATTGAACAGGCAATGCTTGTCCACCAGCTTTTTTAATTTCTTCAGCTGCTGTAAAAATCGTCCCTTCAAGTTTTGGATGAGGATCTACAGTCTTTGCTGCGATAACAACTTTAGCTCCATCTTGAGCAGCTCGAAGAGCAATAGAAAGCCCAATTCCTCTGCTTCCACCTGACATAAAAATTACTTTATCTTTAAGACTCATAAAACTTTTTCCAATAGTATAAGTCTTATAATACAGGCATATGAAAAAAGTTAATAATCTTGGAGTTCTCTTAATTTGTTTCAGCTTGTCCTTGAGTGCAGAAAATTGTGATGAATCTGATGCTGCAAACATAATTATTGAAGATGGCAATATTGATCTCTCTGAAAAAATAAATCTTTCATTTGATTCGGCTGAAAGCAATGGTGAAGATTTAGAATTAAAAAATATTAAAGTAACTTCTTGTAAAAAAAGCTCTGTGTGGAGCTTAACTGCTGAAAATGCAAATTTAGAAAATGAAAATTTAACGATTCAAAATACAAAACTTAGAATTTTTAATGTGCCTATTTTTTGGTTGGGTGAGGTTAGCCTTGATGAAGATGATAGCTTTGATATTCCAAACCTTGGTGTAACTGATTCTAATCTAGATATTAGCTACAAATTTAAAACTAAAGGTGAAAATTCTGAATTTGTCTTAGAACCTATCTATTCAAACTCCTCATTTGGTCTTTCTATTGACTATAACTTTGATAATGGTATTAATAATTTTCATTTTAGTAGCTTAGCTTTGGACGATGAAAATAGTTCTTGGGTTTATGACATAGATTCTGTGATAAATTTAAATGACTTTCTTTCGCTAACTTTAGATTATTCAGATTTTAGTGGTAATTCACTGATACAGGATTATGGATTTAAGTATTTAGATATAAACAGGAGAAGTTTAGATTTAAAACAGTCAATTGGAATTTCATTTTTGAATGAAAATAGAAACATTTCTTTTTTTTCAGATAACTTTATAAATATTGGAGCATTAAGGCCCGTATCTCATTCAAAAGATTATATTGCTTACGAGAGGTTTTTTATTATCAACGATTGGTTTTTAGATATGAATTCCGAATATGCAAAATTCTCCAATAACACACCAAATAGCTTAGAAATGCCATATATTCTTTATGATCAGGTGGAAAGAATTTCGAGAGATATAGAGATAAAGAAAAACTTTTCATATGCTGCCTTAAATTATGAATCAAAATTCTTAATCTCCAACCGAGATTACGAGATAGAAGATACAAGTGAAAACTTAACCATAAATAATATTGCTACATCTCAAATATTTTCATTTCTTGAAGATAAAAGCCTAAAACTCGGCTTCATATGGTCAACATTTAACGATGAATCGTCATTGCCAATTTTAGATTCATACCCTTCTCTACCTTCACCTGAATCAAATATTTCTTTAAATTCTTGGGTGGGAAAGGATAGATCTAGTAGTTCAAGAAAGCTTTTTATTTATAAAGATTGGAGCAATTTTGCTTTTAATTTTTCAATATCCTCTAATCTTTATGAAAAGTATAATTTTGAAGAAGAAAATAATATTTTTAGGAAATTTTATGATAAACGACCAATCTTTTTTTCCGCAAAAACTAAAAATAAAAACCTAAATCTTTTTGCTAAGGGTAATTACAGTTATGAAAAAAGTGATTTCATGGGATTAATGGCAGGAGTAGAATATATCGATGATAAAACATTTTTGTCATTACAAAAAAATAATATCGTTCCATCCAGCTACCCTCTTCAACCGTTAGACAACTATGTACTGAAATTTAGAAGAGATTTTGATAATTTTCAGATTTTTTCTAGGGCTCAATATTCAAAAGAAGAAGAAATTATCAATGAAAATATTTTGGGCCTTCAATGGGAGTATGACTGCTTTAGACTAAGATTAAGTATGGAAAGAGCAAGATTTTTTCCATTTATTGATCCAAATTTCGCTGAAACTTCTTATTTTGACTTAATATATTTGACTAATCCTAAAGTAAAAAATAATCTAAGTTTTGAATTTGAGTTGGTTGGACTTACAAATATACTTACTCCGATAGATAATATTATTAATGATGGACTATTTAATTAGAATTTTAGCTCTTTTGCTTTGCGCAAATTCTTTAATATCTCAAGAGTTAGATAGAGTTGCTGTGATCGTTAATGACGGTGTTGTGTTGGAGTCAGACATTCAGCAAAGAATTGCTGATTTTAAAAAAAATGCCACTCTTAATGGTGAAAAAATTCCATCAGATGAAATTCTTAGAGAAGATATTCAAGAACAACTAATAACCGCTGAAATTCAACTTCAAATTGCGGATAGAGTAGGAATTAAAATCAGTGATGAAGAATTGAACCTTACTGTCAAAAGACTTGCTCAGCAAAACAACCTAAGTATTGAAGAATTTATTAAAGTTGTCGAGGAAAGAGGAGATTCCTACTCAGACTTAAGGGAAGAAGTCCGAAAAAATTTAAAGATAAATAGAGTTCAACAAGGTCGAATTCAAAATAAAATTCAGATCAGTAGAGATGAATTAGCAAATTTTTTGGAAACCGAAGAAGCTCAGAATCAACTTGGACCTGAGCTAAAAGTAAGGCAAATTCTTATTAGAAACAACTCTTCAAAAAATGCCGACACAGTTTATCAAGAAGCATTATCCGGTTTAGAAAATGGAATAAATATAGAGAATTTAATCTCTACTTTTTCAGAAGATAATGATTCAGGGGATCTGGGTTGGAGAAAATTACCAGCTTTCCCAGAACTCTTCTCTGATTATATTAAAGATATGAAAATTGGGGATCTCTCTGTGCCTATCAAAAGTGGTGCGGGTAATCACATTCTATACTTGGAAGATAAGCGAGGGCCAACTGTTTTATTCGAGAAACAATGGGATGTTAGACATATCCTGCTCATACCAAATCGAATCAGACCTGATGCTGCAAGTGAAAATCTAATAAAAGAAATCAAGAATAGAATAGAGTCTGGAGAGAGTTTTAGTGAACTAGCATCAGAATATTCTGATGATCCTGGCTCAAAGCAAGAAGGTGGAAATCTGGGCTGGGCTGGCGAAGGAGTTTATGATGATGAATTTGAAAGGCAAATGATTAAATCGAATCTTAATGAAATTACTGATCCATTTTTAAGTCAATTCGGGTGGCATATTTTAGAAGTGCTTGGGACAAGAGTTGAAGACAAAACTAATGAAAATGTTGAGGATAGAGCTTTTTCCTATCTATTTAACAGAAAGTTTCAAGAAGAACTAGAAACAGACTTACAAGAATTGAGAGCTGATGCTTTCGTTGAGATCAAGGAGCTTGATTAATAAACCTACTTTTGTTTCTTTAGGCGACCCTTCTGGTATCGGTCCTGAAGTTTTTATAAAAGCTATAAAAGATCAAAGGCTAAGACAACATTTGTCTAAAATCATCTTAGTTTCTTCACCAAAAGTTATTGAAGGTGCAATATCAGCTCTAGACGTGAAACAGAAGATAAACCCTATTTCTGATGTAAATGAAGCTCAGCCTGATTCAGTCAATCTCATAAATATAGATGGTTGCCAGGATTTTGTATTAGGAAAACCAACTTTCAATAATTCAAGTTTTATCATTGAGTGTTTATCAACAGCTGCTGATCTAGCACTAAAAAATTCTTCAAGTTTAGTAACTGGTCCATTAAACAAAAGCATCATTCAAAAACATATACAAAACTTTACGGGTCATACAGAGTTTTTGAAGAAAAAATTTAATGCTAATGAAGTTTTAATGTACATGACTAATGGAGATTTGCATCTAGGAATTACCACAACCCATGTGCCTCTAAGAGTGGTGCCCAATGTTATTTCGAGAGATCTAATCAAAAATAAATATAAGCTTTTGCATCATGGTCTTATAGATATTTTCAAATTAGCAAATCCAAAAATTGCTGTGCTTGGAATTAACCCACATGCAGGAGAATTTGGCACAATTGGTGATGAAGAACAAAATGTTATTATGCCGACGATTGATGAGTTACAACATGAAGGATATGATGCAAATGGACCTATATCCGCTGATACAGTATTTACACAAACTAAATATGATGCAGTTTTATCAATGTATCACGATCAAGCATTGCCCGTTCTTAAAGCTATCGACTTTTACAAAACTGTGAATATCACATTAGGTTTGCCTTTCTTGAGAGTATCTGTTGATCACGGCACAGCTGAAGACATTGCAAAAGATTATTCTGCGAATTATGACAGCATGATGGAAGCATTATTAATTTCGATAGCTAGAAATGAAGCTTAAAAGATCACTAGGACAGAATTTTTTAACAGATAGTTTTTTTCTTGAAAAAATAGTTCAGAGTTCTCAAATTCAGAAGTTGGATGATGTAATTGAAATTGGTTCAGGAGATGGAGCGCTGACTGAACTTATCCTTAAAAAATCTAATAGTCTCACAGCAATTGAAATTGATCCAAGATTTAGTGAAAAGTTACGAAAAAAGCATATTGACGAAAATTTTCAAATACATAATAAGGACTTTTTAAAAATAGATCTAAATGAAATTAACTTTGAAGATAAGGTTATCATGGGGAACCTTCCATACAATGTTTCATCTCAAATAATTTTTCGACTTCTTGAATCAGGCCTTAAATTTAGGCATTGTGTCTTCTTGATACAAAAAGAATTAGCAAATAGGTTTCTTACAAATCAAAAAGCAACAAAAATATCAATTCAATGCCAATTATTCTGTGAAATCGAGCCTTTATTTGACATACCACCAGATGCTTTTGAACCAAAACCAAAGGTTAATTCAACTCTAATTAAAATTACTCCTCACGATAAGTATGCTAATTTCCGTATTAAATATAATTTATTGCAAGAAATTTTGTCTGTTTGTTTTGCTAATCCAAGGAAAAAAATATCAAGTGCATTAAAAAAGATTGATTTATCAAGTGAATCATTTAATTTTGACTTAAATAAGAGGCCTGAGGAGCTTGAGATAAATAATTTTTTTGAAATACTAAATCTTTATGAAAACAAACTCTAAATATGTTATTGGCGATATCCAGGGTTGTTACAAGGAATTTAAAAACCTTATAAAACTAATAGACCCAAATAAAGAAAATAAATTCTTGTGTGTTGGTGATTTAGTCAATAGAGGTCCTGAATCAGAGAAAGTAGTTGATTACGTGATTAAAAATAACGTGAAGAGTGTATTTGGAAATCATGATTTACATTTAATGGCAATACTTATTGGTGCCAGAAAACATAATAAAAAAAAGGATACTATGCAAAGGCTAATAAATAAAAATAAGGCAATTGAAATAATTGATTATTTTTCACAATTTTCATTTGCAAAAGTTGTTTCGAGCAATAAGAAAAAATCTTTAATCGTGCATGCAGGAGTTTTGCCAAGCTGGTCGCTAGATAACACTTTAAGTGCTAATGATGAGTTACAAGAAGATCTAAAAAAAGATCCGGAAGAATTTTTTTCGACAATGTACAGCGATCGAAGCAAAGCTATATCAAAATCAACTAACAAGAAAAATAGAAGAAGGTACCTAATTAATGTTTTTACCAGAATGCGTTTTATTTCCGAAAAAAATAAACTTGACCTTCAAACAAAATTAAAAAAAGCTGGATCTAATAAATTTAATCCATGGTTCTCATATAAGCATAAATGCCTAAAGGATGTTGATAACATTATCTTTGGACATTGGGCAGCTTTGAATGGCGTTACTAATCATAACAATATAAAAGGGATTGATTTAGGCTGTGTATGGGGAGGCTCTTTAGCAGCAATTAATATTGAAGATAAATCTATAATAACTGTGGATTCTGTCACATGAAGATTTTTAAAGTTGGTGGTGCTGTAAGAGATACCCAAATGGGTTTGAAGCCAAAAGATACTGATTGGGTGGTTGTAGGTTCCTCGCCAGAAGAAATGATTGAAAAAGGGTTTAAACAAGTTGGCAAAAATTTTCCAGTTTTTTTGCATCCAAATACAAACGAGGAATATGCATTAGCTAGAAAAGATAGAAAGACTGGCGTTGGTCATAAAAATTTCCAATTTAATTTTTCTCCGAGCGTAACATTAGAAGAAGATCTAGAAAGAAGAGATTTAACTATCAATTCCATGGCATTAGATGAAGATGGCAACCTTATTGATCCATTTAACGGCGCCAAAGATATTAAAAATAAATGTTTAAGACCAGTATCTCAGGCATTTTTTGAAGACCCATTAAGAGCGTTAAGAGTTGCTAGATTTAAGGCACAATTTCCTGAATTTTTTCTTCATGAAAGTATGGAGCAGGCACTTAATAAAATTTCTACATCAAATGAGCTTTCAAAATTATCATCTGAAAGAGTTTGGGGAGAAGTAATGAGAGGCTTAGAGTATGATTTTAGCGAATTCTTGCAAATAATAAGAAACTATAACCTTGATACACCTTGGTTTAATAAATTAACTGAGATTCCGAATATAAATTCAGATATTCCAGAAATAAAGTGGTGCGAAGTATCACAAGCAAATGAATTTGAATTTGCGGTGTGTTTGGAGATTCCAAAGAGCTTTTCAAAACAACTTTCACTGTGGAAAAAGTTTTTTGATTACGATAAAAAGGGGAATGTTAGTTATAAAGTTAAGTTTTTTGGAGATTTTTCAAAAAATAATTTGCGGGATGCTATTTATACACTTCAATTTTTTAAAGATATTAATTTAGAATGCATTCCTATTATAAAAGAGTATGCTAACTTTAACTTTGGTGCTTTGGCTTCTAATAAAAAACAAGAAATTGAGAGCGCTAAAGAAAAAGAACTAAAAAAAATAATAGAAAAATATGGCTAATAAAGTACTGATAACAGGTGGAGCGCAAAGAATTGGCAAAGCCTTAGTTAATCATTTTCATGCAAATGGTTGGAATATTATTTTCCAATATAGATCTTCAAAAATAGAAGCAGAATCAATCAAAGAGAAGCTTAATTCTGTTAGAGCAGAATCCTGTGAGATTATTCAATGTGATTTTGATGATAATGACTCTTGTAAAATCTTTTATGAAGAGTTAGAAGATAAATTAAATGGTCTCACTGCATTGATAAATAATGCTTCAACATTTTATCCAAAAAAACTTAGCGAAACATCTCATGATGATTGGGTAAAACTAACTTCTTCAAATTTATACTTGCCAATTTTTCTTTCAAAATTTTGTTCTAATGAGCTGATTAAAAATAAAGGTCACATTGTTAATATTGCTGACATTCATGCTGAACAAGGCTTAAGAAATTATACCGTTTATACTGCCGCAAAAGCAGGTCTATTGAATTTCACAAAATCTTTAGCAAAAGAATTAGCACCAAATGTATTAGTTAACTCAGTAAGTCCGGGCGCAATTCTCTGGGACGTAAACGAACCTAGTGCGGATAAAAAGAATGAGATATTAGCAAGCATTCCGATGAAAAGGATTGGTAATGAAAAGGATATTGTTGCAATAATTGATTATTTGCTTTCAAAAAATACTTATATGACTGGTAGAAATATTAATATTGATGGAGGAAAATCTTTAGGATGAATGAGCAGAGAGTTGAGCTTTTCATTAAAGATAGAAAGTTTTCTTTCATGATCCCATTTAATGATTATGTACCGTTTAAAAAAGCTGAAAAGAAAATTATAGATCTGATTGAAAACATTGAACATACAGAAGAACAGCTAGATGATGCAATTGTATACTCAGCTTTACAGCTGGCTATTGAAAATGAAAAGTTGATCACAAAAGAAACAGACGATAAGATGCAATCAGATGATGAAATATCACAATTAATAAATAAAATCGAAATATTTCTTAATCAATAACTCCAAAAAACATAAAAATAGTTATATATTTAGATTGTCTGAATCATTAGGTTTTCAGAATTTATTCTAGAACCGATAATGTAAATTAAGGGAAACAGATTTTATTTAGCTGTGCGTTACTTTTTCGATAGGGAAGCCTTACTAAATAAAAGAGTTGCCCACCTGTCCTTAGGGTTCAGGGTGACTGGAAACAATGATTCAGATGTCTAAGTTAAAAATTAGAAAGTATTTCATAGAACAGAGAGATAAACTTTCTACAGAAAAGAGAATTCTTTTAACTTCAAAAATTAATAGAAACCTCGAACTTCAAAAAGAATATATTGTTGCTAAAAACATAGCTAGTTTTAGGGCTTTCAGAAATGAACCTCAGCCAACTCAACTAATAAATAAAATTTATCATTATCCAAAAATTTCTAAAGCTGGATTAACTTTTCATACAGATAGCAAAGGTTTCAAACTAAACAAATATGGAATAGAGGAACCAATTGAAAAACAGTCAATACCACTTAATGAAATAGATATTTTCCTTGTCCCGCTGATATCTTTTAATAAAAATCTGCACCGAGTGGGTTTTGGAAACGGTTATTACGATAAAACTTTAAGCCAATTGCTTGGAATAGCCGATAAACCAAAATTTTGGGGGATTTGTTACGATTTTCAATTATCTGAGACTAATTTTGAAACAGAGTTTGATGTAAGATTAGATAGAGTGATCTCTGATAAAAAAGTCTATGTCTGAAAAATATAATGCTGCTTTAGGCGCTTATGAATTAATAGCAAAAGGTAAGGAGCCATTAATATTAGGCATTGGAACTGGTAGTACAGCTGATCAGTTTACGGAACATTTCCTCCCAAAATTAAGAAAAAGAATAAATGAAGTTTTTTCCAGCTCCGATAGAACAACAAATCTATTAAAGAATTTAGGTTTTCGAGTAAGTGATTATGACCCTGAGGTTGGTCTGGATTTCTACGTAGACGGTGCTGATGAAGTCGACGAAAATCTTAATTTAATAAAAGGTGGTGGTGGTGCCCATACTAACGAAAAGAAGCTAGCTAAAATTGCTGAAAGTTTTATATGTATAGTAGATGAATCAAAAATTGTTCAAACTCTTGGAAAGTTTCCTCTTCCCATTGAAATTGATATTAATCAGAATGACAAAGTATTATTTGAGCTAAAAAAGTATTCAAAAACCATTCTTCGCAGAGAATTATTGAGCGATAACAATAATTATATTTATGATCTTCATGACTTTAAAATTTCTGACCCTAAAAAAATTGAAACTGAAATTTTATCAATAACTGGTGTAGTAGACGTTGGCATATTTGCTATTAATAAGCCACAAATAGTTATTGTTGGAGAAAATTCAAGTTACAGATTGATTGAATCTTGAATTGCAGAAACAATTAAATCGTCTTCAGGATCAATCCTATGTGAAAAGCTTTTGATATTACCTTCAGGCGTGATTAGGTATTTATGAAAGTTCCAAGAAGGCCTATCACTTGTTAACTTATATAATTTTTTGTAAAAAGGGTGATTTGTTGAATTTTTTACGTTTGTTATTGAAAATAATGGGAAGGAAACATCGAAAGTTGATTTACAAAACTCACTTACTTTTTCTTCATCATTAAATTCTTGGCCTAAAAAATTTCTAGATGGAAAACCCAAAACTGTAAATTTTTTGTCTTTGAATCTTCTTTGTAAGGATTCGAGCTGTTCGTATTGATATGTAAAACCACACTTGCTTGCTGTATTAACTACAAGTATTGTGTGGTTATCGTACTCACATAAATTTTTAAGTTGATTTTCGTTTAAAACTTTTACATCTGTATCAAGCAAATCACTACAAGGAAATGCACTAAAACTAAAAAAGATTGCGAATATAACAAGTTTTTTCATATTTTTACCTAGGGTGTTATTTTAGACTGATGAGATACCAAGTAAAAGCACTGCAAAAATCGTGAAGAGGATAACTAATTCTATGTTGTCTGCAAATTTTTCCATACTTTCTCTTAAAATGCTTGGGGCCGAAGCCCCTCGCGTGTCAGTCATGGGGGAGAGGAGAGACTGACTAATACAAATATAATAAATATTTATTATATAATATCAATAGTTTTTATAAATAAATACTACTTATTTATAAAAATAACTAATATTTATTAATATAGACAATTTCTCCGCCTGAAAGCAGATCAAATAGCTCAATAACATCACTATTTGCCATTCTTATACACCCTTTTGAAGCTTTTTGCCCAAGTAACCACTCTTCTGGAGTCCCATGGATATAAATATATCTGTCAAATGAATCTACGCCTGGACCTTGGTTGATGCCCTCTTCCATACCAGATAACCAAATAATTCTTGACTGAACTACATCATCAGTAACATAAACTTCTTCATTATCATATATTGGGTATAGTTGACTTGGCGTTCGACCAATAAATCTCATACCTTTCTGCTCATTTTTGCCAATAAGTTTTTTTATTTCATGTTTACCCAATGGTGTTTTAAATGAGTTTTCTTTTGAGCCTTCGCCATACTTGGAAGACGAGATTTTATATGTTTTCGATATTTCTCCAAATTCAATTAGGTAAAGTTCTTGCTTTGAAATAGAAATTTGTATTTCTTTCGACGATAAAGACATCATAAATAATATTATAAAAAATAATTTATTCTTCATTTTTTCTTTGATAGAAACCGAATAGTAAAGTCAAAATAGAAAATATTAAAAATGGAGCATCTCCATATTTCAAATAAA
The DNA here is from genome assembly GCA_902619265.1 of uncultured SAR86 cluster bacterium. Taxonomy (GTDB): domain Bacteria; phylum Pseudomonadota; class Gammaproteobacteria; order Magnimaribacterales; family TMED112; genus TMED112. Next base: position 90,367 of record CACNDL010000001.1, read on the forward strand.
AAGTGTCTTTATCATTTAAGGTTATTTTGTGAGTTATAGAGCCTTTCTCTCCTCTTTTTAAGATTCTTGATGATTCTTTAGATCTAGGACTTATTATTTGTGAGATTCCATCAAGTGTGGCTCTTGCAACCCATTTATTAGATTCTACTGCTCTAGCTTTTGCATGTTTTAAATGCTGTGCAGGCATTGATTTGCCGTACCATTTATCATTGCTCATATGAATAATATATTTTGTTCCTCTTGTTCTATTAATAAATGTACTGTTGAAAGCAAGCTCCCAACATATTAGTGCTGACCAATCTGCTTTTGCTTGATTTTTCTCGCCACGATTTAAGCTTGAATTGGGTATGTTGAAAAAATCATTAAAATTTTCAAGCAAAGCCCCGAAAGGCTGAAATTCTCCAAAAGGCACAAGGTTTCTCTTGTCATAAAAATGACCAGTTTTAAGGTTTATCGCAGATGTATAGAAATAATTTTCCTCTTCTCTAAAGAACCCACCAATAACTATTTTTCCAGAAGTTAAACTAGAAATGCTCTGGTCGTAAACAGTTACAGCTTCTGGCCATATGACTAGATCGCTATTAGCATTATTTGTAATCTGAACAATTTCTGTCATATTTGTATCAAGTGGCTGAACCACAGTAATGTTTAGCTCCTCTTCTCCACCTTCTTGATAGTGTCCTGGTCCAAAGAATAAAAGCAATAAGATTAAACTTGCAGAGATCCGAGCAATAATCGCTTTTTTTCTTTCAAAGAATAAAGCTATAACTAAAATAATTAAGAAAGATGTGCCAGATACGCCTACGACTGGAAGCAAACCCCATAAACTCTCTGACATAATCCCTAAATTTAGCCAAGGAAACCCTGATATAAACCAAGATCTAAGCCATTCAAGTATGAAAAAGACACTAGGAATGATTAAAAACCTATACTGATGTTCTTTAAAATAATTTATGGCAAACAAAAAGATACCAAAATAAACCGAAAGGTAAGTTATCAATAAAAAGGTGATACTGCTGCTTAAAAGAACACCAGCACCATAATAATTAATTGCATCGTAAATCCAAGAAATTGAATAAGCCCAGAAAGCAAAGGATAATAGCCAGCCTATTAAAAAGTGCTTATTCAACTTTTCGAACCGTAATTTTCTTTATTTTTCTTTGATCAGCTGAAGTGACTATCATTTCTAAATAATCGACTTGAATTTTTTCCCCAACTTTTGGTAAATGGCCAATTTCTTTAAGCATGAAACCTCCCAGCGTTTCAACTTCAGGGCAATCTAGGTGGATAGAGAAAAACTCTTCAAACTTTTCTTTTTCAATAGTTGATGAAACGATAAATTCTTTGTCATTTATTTTAATAATTTCATTATTTTTTTCTTCATAGAATTCATCTTCAATTTCTCCAACTATTTCTTCAAGAATATCTTCAATGGTAATCAATCCTGATATAACTCCATACTCGTCTAGGACTATTGCTAGGTGAGCTTTATCTTTTTTAAAATCCTCTAAAAGAGATGTTACAGATTGAGATTCTGGTATATGTTTAGCTTCTCTCAAAATAGAGCTTAAACTGAAAGCATTTTCTTTGATTGAGCCAAGCATATCTTTCACATGCAAAATCCCTATTACTTTATCTTTTTCTTTATTAAATACTGGATAGCGTGAATGCTTTGTATCGTTAACTACTGAATATACTTGCTCCAAGCTATCCGATTCAGTTATAGAAGAAATATTGACTTTAGGTATCATTATTTCTTTAACAACCGAGTCTTTTATGCTTAAAACATTTTCTATTAATTCCTCAATTCTTTCGTCTTCAGGCACAGTAAGTTTTGCAGCTTCTGCAGTATTTTTGTTTGAACTAAATAAATTTTTTAAATTTGAAAAAAACGATTGCGATGGTTCGTCTGGCATTATTTATAAGGGTCTTTTACTCCAATTTTTGATAAAAATTCAACTTCTTTTGTTTCCATTAATATAGCATCATTTTCATTTTCGTGCCCATAGCCAACAATATGAAGCATTGAATGAATTAAAAGATGAGTAAAATGATCAAAGGTTCTTTTTTTCTGATCTAATGCTTCTCTCTCAAGAATATTTTGGCAAATTAGCAACTCACCAATGCATTGCTTTGATAAAATTTTTAACTCCTGATCTGGGAAGGACAATACATTAGTGATAGCATCTTTACCTCTGAATTTTTTATTAAGTTCTCTTATTTGACTTTCACTGCAAAAACTAATTTCTAAATCTAATTTGAGAATGTCAAAAAAATCCAGGAATAGATTTAAAATATGTTTAATTTTATCTGATTGATTGGTCACATATTCAGGCTGATCAAAAAACTCAACCTTACAATTTTCACTCGAAATTATCATAAGCCTCAACAATTTCCTGAACCAGGGAATGTCTAACTACATCTCGCGCCGTGAATTTTGTAAATTTAATAGATTCAACATCTTTAAGAACTTCGATGGCATGTTTAAGGCCTGAGACTGAGCTTTTTGGTAAATCTATCTGACTTAAGTCTCCATTTACAACTGCTTTTGATCCAAAACCTAATCGTGTAAGGAACATTTTCATTTGTTCTATGGTTGTATTTTGACCTTCATCCATTATGATAAAGGCCTCTCTTAAAGTTCTTCCTCGCATATAAGCCAAAGGTGCAATTTCTATTATGTCTCTCTCTACCAATCTATTCACCCTTTCAGCTCCAAGCATGTCATGTAGTGCATCATAGAGAGGTCTTAAATATGGATCAATTTTTGAGCTCAAATCGCCCGGAAGGAAACCTAATTTTTCTCCTGCTTCAACTGCTGGCCTAACAAGAACAATTTTTCTTATTTTTTCTTTAATCAAATCATCTACAGCTCTAGCTACTGCAAGAAAGGTTTTGCCTGTACCAGATGGTCCTACACCAAAAGTTAAATCAGCGCTTGCAATATTTGTTAAATATTCTTTTTGATTTTTGCCTCGAGCAGTTACAGAGGCTCTTGGTGTTTTGATGTGAACTTCTTTTGAGTCTATTTTTTCAGCATCTGAAAATTTAGCAGTATGCAAGCTGAGATGAATAAGATCTGGAGTAATAACAGAATTTGTCTCCAACTTTTGTTTCAAATCAAATAAAGCTGATACGCCCATTTCTACATCATCTTGATTGCCTGAGATGTTAAATTCAGTTCCATTCTGAATTACTTTAATCTTCAACGCTTTTTCTATTTGTTTAAGATTTTTATTGAGCTCACCGCATAGCAACATCAGTTGTTCTGGCGGTAGATTAGAGAAATTTAATTGGTGGCTATACAAGATTTTTAATTTTGAATTGATCCTCTAAGACAATTTGGTAGTGCATCGTTAATTCGAATATTAATCAATTGTCCAACTAAATCAATACTATCTGATCTAAAATTTACCACTCTGTCACATATTGTTCGGCCTTGAAGTTGACCTGGATCTTTTTTTGAGATTCCAGTCACCAGACATTTTTGGACTGACCCAACCATTTTTCGACTATAACCATATGACAATTGGTTTAATCTAGCTTGCAAAATATTAAGACGTTCCTTTTTCTCTCCTTGTGATACATCATCTTCCATTGTCGCAGCTGGAGTATCAGGCCTAGCGCTATAGATAAAACTATAAGATTCATCAAACTTTACTTCATTTATGATATTCATAGTATCAGTGAAGTCTTGTTTTGTTTCTCCTGGAAAACCGACTATAAAATCTGAAGAAAATCTCATATCTGGCCTTACTTTTTTAAGTTTATCGATCAATATTAAATATTTTTCAGCTGTATATCTTCGTCGCATCAATTTAAGAATTCTGTCTGATCCACTTTGAACTGGTAAATGAACATGGCTCACCAATTCTGGAACTTTTGCATAAGTCTCAACGAGATCATCTTTGAATTCATGTGGGTGGCTAGTTGTAAATCTTATCCTTTCTATGTTTTCAATTTTTGCAGTTAGTTCTATCAGCTTTGCTAAGGAAGACTTTTCTCCTTTGTACAGACCTTTAAAATTATTGACGTTTTGGCCTAGAAAGTGAATTTCTTTTGTCCCTTTTTCTGCAAGAATTGAAACTTCTCTCAAAATATCTTCAACATTTCTAGAGACTTCATGTCCCCTTGTTTTTGGCACTACACAGAATGAACAATATTTATTACATCCCTCAACAATTGATACGAATGCTGATGCTTCTCCTCTGTCTGGCATTGGAATATGATCAAATTTTTCAAGTTTAGGGAAGGAGATATCAACTTGTGGTTTTTTTGTTAAATTTTCATCTTTGTAAAGCTTAGGTAGATTGTGTAAAGACTGCGGACCAAATACTATATCAACAGACGGTGCTCTTTTTATAATTTTCTCGCCTTCTTGAGAAGCGACACAACCACCAATAGCAATTTTTAAGTCCGGCTTTACTTCCTTAATTTTTCTCCAACGGCCAATTTGATGAAATACTCTTTCTTGAGCTTTTTCACGTATCGAACAGGTATTTAAAATTAATAAATCAGCCTGATCTTCTGAATCTACTAACTCAAAATCTTCTTCAGCCTTAAGCAAGTCAATCATCTTTGCAGAATCATATTCATTCATCTGACAACCATGTGTTTTTACAAATAATTTTTTGGACATTTTGTTATTATATTCTCCTGATTCAAATTTAAGATGAAAATCTTACATCAAATTCATAAAGTTGTAACAAAACAATTTTAAAATACCAGCTTGAATAGAAGAAATTTTCTAAAAATACTCGCATTTTTAACTTTTTTTTTAAGTTTCAATTTATTTTCTAAAACTAAAAGAATAGTTAGGTTTAAACATGGAGTTGCAAGTGGCGACCCTACACCTGACGATGTAATTTTATGGACTAAAGTAACATCCAATTCTAAAAGTAGTATTTTAGTATTTTATGAAGTATCAAATACCATTGATTTTAAAAATATAATTGCATCTGGGAAACAATACACTACCGTAGGGAGGGATTTTACAGTAAAAGTAGATGCAAGAATTCCCAATAAATTTGCAGGTCAAAAAGTTTTTTATCGTTTTGCTGCTGAAGGAGTTTATTCACAAATTGGAATAACTTTTACTTTACCTGAAGATGTTGAGAATTTTAAACTTGCTGTTTTCAGTTGCTCTAATTATCCTGCTGGTTATTTCAATGCATACAATTCTGCTTCAAAAGATAAGTCTATTGATATGGCTATTCATTTAGGTGACTATTTATACGAATATAAACAAGGTGAATATGCGACAGAGAATTCGATCAGCCTTAATAGGCAGCCAATTCCAAATAAAGAAATAATAACGCTTAGTGACTACCGCCAAAGACATGCACAATATAAATCAGATATGGATTTACAGAAATTACACTCTACCATGCCTGTATTATGTGCATGGGATGATCATGAGATCACCAACGATGCTTGGAAAAATAATGCAGAAAATCATCAATTAAATGAAGGATCTTTCAGCCAGAGAAAAAGAAATGCTATTAAAGCTTATTATGAGTGGATGCCTGTTCGAGAGCCAAAAATCTCTTTCAATAATTGGAAAAGGTACAAAATTGGGAAGCTAATTGACTTGAAGTTACTCGAAACGCGTATTTCTTCAAGATCTAAACAAGTTAACCTAAATGACTACATTAAAGATGGTAAAAATTTTCAAAAAGAAGCTTTTTTAAAAGAATTAAACAATAAGAAAAGAAGCTTGATAGGAAAGAAGCAATTAGATTTTATAAAAGAAAATGATCTTGACGATCAAACCTGGAATCTATATGCACAGCAAGTATTATTAGCAACTTTAAAGCTGCCAACTATACCTGATAATATTATTGATGAACTTCCTGAGTATCAGAGTTTTTACAAAACAATTATAAAAGAGGATTTACCTTATAACTTTGATGCGTGGGATGGGTATCCTGAAGAAAGAAAACGGTTTTTAAATACAGTTCGATCTATTTCCAAAAAAAATATCTTTATTGCAGGAGACACCCACAACTGTTGGGCCAACAATATTTATAAAGACGAAGATTTTATTGGTGCTGAGCTTGGTGCTCCTTCGGTTACATCCCCTGGAGCGTCTGAAATCTTTAATGGATTAATTCCCAATAATATCCTGGAAAACTCAACACTGTTGAAAAATAAAAATTTAAAATGGACAAATCTGGTTGATCGCGGGTATCTCACAATAGATTTCAAAAAAGATATTGCTACTGCAGAATTCATTGCAGTTGATAATATACTTTCAAGAAACTATAAAGCAAAAGTATTGAAAAGAATTGAAGTTTCCCCTGGTGAGCAGCTTACTTAAAAAAATTTTCTTGATAGAACTTAAGCTCATTAATAGAATCTTTGATGTCGTCCATAGCTCTATGAGATGAAGCTTTTTTAAATTCATTGGCTTCTGGATACCATCTCTTTATGACCTCTTTAAATGAACTTACATCAATATGTCTATAATGAAAATGATTGGCTAATTTGGGCATGTGCTTAATTAAAAATCTTCTATCGTGTGAAACACTGCTACCACAAAGCGGAGATTTATGTTGCTTTATGTGTGATCGAAAAAATTTTAAACACAGCTCTTCAGCCTCTTTTATTGATATATCACTAGATTTTATTTTTTCTACAAGGCCAGATGAGGTGTGTTGCTTTACATTCCATTCATTCATCAGTGAAAGGATATCTTCATCTTGAAAAATTGCTATTTCTGGTCCTTCGGCAACTATATTTAAGTTTGAGTCTGTGACCAGGCATGCAATTTCAATAATATGATGTTTTTCAGGGTCAAGCCCCGTCATTTCAAGGTCTATCCATGCTAGTAAATTTGAATTAGTCATTTATACTTTCTTTTCTCAACACAATAATACTATATGAGCGAAAAAGATAATCAAAAAGTATATTTCGGAGATAAAAAAGTTTCTAAAGACATAAAAAAAGATGGTGTAGAAGAGATTTTTACCAAAGTGTCTGATAACTATGACTTGATGAATGACATGATGTCTGTAGGAATGCACAGATTGTGGAAAAGGTCATTTATCGATACAGCAAATATTCAAAAAAATCATGTTTGTCTTGATCTAGCAGCAGGAACTGGTGATATCGCTAAACTCATTGCACAAAAAGTCTCAAAAAAAAGTATCTATTTGTGTGATCAAAATAAAGAAATGATTGAAAAAGCAAAAGAAAGGTCCCTTAATGAAGGTTTTTTTAACAAGTGTCATTTTGAAGTCTCTAGTGCTGAAAAATTACCTTTCAAAGATGAACAATTTGATCACGTATTCATATCTTTCGGTTTTAGAAACTTTTCAGATAAGAGCCAAAGCTTGTTAGAAATAAAAAGGGTGCTAAAAAAAGCTGGGGTTTTACATATTTTAGAATTTTCAAAAGTTGAAAATAAAACTTTTTCTAAAATTTATGATTTTTATAGCTACAACTTTATCCCTTTGATGGGCCAAGCAATATCAGGAGATAAAAAAAGTTATGACTACTTAGTTAAATCAATAAGAACTCATGAAAACCAAGAAGATATGTTGAAACTATTTAACAAAGCTGGCTTTAAAGACAACAATTATGAAAATATGTTCAATGGTATTGTGTCCCTTCATAGAGGAAGAAAATGCCCATAATACGTTTATTAAAAATTTTTGCTGTCTTAAGAAATACCGGCATTTTTAATACTTTCATAAAAGGCTTTAATCCATTTTTAAAAACCTTTAGTTCAAAAAATAATATTGAGCAAAATTTTAGGAAAACATTAGAAAGTCTTGGGCCTGTATTTATCAAATTGGGGCAACTCCTTTCAACAAGAACAGACATTATTTCCAAAGAATTAGCTGCAGAACTAAACAACTTAACCGATAATTGCGAACCCATTGAATACAATTACATTAAAGACCAACTAATTGCTAATCTTGGTGACAATGCCAAAGATATACTTGAAGATATAGATCCTAAACCGTTAGCATCAGCTTCACTTGCTCAAGTACATAGATTCACTAAAGAAGGTGAGAATTTAGTAGTAAAAGTACAGAAACCTAACTTAGATGAGCAGATAGAGGTGGATATTAAAGCAATAAGGTTGGGTACAAAAATTCTGAGAACATTCTATAAAGGCTACCCAAGAGTAGATTTAAATTCAGTTGTTGATGATTATGAAAAAATCATTATGAATGAACTAGATTTTCGAATAGAAGCGGCTAATGCAAAAAAAACTTATCAAAACTTCACAGAGAATAACTACCTATACGTACCTAAAATTCTTGATAAATATACGACGAAAAAAATACTTGTGATGGAATATATTGATGGTATTCCCATTACCAATATTGCACACCTCAAGAAACATAATTTAAATCTTAAAGTACTATCTGAAAACGGAGTAAGGATATTTCTGAAACAAGTTTTTCAAGATAATTTTTTTCATGCTGATATGCACCCAGGAAATATTTTTGCATCGAAAGAGTCCCCCGAAAAACCTTTTTATTATGCTGTAGATTATGCAATATGTGGATCTTTGACCGAATCAAATCAAATATTGCTAGCACAAATGATCTCTTGTTTGTTGGAAAGAGACTTTTTCTCTCTTGCGCAGCTTTTTATTTTCGCCGATTGGGTAAAAGAAAATACGAAAACCGAAGAGCTCGAATCAGTTTTGAGAGCAAACTGTGAGAGCCTCCTTGATAAACCACTTTCACAGATATTATTTGGAGAATTGCTATTAAATCTTTTTGATGGGATGAAGCAATTCGACCTATATTTAGATAATGATTTAGTGCTATTAGTTAAAACGCTAATTCATATAGAAGGCATGGGCAGACAAATTTATCCAGACCTTGATTTCTGGTCTGTAGCTCAACCATTTATAAAGAAATGGATTGAAGAAAAGTACAGTGTAAAGGGTTTAGTGAAGTATCTTGTATCAAAAAAACATATACTTACATATATGATTCTTAAAAAATTTGAAGAAGCAAAATATAAATATACAGATAGTGAAGTAGAAGAATTATGAGTATTGGGTTTTGGCAAATATTAGTTGTTCTATTAATTATTCTTATAGTTTTCGGATCTTCTAGAATTAAATCTATAGGTTCAGACCTAGGCAAAGCTCTAAAAGGTTTCAAAAAAGAAATAAAAGACGAAGATGATCCAAATAGGGATTCTTGAACTCATAATAGTTGTATTGGTAATTTTATTTTCTGTAAAACCAGAAAAATTAATGCATTACATCAAGGGCATTTTTAGTCTTTTTCTTCAAATTCAAAACTTTTTTACAAGCACAAAAGAGGATATTGAAAGGGAACTTAATATTCAAGAGCTTAAACAGGATATACATAATGAAAATAGGATGAGGGAGCTGGAAAAAGATGAGTGAAAATCTCGGAACTCATTTTTTAGAGCTAAGAAATCGAATTCTTTATAGTCTCAGCTTTTTTTTCATAGCTTTTGTATGTATATACCCTTTCAATAATTATTTTTTTAATAATATTGTTGATTACCTACAAACCTTTACAACAATCGATTTAATAGCTGTTCAGGTAGCATCTCCATTTATCGTGCCACTAAAACTTTCTGCATTTATCGCAGCTTTGATTTCTATTCCTTTTATGCTTTATCAGGCTCTAGTTTTTATGTCTCCAGGCTTGTATCCAAGAGAAAGGTCGGTCATTTTTTCCAGAACAATAATTGGCTCTCTTCTCTTTTTTTTAGGCGTTAGTTTTTGCTTTCTTGTTGTTTTGCCTAATGTCCTTAATTTTTTCCAAACTGTAGGTCCTGAGTCAATAAAGGTTAGTACTGATATTTCAAACTTTCTTAGTTTTGTTCTTACGTTATCGTTTGGTTTTGGTATTGCCTTCCAAATTCCATTGATTGTAAATGCTCTAATAAAGTTGAAGATTTCAACTAAAATAAAATTGAAGTCCTACAGAGGTCTTGTGCTGATTCTTTGTTTTATATTCGGAATGATATTTACACCGCCCGATATTATTTCACAGTTTTTAATGGCAGTTCCTATGTATTTGCTTTTTGAAATTGGATTATTATTTAGCAATGACAAAAAAACGTAATCTAATCGCTAAAGACCTAAGAACACCAAAATATCGCCTTAAAATTGAGAAAAATAAAAAGAAGTACACTCGAAAAAATCAGCCTAAAATTGACCCTATCAAACTCGAGAAGAATTGACTTAATTCACTGAAACATTTATATTACATTTATGTGACATTTATGTGACATAAAAAAGTTTTGGAGTTAAGTAAAGTGAAAAAAATATTATTTACAGTATCTTTTATATTAATGAGCTTATTTTGTAAGACAGATAATCATATACATAAAGATGATATTGATATGGTTTTATTTACAAGTTCAAATAAAGTAATTTTTAAGCTGGTCAATGGAACTTCATTTCAAGGCAATATCTTAACTAAGAAAAACTGCCCTCTTAAACAAAACTATCACAAAATTTTCTTTAAGAGCGATCTTATTACAAATTCACTCATCGTCATGCGTAATAATGGTTTCACTACCTGTGAGTGGGAAAATCTAACAAAAATTTAATACCTCTCAATCGATGCGAGTAATTCCGTATCGATTGGCATTTTTATTGTCTCGAATTAATTAATTCTTCAACAATACTCGGATCAGCTAAAGTTGTCACGTCACCTAAATTTGCTGTATCTTTGTTTGCTATTTTTCTAAGAATCCTTCTCATAATTTTTCCAGAGCGAGTTTTAGGCAGGTCTCTTGTAATATGAATGACTTCTGGTTTTGCAATTTTTCCAATAGATTTTGAGACAGTATCAATAATCTCATTTTCTACCAAGCCATTATTTTTTTCAGTATCTTTTAATATTACAAATGCGTAGATAGCTTGCCCCTTTATATCATGCTCTATTCCAACTACTGCCGCTTCAGCTACATCAGGATGCGTTACAATTGCACTTTCAACTTCTGCTGTTCCAATTCTATGGCCTGAAACATTCAGTACATCATCTACTCTTCCTGTAACCCAGTAATATGCATCAGCATCTCGTTTTGCTCCATCTCCTGTAAAATATTTTCCATTGTATTGAGAAAAATAAGTTTGAACCATTCTTTCGTGATCTCCATATACTGTTCTAATCTGGCTTGGCCAACTTTGATCAATGCATAAATTTCCTTTGCCCTCTCCTATAATTTCAATGCCATCGTTATCTACGAGTGAAGGTTTAACTCCAAAAAACGGTAAAGTTGCTGATCCTGGTTTTTTAGCAGTGATGCCGGCTATTGGACTAATTAATACAGAACCGGTTTCTGTTTGCCACCAAGTGTCAACGACCTCACAGTTTGATTTTCCAACTTTTTCAAAATACCACTCCCAAACCTCAGGATTTATTGGCTCGCCAACTGTGCCAAGGACTTTTAGAGAGGATCTGTCTGAGTTTTCTAGGTACTTATCTCCTTTAGCAATCAAAGCCCTTATTGCAGTTGGAGCAGTATAAAAAATATTGACATGGTGTTGGTCACATACTTCCCAAAATCTTGATGGATCTGGATATGTTGGAATTCCTTCAAACATTAATGTTGTGGCACCATTTGAAAGTGGCCCATATACAATATAAGTGTGGCCTGTTACCCAACCAACGTCAGCTGTGCACCAATAGACGTCTTCTGAAGAAAATCCAAAGATATATTTGAATGACATTGTAGCCCCTAATAAGTAGCCACCTGTTGTATGCATTACGCCTTTTGGTTTTCCTGTTGAGCCTGATGTATACAAAATAAATGATGGGTCTTCTGCATGCATTTTTTCTGGCTTACAAACATCGGGCATTTGACTGATAAGCTCGTTATAACAAACATCTCTAGAATCAACCCAGTCTATTTTTGCATTGGTATATTTAAAAACGATTGTTTTTTGCACGTTTGGACAATTCTTCAAAGCAATATCAATATTTTCTTTTAGGTTTACTCTCTTTCCACCTCTAATTCCTTCGTCTGCTGTGATTACATATTGGCAATCTGAATCTAGAATTCTTGAACTAATTGCTTCTGGAGAAAACCCACCAAATACTACAGAATGTATCGCACCTATTCGCATACAAGCCAACATTGAGTAAGCAGCCTCAGGAATCATTGGCATGTAAATGCATACTCTGTCGCCTTTTTTGACGCCAATTGATTTTAGTCCGTTAGCTAACTTGCTCACCTCAATTAGTAACTGGTCATAAGATATATTTTTTGTATTTTCTTTTTCGTCACCCTGCCAAATAATTGCTGTTTTATTAGGGTTTTTTGCTGCGTGGCGATCGATACAGTTATAAGAAATATTAAGCACCCCGTCTCTAAACCAAGCTGGTTTAGTAATTTTTCCAGAATAACCTACGCTAGGTTTTTCAAACCACTCTAATTCTTTTAGTGCGTGCTCAAGAAAAAATGAACTTGGATCAGTAACAGACTTCTCATACATATATCTGTATTCATCTAAATCTTTTAAGTTTGGGTTTTTAAAATCTTTTATATCAAAATTCATTTAATTTAATAGTTTTAATTAGCTCTTCAATCGTGTCTGCAACAAAAAGCTTATCAGAAATTGATGGCAACATGCCAAGCTCAACGTTTTTCTCTAACCATTTTAAAATGTCTGTCCAACAATCGTTTTTATTAAAAATAAAGATTTTTTTGTCAATTAGATTGAGTGAAAGATGATTAAAAACATCAAAAAATTCATCTGCTGTACCAACTCCACCAGGCATAACAACAAAAAAGTCTGATTGATCTATTAAGCTTTTTTTTCGAAGGTAAAAATTTGTTTGTACTTCTTCTTCATCTAAATAATTCGGTTTAATTTCTTCGTTATCAAACATAGGCAAAGTTATACCTTTGATTCTTCCATTTTTTTTCGAGACTTTTTCAGATAACTCACCCATCAAACCTCTCTTGCCACCACCATAAACAAGTTTTAATTTTGATTCTGATATAAATCCAGCAAGTATATCTAAATCATTATCTAAATTTAATTTTGGTGTCAGAGATGATAAAAAGACACCAATGGATTTCACTTATTCCTCTAGGCTCTTACTCCACTTTCCAAGTGAAGCAAGTTTATTCATTTCGGCTCTATGAGAAAATGCATCTTGAGCTGCAGAAATATTCTCTTTTTTACCTAACCACGCTGAAAGCGCTGATGCTTGAAGTGCTCTTCCATATGAAAAACTTAACTTCCATGGAAAACCACCAATTTTATTCATCATATCAAGGTGTTCAGTTGATTCTATTTCTGTTTGACCGCCAGATAAGAATGCAATACCTGGCAATTCTGCAGGAACATTTTTTTTGAGACATTTAACAGTAGCTTGAGCAACCTCTTCAACTGTTGCTGTATGTACGTGATCTAAGCCTGGTGTCACCATGTTTGGCTTAAGTATCGTTCCGGAAATATCGACGTCATAACTATCAAGATAATCAAAAAGTGATTTTATTGATCTGCTTGTGGCATCGTAACAATCATTAATCGAATGTTCGCCATTTATAAGCACCTCTGGTTCGACTATAGGAACCATGCCATGTTTTTGTGCAGTTTTAGCATAATTTGCAAGTGCTTCCATATTTGCATCTATACATTCTTGTGATGGTATGTTTTCACCAATACTTATGACGGCTCTCCATTTAGTAAATTTTGCGCCAAGTGCGGCATATTCTGCAGATCTTTCATCAAGATCATCTAAACCTTGAGTTAATGTTTCAATTTCTGAGCCATTAAAAGGCTGTAAACCTTTATCAACTTTTATGCCTGGAAGCGCACCACTCTCAACGATTATTTCCACTAATGGCTTACCTGATTCCGAATGTTGTCGAATAGTTTCATCAAATAAAATCACTCCACCTATATTTTTTTTCATGCCCTTGGAAGTGAAAAGGAGTTCTCTATAGTCCCTCCTGTTTTCTTCCGTACTTTCTACAGATATAGAATCGAATCTTTTTTTACAGGTTGGATTGCTTTCATCTGCAGCGAGAATACCTTTACCATCAGCAACAATATATTTTGCTATGTCAGATAAGTTTGAGAAATTCATTGAGATGCTATTTTAACCTTAAAGCTTCTATTGATGGAAGTTTATTTCCTGATAAGTACTCTAAAAATGCACCACCTGCCGTAGACACATAATGAAATTTGTTTATATCTGAGAATTTATTGATTGCAAAAAGAGTTTCACCCCCACCTGCAATTACTTTTGATTTTGAATTTTCTAAAAAACCTATCAGCTGTTTTGTTCCATTTGAGAATTGATCTATCTCAAAAATACCAAGCGGCCCGTTCCAAATAATATATTCATGATCGAAAGACATTATTTCTTCATTTAGCTCTATATCTAAAATCATTTTATTTTTAGGGACATCTTCAACGGAAACTAAGTTCACTTGATTTGATTGGGGCGATTCTGCTACATAGACACTTTTTGGAAGGATGATTTTATTTGTCATTAATAATTTTTTTGCGGTGTCTAGCATATTATCTTCAACAAGTGAGTTTCCAATAGGCTTGCCAGCAGCTTTTAAAAAAGTGTTTGCTATCCCACCACCAACAACAACTGAAGAAGACTTAGTAATTAAATTTTTAATTACTTCTAATTTTGTTGATACTTTTGAGCCTCCAACTACGCTGAGAATTTGTTTGTTTTCTTCTAATGCTGACTCCAAATTTTTAATTTCATCAGAAAACAAAAGCCCAGCACATGCATTTTTAGACAATTCTATTGCACCGAAAGTAGAAGCAGCTGTTCTGTGAGCAGTAGCAAAAGCATCCATAACATAAACATCAAAAACATTTGCTATTTGCTGAGACAAATTTTTATCATTATCTTTCTCCCCTTTAAAGAATCTAATATTTTCCATAAAACAAATATTATCGGGAATATTTTCAAAATTATTCAGAAGCTCTATGTTCATATTTAGTCTTTTTTCGAACCATTTCTTAATTGGCAAGACTGATTGATTAATATCAAATTCACCTTCTCTAGGTCTGCCAAGATGTGTGATAACACATAACTTGTCAGTTTGTTTTAATATGTGAAGAATAGTCGGAAGTGCAGCTGAGAGTCTTTCATGACTGAGAATTTCACCATTTTCAATAGGGACATTTAAATCGACTCTAAGACCTACTTTCTTGTCTTTAATATCTGTCTTTTCAAGATGATTCATATCATCTGCTTTATTTTCTTTATTATTTTCTCAGGAGTAAACCCAAAATGATCCATTAAATCACTACCTTTGCCAGATTCACCAAAACAGCTTATGCCAATAACATTTTGTGTATGTTCGTACCACGAATTAGGGTGACCACATTCAATAACAATATTAGTTGTATTAGTTGAGAATATCTCATTGTATTGATTTTTATTTTTGAGAAGAGCTTCAAGACAAGGCACACTTACAACGTTACAGTTAATGCCTTCTGAATTTAATAGTTTTTCAGCTTCAATTGCTAGACCAACTTCTGAGCCTGTGGCGATTAAATTGATATTGGCATCATTTTTCTTTGAAACAAAATAACCACCCATCTTTAACTGTTCTATTTCTTTTGTTTTAAAAGGCGCTAAATTCTGTCTGGACAAGATAATGGAGGTAGGCCCATTTATTTTTGAAAGCGCTTCTTTCCATGCAACTGCAGTTTCAGCTAAGTTTGCTGGTCTCCATGTAGTCATATTTGGGGTAGAACGTAAAGTTGTTAAATGTTCAATTGGTTGATGTGTAGGACCATCTTCCCCTAGCGCAATTGAATCATGAGAAAATACGAATATCACTCTAATGCCCATTAAAGATGCCATTCTTACTGCATTTCTTCCATAATCCATAAAGACTAAAAATGTACCTGAGTAAGGAATTAATCCTCCATGTAAAGCCATGCCATTCATAACTGCATTCATTCCAAATTCTCTTACACCATAATAAATATAGTTACCGTCATCATTGGAATTGATGTCTATCGAATTTTTCGTGTTGGTATTGTTTGAACCACTCAAATCAGCAGAGCCACCTATTAGTTCAGGCAAATTTGCTTGCAGAAATTCAAGCACTATTTGTGAACTCTTCCTGGTTGCTAGAGAATCAGAATTAGATGATAAGCCATCAATAAATTTATCAAAATCAGAATCAAAATTGTCAGGCATCTCGCCTCTAATTAGTCTTTGCATTAAATCAAATTTGTCAGGTTCTGATTCTGCAAATTTCTTACACAAATTATCCCATTCTTTTTCAAGAGCGATTCCTTTTTCAACTGCACTCCATGAATCATATATCTGCTTATCAAGCTCAAATGGCTCGTAAGGCCAATCAAGATTTTTTCTAAGAGTTGCCATTGCCTCTTTGCCAAGCGCTGCTCCGTGAGATGCCTCGCTATCTTGCTTATCTCCAGCTCCATAACCAATAGATGTTTTGCAAACAATCATAGTAGGCTTGTCAGATAGCTTTGCTTCCTCAATGGCTGAGTTAATATCGTCTCTTTTATGTCCATCAACATTATCAATTACATGCCAACCATAGGATCGGCATCTTAATGCAATGTCATCTTGGTACCATGCATCGATTTTTCCATCAATTGAAATTCCATTACTGTCATAAAAACAAATGAGCTTGTTTAGTTTTAAAACACCTGCCAAAGACATTGCTTCATGTGAAACGCCCTCCATTAAACAGCCGTCTCCTAAGAAACAATAAGTTAAGTGGTCAATTGGTTGAATTGAATCGGTATTTATTTTATGCGCTAAAGTTTTTTCCGCTAATGCCATGCCAACTGCATTGGCAATGCCCTGTCCAAGTGGTCCAGTTGTTGTTTCAACACCTTCAGTAATACCAAATTCTGGATGTCCAGGAGTTTTTGATTTTAATTTTCTAAAATCTTTTAAATCTTGAATTGAAAGATTGTAGCCACTTAAATGCAAAAGACTATATAAAAGCATTGATCCGTGCCCATTCGACAAAACAAATCTATCTCTATTAAACCAACTTGGGTTTTTAGGCGAATGCCTTAGATGATCTCTCCACAGCACTTCTGCTATGTCTGCCATGCCGAGCGGCATACCAGGATGTCCTGACGCAGCTGCCTCAACAGCATCAGCTGATAAAAATCTTATAGCGTTAACTAACTTGTTAGTAATCAAAGTAGGGTAATTGTTTAAGACAATTATATAATTCTAAATTAGGAATTGATCGCAATATGAAAAGTAAGTACACAAAAATGCAATCTAATGGTAATGACTTTTTAATTACAGAGGACATCAAGCTTGTTTCAAAAACAAAAGAATTATCTGACCGAATTAAAAATATAGGCTTTGATCAGCTTCTGTTTTTTCAAAATAAAGAAATACCTATATTACAGGTATTTAATGCCGATGGTTCTGAAGCAGATAATTGTGTAAATGGTTTGAGGTGTATAGCTTTTTTATACGGATTAAAAAATACTTACATTAAGATTAAAAAACGTAGTTTCTACGTGAACAAGACGAAAAATGGCGCAGTTGTAAGAGGAAGTTTTCCTCAAATTAAAAAAATTCAGGATTGGTATGTTATTAATTTTGGAAACAATCATATTGCGAAATCATGTGAAGATATTGACGGTTTTGATTTAAAGTCAGCTTATAAAACAGAAAGAGAAAATATGCTTTTTAATAGTATTGATAATTTCAATATGAGTATTTTTAAAATATGTGAAAACTCAATTAAAATTCGAACATACGAAAATGGTACAGGTGAAACATTATCTTGTGGTTCAGCCACAATATCAGTTGCCTATGCATTGAGTTTTGAATTGGGTTTAAATGAATTAACATTTAAATCTCTTGGTGGTGAAACAAAAGTTTACATTTCAAATGATGGTGTAGCTTCAGAAGCAAGTGCTGAAATAATAGAAGAAGGTTTTTTAAATGGATGAGCTAAAAAAATCTCTTAAAGATTTTTTAAGAATCAAAAATTATTCCAAACATACGATCTCAAATTATGAGAGAGACATTAATAGGTTTCTTCAATATTTAGAGACAAAAAAAATCGATTCAAACAATATAAACACATCAATAATTACTGGTTGGATAATCTCATTGCGCAAAAATGGCTTGGGCAATAGATCTATCCAAAGAAATATTTCTTCACTGAAAAATTTTTATAAGTTTCTTTTTAAAAGTGGAGTAATCGATACCAATCACTTTGAATCGGTTCAATCTCCAAAAATTGGTGAAACTTTACCAAAAGCCCTAACCCCTGAAGATGTAGAGAAATTATTATCTTTTGAACCAAAAACTTTTTCAGATGTTCGAGATAAGGCTTTTCTAGAGCTGCTATATTCTTCTGGTCTGAGAATATCTGAGGCCGTAAATGTCAATATTTCCTCTTTTGAGTCAGATTTAAATTTTGTAAAAGTTCTTGGAAAAGGAAACAAAGAAAGAATGCTGCCAGTTGGGAAATTTGCTAAAGATGCAATACTAAGCTGGCTTGAGGTGCGTAGTGGCATGGTCAATATCACCGACGCACTATTTACTAATAAATTTGGTAAAAGAATCTCTGTCAGAGCAATGCAGCAAAGAATATATAAAATTTCAATAGCTCAAGGCATGTCTCCAGTTAACCCACATATGCTGAGACATAGTTTTGCTACTCATATTCTTGAATCAAGCGGAGATTTAAGATCCATTCAAGAAATGCTAGGCCATAGCAGCTTGAGCACAACGCAAATTTATACAAAACTTAATTTTCAACAATTAGCAAAAATTTACGATAAATCGCATCCTCATGGCAAGAAAGAAAATAAAACTAATAACATTTGATCTAGACGATACAGTTTGGCCAAATCATAAAGTAATAGTAGATGCGGAAAAGGCTTTATGGAGCTTTCTTATGATAAAGGTGCCACAAGTTAAAGATCAGCTCAATGAGGATAATATAAATAGAATTAGAGTAGACCTTGTTGAAAAAGATAATTCATTAAAATTCAATTTAACTAAATTTAGAAAAGAAGTTGTTAAAGCACTTTTGCTAGAGTTGGGCTTAGATGAGAATGAAGCAATTTACTATAGTAATGAAAGTTTTAATGAATTTTTTAAAGTAAGGAATAAGGTGCAGCTCTATAAAGATGCAAAAACTATTTTAGAAAGATTGCATAGAAAGGTGCTTATAGGGTCTCTATCGAATGGAAATGCTGATTTAAAAATTATAGGAATAAATTCGTTTTTTGATTTTTCGGTTAATTCAAAAGATGTAGGATCAAATAAACCATCTCCACCACATTTTTTAAAAGCTTTGGAAGTTGCTTCATGTGATGCAGATGAAGCTATACATGTAGGAGATTGTCCAGTAAATGATGTTGGAGGTGCTAGAAATTGTAATATAAATGCCATATGGTTTAATTGTGAGAAAAACAAGTGGGATGAAATATTTCCATGCGATCTTCAAGCAAGAAGCTGGAAAGATCTTTACGAGATTATAAGTAAGAACTTTATTTTGGAGAAAAAAAATGTTTAACCCATTCAATATGACCAAAGACATGAAAGGTATGGAAAAAATGGTAAAACCTGCCTTGGAGAAATTCATGAAAGAGTCTGGTTTTGTTAAGAAAGAAGAGCTTGATAAAGCTATTGAAAGAATTGACTCTTTAGAAAGTAGGTTAGCTGAGCTAGAAAGACGTTAAGTTTATTCTACAACCGTCAAAGCATCTAACATATATTGAACTGATCTTTCAATTTCAAGTTCAGAACAATCCATACACATACCTTTTGCGGGCATAGCATTGTAGCCATTATATGCATTTGCAGTAAGGACTTCTAAACCTTTTGATGTGCGGTCTGTCCACTGATCTAGGTTGCCAAGCATAGGAGCACCAGCTAATCCAGCCGTGTGACATGCAGCACAACCTTGGTTGTAAACAACTTCACCTGATCGCCCGACAGGACCATCTGAATCATCTGTAGACATACCTGGCATAGAAACCACTGGTACATCTTTTAAAAGACCTAGTCTTTTTCTTACTTCATCTTCATAAGAATCAGGAATCATCAAAAAAGATGTGAAAATTAATGTGAATAAAAGTAAAAATTTTTTCATGTTTAGTTTGTTGTAGCAGTCTTTAAAAAATCAAGCTAATTATCGTATAGAAATAACATATTATCGATATTTCTTTGAACATCACCAGTTCTTCTAAATTTATACTTACCATTTATTACTATTGTTGGTACGCCTTCAAGAACTCCGGCATTTGCCAAGCTTCTCACAGTCCGTAATGCATTTTGTGCTTTTATACCAATACCAAATGAATTATAGACATTCATAAATTTTGTATCATCATACCCATGTCTTTTAGCAAATTCTAAAACGTCATTTGTGCTGCTAAGGTTTTTTCGTAGTAATTGAATATCTTTATACACATTTAAATGTGCTTCTTCTCCTAGATCTAAAGCAATTATTGTGTAATAAAGTCTTGCGTAAACTTCGTTTCCAGCAGGAATTTGAACAATGTTTACATCTGCTCTTTGCTCTCGCATCTTTTGTACAGTGCTTTCAAAACTAAAACACGCGTTGCACCAATAACCAAACACTTCAGTGATAGATTGACCTTCGATTAGATCAGGCGGTATTAGTTGATAGTCTTTACCCTGTTCTGGCTGTCCGCTCGCTTGAAAAGATAAAAAAAAGACTAAAGCAATAAAGTTAAAAAATTTATTTCTCATAAGTATGCGAGAATGATTATATAACAACTTGGATATAATTTATTAATGAAATTTAATTTTAAATATTTAGAGCTTGAGTTTATAGAGAGCGCAGCAGAATTTAACCAATGTTTACATCATGATATGCAAGAGATTGCATTTGTAGGGGCTTCAAATGCTGGAAAATCATCTGCTATAAATGCCATTTCCAATCAAAAAAAACTTGCCAAAACTAGTAAAACACCTGGCAAAACAAAGCTTTTTAATTTTTTTAAAGCAAAAAATGGCTATATCGTTGATTTTCCTGGTTATGGGTATTCAAAGGTATCGAAATCTCAAAAAAAGGATTGGGCTAGAGAATTACCAAAATACTTTTCTTTAAGACAGAGCTTAAGAGGAGCAATTCTTTTTACAGATATAAGAAACCCTATGAGAGAACTAGATATAACAATGTATGAAATGTTGCTTAGTTATAATTTACCAACTTTAATAGTACTAACAAAAAAAGATAAAGTTTCTATAGAAGAGGTTAAGACAGCTGAAAAAGATATTAATCATGTTTTCGGAAGCTGTATCAGCTTTTCAATAAAGGAAGGTGTTTCAGTTGAAAAACTTGTTAAAGAGATTAATGAGCTTCTCTCCAGTTAGTCCCAAAGCCATATTCAACTTTTAGAGGAACGTCGATTTCAGTAGTATTTTCCATAAGATCTAAAATTGGCCTCAAATCGTCATCTGAGAAAGTGTCGGGAACCTCATAAACCAATTCATCATGAACTTGTAAAATCATATTTATCTCTGGTGCATTAAGATTAATCCACTCATCAATTTTTATCATTGCAATCTTTATAATATCGGCAGCACTTCCTTGCAGAGGGCCATTAATTGCAGCCCTTTCAGCTGCTTGGCGTACCATATAATTATTAGCAGTAATGTTTGGAACATGAATCTTCCTTCCATAAATAGTTTCGACGTACTTAAGCTCTTTAGAATTTTCAACAATATCACTCATAAATTTTTTAACGGCACTGTACCTTTCAAAATAATTATTTAAGAATATCTCTGCTTCAGTTCGTGATACTGCAAGCTGATTAGCAAGCCCAAAAGCACTCATGCCATAAAGCAGACCGAAGTTTATAGTTTTTGCTCTTCTTCGCATTTCATCGTCTACATTGTCTAATTCAACTCCAAAAATTTCAGAAGCAGTCCGCTTATGAATGTCTTCATTATTTTTAAAAGAATTAAGCATTATAGGATCTTGAGAATAATGAGCCATGAGTCTGAGCTCTATCTGAGAATAATCCATTGCAAGAATTTTTTTATTTGAAGGCGCAATAAAAGCCTCTCTTATCGTAATTCCTTCCTTAGTTCTAATAGGAATATTTTGTAAATTTGGGTCAGAAGAGGATAGTCTTCCGGTTGAGGTCACGGCCTGATGATAAGAAGTATGAACTCTTGAGTTTTGATCACAAATTTCTGAAATTTTATCTGTATATGTACTCTTTAATTTTGCTAAAGAGCGGTACTCCAAAATATCTTTTACAATCTCATTTTCATCAGAAAGTTTTTGTAAAACAGATTCAGATGTTGAAAAATAGCCTGTAGAGGTTTTCTTTAACCCTTTAGTTTCTATCTTCAACTTTTCAAATAAAATTTCACTTAATTGTTTTGGTGAATCAATATTAAATACACTTCCCGATGCTTCGTGAATTTTTTTCACTAAATTTAAAAGTTTTGTACCAAATTCTTTTGACAGCCCATTAAGATGGCTCGTGTCTATTAATGCGCCTTTTTGCTCCATCTCTAAAAGCACAAATAAAAGTGGATAATCTATGGTCTGTAAAAGTTTGATTGAGCTTTTGTCGATTATCTCTATAAGTTTTTCATAAAGTTGTAAAGTTATATCAGCGTCTTCGGCAGCATAGTTCGTAGCATCTTTAATTGGAACTTGATTAAAACTTTTATATTTCTTTGCTCCCTTTCCAATAACGTCTTCATATTTAATTGTTGTGGTATTTAAATAATATTCAGCTAATGCATCTAAGTTATGTCTCGATGAAGTACTATTAGTTGCATAAGACATCAGCATTGTGTCTGCAAAAAATTCTTTTATATGAATGCCATGATTTCGAAGCACAGCAATGTCATATTTAAGATTTTGACCAATAATTTTATTTTGGTTCGTTTCTAGAAGTTGCTTTAACCATTCAATCAACTCATTTGCACTTATTTCCGTTTGTTCAACATGATTAATTGGTATATAAAAACCTTCATCTTTTTTCACTGAAAATGAAGCACCAACTAATTCTGCTTCAAGCGAATTTATTGAAGTGGTCTCAGTATCAAATGCAAAATACTTAGCTTCATTTATCTTCAGTTGAAGCTTTCCTAATTCGCTTTTATTTTTAATTGTTTTGTATTCTGATTTTCTTTTTTCGCTGTTTTCACCAATAAAAGAATTAAATTCAAGCTCTTTATAAAAATCCCTAAGCCCCTCACTACTTGATGCTGGCACATTTATGTCATCAAATAACAAGTTAAGCTTTATATCCTGCTTTAATGAAACAAGAAATAGATTTCTTTGGAGAACATCTTTTTCGTCTCTCAGGTTTTGTCCCACTACTCCTGTGATTTCTTCAGAATTTATAAGAATATTCTCTAAACTACCGTAAGTATTCAACCACTTAGAAGCAGTTTTATTTCCTACCTTTGTAATTCCAGGGATGTTGTCAGCTTTATCTCCAACTAGAGCTAAAAGTTCAGCAACTAGCTTGGGCTCAACACCAAATTTTTCTTTTACGTACCCGTTATTGAAGAATTCATTGGACATTGAATTGTGTTGAATAACATTTTCTTCTACTAATTGTGTTAAATCTTTATCTGGTGAAGAAATTAAAATCTTTTTATCTCGTTTAAATTGTTTTGCCAGAGTTGCTATAACATCATCTGCCTCTACACCACTCTCTTCTTTTACCGTGAAATTAAATAATCTTGATAGTTTTTTTATATCTTCAATTTGAACTCTTAGTTCATTTGGCATCGGAGGCCTGTTAGCCTTGTAGGCCTGATAATAATCATTTCTAAAATTAGGCCCTTTAGCATCAAATACCATTACCATTGGTACTCCTGGATATTTTTCAATGAGCTTTCTTAGCATTGCAGCAAATCCTCTTGTCGCTCCAGTTGGTTTTCCAGTAGATGTAGTCAGAGGTGGTAAAGCATGAAATGCTCTATATATATAGGAAGTTCCATCAATTAAAATTAAATCTGGTCTAAATATCATTGGACTATATATATAATACTTAATAGTGAAAGAAATAATTAAAAATTACAGCGATATCTTTATTACTTCGAGTTCTGCCGTTGTAATGTGTGGTCAATATTATCTAGAAAATATCGTTGGACTTGAGCCTTGTAATTTATGTATTTTACAAAAGCTTTCAGCACAAGCAGTATTCTTTATTTTTCTATTGAAAATTATATCGCCTAAATTCAAATTAATTTTTGATTTGGTTGGTATTGGGGTTTTAATTTTTGGTGCATCTGCTAGTGCAAGACAAATTTATCTTCAAAATTTACCAGCTAACCAATTAACAGATGGCTATTGTGACATACCTTTTGAATTTCTTTTTAATATGTATCCTTTTTTTGATGCTCTTGGAAAAGTATTTCAAGGAAGTAGTAAATGTGCTGAAGAATCTTGGGTTTTCTTATATCTCAATATACCTGAGTGGGCCCTTTTATTTTTTACTTCAATGATATTGTTATTATTGCTAAGATACTTCCTAATAAATTTTAAGGGCCAAAAATAATAAATGTCTAGATCTCTAAATCTGTCTAATTCAGAGTTAATAGAAAAATCAGTTGCCAATAATGAAAGTGAGCTTACGCACACTGGTGCCTTATTAGCATTAACTGGAAATAGGACTGGCAGAAGCCCCAAAGACAGATACATTGTTGAGGAAAGTAGCACTAAAGACAAAATTGATTGGGGTGAAGTTAATAGGCCTTTTGACTCTAATCATTTTGATAAATTATGGAATAAAGTTTCTGCTTATCTAGATGATAAAGATCATTATGTTTCCAATGTGCATGTGGGTTCTAATAAAGATCACTATATTCCTGTTGAAGTGAAGTCTGAACTTGCATGGCATTCATTATTTTCAAAATTAATTTTTATATCGCCTAGTGATTTTAATGAAGAAAACAAAGAGGTATGGAAAATAATTACTGCGGCAAATTACGTTTGTGATCCCGATGAAGATCATACGAATTCAGAATCATGTGTGATTATAAATTTCTTACGTCGAAAAGTTTTGATTGTAGGCATGAAATATGCTGGTGAAATTAAAAAGTCTATGTTTGCAGTTCAAAATTTTCTCCTTCCTGAGAAAGGAGTGCTCCCAATGCATTGTTCTGCTAACCAAACATCTGATGAAAGAACAACATTATTTTTTGGATTGTCAGGAACAGGAAAAACTACTTTGTCTGCTGACCCAAAATGTTCTCTTATAGGAGATGATGAACACGGCTGGGGTGATGGAACAGTATTTAACTTTGAGGGAGGTTGTTACGCAAAGTGCATTAATTTATCGAAAGAAAATGAACCTTTAATTTGGGATGCTATTAAATTTGGGAGCATTTTAGAAAATGTTGTAATAAATAATCAAGGAGTTCCTGACTATACTGATAGCAAATACACAGAAAATACTAGAGTCTGCTATCCAAGAGATTTTATAGAAGGTGCTGTCGCTGCTAATCAAGGAGATGAGCCTGATAATATAATTTTCCTAACTTGTGATTTATCAGGAGTATTACCCCCCGTAAGTATATTAAATGAAAATGCGGCTGCTTATCATTTTTTAAGTGGCTACACAGCCAAGGTTGGCTCTACTGAAATAGGGGCATCAAAATCAATGGACTTTACTTTTTCAACCTGCTTTGGCGCACCATTCTTTCCTCGACCAGCAGGTGTATACGCCGACCTTTTAATAAAAAGAGTAAAAAGAAACAACACTAAGGTCTTCTTAGTAAATACCGGCTGGACTGGTGGGGGTTATGGTGTAGGCAACAGGTTTCCGATACCAGTAACTAGAGCAATTATTAATGGAATTCAAGAGAATAAAATAGATTTTAATAATCTCACTTACTTAGACAAACTTAATCTTTATATTCCTAACGAGCTTGAAGGAGTAGAAAGCAGCCTTTTAAATCCAAAAAGCTCATGGAGCTCAACTGAAGAATATGAAAAAGAGTGTGATGAGCTGTGTTTAAGGTTTAAGGAAAACTTTAAACAATTTAATGTGTCTCAAGAAATTGTTGATGCTGGACCAAAATAATAAAAATGGTTGAAAGCAACCAAAAAAAAATTACCAAATTTTTAAGCTCAGACAGGATCACCTATAAAGGTCTTGAAAAAGAGAATTTGAGATCAGACTCAGAGGGCAAGGTATCTAATAAGACCTTTCCAAAAGCTTTTGGTGTACACAATTTTAATAGGTTTATCACCTTAGATTATTCAGAACCACACCTTGAGATAGTTACACCTCCTTTTGAAGAAAATATAGATGCGTACAATTTCTTATGTGATCTTCATAAATATGTTGAAAATCAAATTGATGGTGATTTGCTCTGGAACTATTCAATGCCGCCAAAATTCAAAAGAAAATATATTAAATTACCACCTCATAGAGAATCTAATATCACGAAACTTGCTCATCTTTATAGGCTTGGTTTAAGAAATAGATACGGAGATAAAATGCAAAGCACAGCGGGCATACATTTCAACTTTTCATTTTCTGATTCTGTAATAAAAGCGCTTGGAAACAATAAAACTGAAATATATCTTGGCATATCAAGGAATTTTTTGAGAATTTTCCCATTGGTTTTAAGACTAATAGGCTGTTCGCCTGTAACGCATAAATCATTTCTCAAAGGAAGAAACATTAATATTGAAAATTTAGATGAGGAAGATTGTTTCTTGCCCAATTCTACTTCTTTACGTGTTAGCAGGCTTGGCTATTACTCAGAAGAACAAGATGAAAATTTTAGTACTTTCAACTCTTTGGATGATTACTTGGTCACAATTGAAAGCTACATAAATAATCCAAATGAAAAATTTAGAGACATATCGCTCGACCTAAAACAACAAGTCAATAATGGAACGATACAAATGGAAAGTGAGCTATATAACCACATCCGGCCAAAAGGAATAATTTCAAAAGAAGTAAGAGCTTATAACCAACTAAAAGAGAATGGGATTGAATATTTAGAAATAAGATCAATAGACTTAAATCCTTATTCAAATATTGGTATTTCACTTGAAGATGTAGAGTTTCTTGAGCTTGTAATGATATTTTGTGCATTATCTGATTCGCCATTAATTAGCGATGTTGAAAGTGATTGTATTAAAGAAAATATAAGAAGATCATCTGAAACAGGTCAAAATTGTAATTTCATAGCGGGTATAGAAGGCGCAACTGCTGAAGAATCTGCAAAACAAATGACCGAAAGATTTCTTTTTAAGCTTCAAAAATTCGCAGCAGAAATTGGCCTAAGCAAAGATCGTGAGAATATGTTCAACAATTACTTTGTCAGAAATAATGAGCCCTTATCTCAAAAACTTATCAATGATCTAAATGAATCTGAGGGCCTATTATCTTTTGTTCTAAAAAACTCTACACCCATTAAACATAAAATTAGTAAAGAAAATCTTTCGCTCTTTGAAAAAGAACGACATTTATCTGAGAACCGATATATGCAAGAAAAGAAAGAAGATAATATGTTATTTGAAGAATATTTAGAACATTTTAGGAGAGAAATTAAATGAAAATATTACATTGCAAAGAATATGGACCTGTAGATAGTTTGGTTTGGGAAGAAGTTGAAAGTCCAGAACCTCAAGATAATGAAGTTTTAATAGACATAAAGGCTGCAGCGTTAAACTTTCCTGATTTTTTGATTGTGCAAGGGCTCTATCAATTTAAACCTGAGCTGCCTTTTGCACCTGGCAATGAGGGTGCAGGAATAATCAAAAAAACTGGTAAAAACGTCACTCGTTTCAAAGAAGGAGATCGTGTTTATTTCATGGCACCTCATGGAGCATTCGCAGAACAGATATGTATAAACGAATTTGGCGTATTCCCTATTCCTGATGAAATATCTTTTCAATTAGCTGCTTCTTATCAAATGGCTTACGGAACAAGCTATCATGCTTTGGTTCAAAGAGGCGATCTTTCTGAGGGCGATGAAGTGTTAATATTAGGTGCCTCTGGTGGTGTCGGGCTTGCGGCACTTGATATAGTAAAAGCAAAAGGTGCCAGAGCTGTTGTGGGTGTTTCAACCGAAGAAAAGGCAAAAATATGTCGAGACTATGGTGCAGATGAAGTTATAGTTTACGGAACAGGTCCAAAAGACAAAGAGGAGGCTAAGGCATTTTCAGCTGAGCTCAAATCTAAAAGCATAAAAGGTGGCTACGATATTATTTATGACCCTATCGGTGACTGTTATGCTGAACCAGCTTTTAGAGCTATTGGCTGGAAAGGTAAATATCTGGTAGTAGGTTTTGCAGCAGGCCAAATACCAAAACTTCCAATTAATTTAACATTATTGAAAGGTGCTTCTGTTGTGGGAGTGTTTTGGGGAGCATTTACTGGAAGAGAATTTGAAGAAAATCAAAAAAATATATCTGACATCAATAGAATGTTATCCGTTGGAGAGATTAAGCCCCTAATATCAAAAGAAATTCCAATGGAAAATGCAGTTGAAGCTATTCAAATGATAGGCAGCAGAGGTGTAGTGGGAAAGGTTGTGCTAGTAAACTGATCTACTGGGAAGCTAGCAAAGATTTTATAACCAGTGACATAGAAGAGCTATCAAAAGGCGCCTTGAATATTCCTATAACTTCTGCTTTTGCGTTTACAACTATTAGATGATTAGTGTGAGTAATTATTCTTTGATTCATATGGTTTTCCATAGGAGTTAATTTCTCTACACCAAGCTGATAACCCAACTTTACAACCTCGGGAATATCTCCGGAGATACCAATAAAATCTGGATTAAACGCTGTTACATAACTTTTCAATCTCTCAATGGTGTCAACTTCAGGGTCAAAGCTAATTAGATAATACGAAATATTATCTGTCTCAATTTTTTCATAAACTTGCCTCATAACAGACATCATTACAGGGCATTCTGTCGGACAGCTTGAATACCCGAAATATAAAAAGTTAAGACTATGCTCTTTAAGATTTTCTTTTGTAAATACTGTGCCATTATGATCAACTAAATTAAAATCTCGTAACTCTTGAAAACTTCCATAACCGTAATATCCATTTACTTTCATTTCTTCTGCAGAGAGCACTCTTGGTTGGCTTATCCTCCAAACTGAATAGACAGAAAGAAAAATAACTACCGAAAATAAGATAATTGTTAAGAGGTTCTTAGACATAAAGTTTCAATAAAAAATCTACATAAGTTGCAAGGAAAAAAAGCAGCATGTACTGTACAGAGAAATTGAAAATCTTCATAGAGAGCTCATTTTCCTTATCATTTAAATACGCTATGCAGAGATATATAAAGTACAGATTAAGGGCCGTAGTAGAAATTAAATAGAAGTATCCTGTTAAACCGTAGAAAAATGGTGCAAGAGAAGCCCCTAATAGTAAAACTGAATAAACTATCATCTCTTTTTTTGTTCTCGATACACCTTTTGCGATTGGCATCATAGGAACTCCCTCTTTTTTGTATTCATCTAGTCTGTCAATAGCAAGTGGCCAAAAATGCGGAGGGGTCCATAGAAAAATTATTAATACCAAAATTAATGGTAGTAATGAAATTTCATTCGTTACAGCTGTCCAGCCTATCAGCGGGGGCAAAGCCCCTGATAATCCTCCAATTACGATGTTTTGGGGAGTGGCCCATTTTAAATAGATTGTGTAAACAAGACTATAAAAAATAAAGCCAAATGTTGTTATAAAAAGTGTTAGCAGGTTGGAAAAATATAACAATAAACTTGAACCAATAAATAACAAAATAGCTGTAAATGTTAAAGCTTGTGTGAGAGAAATATCTCCGCTAGCAAGTGGTCTTTTTTTCGTTCTTTCCATATTTTTGTCTGATTCTCTATCAAAGATTTGATTTAATGCAGCAGAAGACGCGGCTAAAAAAGCAAAACCAAGCAGACTAGCGAGACTAGAAAGAATATTTGTATAGAATTCTATTGTAAGCATCATGCCAACAAGGGCAGTAAGAGTGAGTAGTAGGACAATTTTTGGTTTGGTAAGCGCTAAAAAGTTTGCCATTAGATCAAATTCTCCTGAATCCCAAGAAAGTCATAACCACAAAAGATAAAAATAGCATCACCCCTACTATATTGTGAGCAACTGCATTCCATAAGGGAAGAGAACTTAAAATATTATTTACCCCTAAAAATATTTGAATTCCGAGAATTGATAGAAAACTTAGGACGATTGGTTTAGTCTCATTTGACCATAACTTGATTGCTAGAAATATAGAATAGAAAAATACAATAATTGCGCCGATCCTATGGGTGAGGTGTATAGCTACTCTAGCTTCATTGCTCATTTGACCGTAAAGATAGTTTGGGCCAATTGATTGAAATAGATTGAACCCCTCTTCAAAATTAGTGTTTGGTATTAACTGTCCTTGACAATATGGCAGATCTAAACAAGCTCTTGCTGCATAATTCGTCGAAGTCCAGGCCCCAAGGAATATCTGAAAAATGATTAAGGCAAATCCAATAATAATGTAAGGTCTGTTACGCACTAAGATTAAGTAAGAATTTGTTACTCTTAGTGATTTCATGAAGATAACAAGGAATAAAGATGTAACTATCATTGCGCCAAAAAGATGAGATGTAACAATTAAAGGGTGTAATTTTAAGCTTACAGTCAAATAACCGAAAATGCCTTGCCCTATAATAATTAATAGCAAAGCTAAGGACTCACTTTTCATTTTTCCTTCTTTGAATGCAATGAAAACAAGTGCAATTGCCAGGAGACCTAATGATGCTGCAAAGTATCTGTGAACGACTTCTGGTATTATTTTATCGATTTCAACCGGTGAATCAGGGAATAGCGATTCAGCGATGGCGATCTCGTCTGGAGTTGTTGGAAATGTTACAAATCCATAGCAACCGGGCCAATCAGGACAACCAAGACCTGCATCAGCAAGCCTTGTCCAAGCGCCAAGACCAATAACTATAAAACAGAAAGCAATGCCGATTGCTGAAAATGTTTTTGTGTTGAAAATACTCATAAAAGCACCTTAAGATCCTCAAATATCTCACTAAATGTCAGGCTTACATTGAACTCTTCCATTACATTAGAAAATGAATCAATCAAAAACATAGATTTTGAAAAATATGGATTGTTTAACTGAGAAGAAATTCTATTTTCAAACATATTGTCTTTGTCATATAGAAAGATTATTTGGGGAAACTGCTCTTTAAGTTCTAAAGCATTTGCAAATAATTCTTTATCCTTATAAACAACCACCCTTCTAAGTCTATGGCTTTCTCTTGGCAGGGTTATTTTTAAACTTGTCGCAAGCTTATATCTGTCAAGGCTAAATGTTTTGTTTTGAAAATCATCAAAGTGAACTAGATACCATTTTCCAGTTGAAAAATTGAAAACATTACCTTCAGCATCAATCAAGTTTAAATTTTGCGTTTCAATTTGTGGAATAACTAGCTCTCCATTGTTATTTGAGCTTGTAGGCTTATATCCCAGGTAAAAAGTTGCAGTAGACAAACTTATTACTAAAAGAGGTGTGAGCAGTATTATAAGCGCAAGATATTTTTGATTATTCACCTTTTCTCCTATATGCATATATTGTCAAAATTATTAGAGCTGCGCACAGACCAAACCATTGAATGGCATAGCCTATATGTTTAGTAGCAGTCATATTAACTGGCTTTTCAATGGGCTGAAACTTATCTGCATCTCTAACATCTAAGTTAAATAGAAATGGGTGCAAATATCTATCTTTCAATATCGGAAACCTTTTGATAAGTACTGGGGTGTTAAATTCTTGAATTATACGAATATCAGACTCCTCAATGTTTTTTACAAATGTGTTGTTTTGTTTAAAAAGCGTTGTGCCTTTGATATTTTTTTTTCCAACAGGAGTATCGATCCTTGGTAAATTGTTTTTTATTAAATTCCTTTCTATAAACCCTCTGTGAACAAATATAAAAGTGCCATCACCATTTTGGAATAGGTGATAAACCTTAAAACCAGCCTTACCACTGTTGATTGCATTATCCTCATAAATAACGAGATCTTGATATGCACCAACCGTTTCAATTGGTTGCCAATTTTCTAGTGGTTGTTCTTTCTGCAATGCAATTGGTGTAGACACCAACAGCTTGTCGTAATTAGAAATTATTACTTTTTTTTCATTGGCTCTCTCAATCTGCCACAAACCAAGACTAATTGTTATAGGAACAAATATAATTGCGAAGATTAATATCTTTGATTTAAAGTTATTCAATGTTTTAATATCCCAGTGTTAAAAACAATCATCTTCATTTTACTTATTCTTGTTTTGATAAGCTTAGCTTCGAGTCTTGTATTTCTTTTCATTGATAGGGGCAAGCCTGGAAAGAAAAGAATACTATATGGCTTGGGCTTTAGAGTTACTCTTGGTGCAATATTATTAGTTCTCATAATTTATGGTATATCTACCGGTCAATTAGGCAATGAAGCCCCTTGGGGTTAAAGAATATAAACAAACAAGAATAAACAGACCCACACTACATCAACAAAATGCCAATACCATGATGCAGCTTCAAAACCAAAGTGTTCCTTGTCTGTAAAGTGGTTATAGCCTGCTGACCTTGTAAGCTGAGTAGCTAAAAATATCCCACCTATTAGAACATGCATACCATGGAATCCCGTCAACATAAAAAATGTAGTTCCATACACACCCGAATTCAAAGTTAATCCCAAATGAGCATATGCTTCGTAATACTCTAAGGCTTGAAGAATAACAAAGATGAATGCTAGCAGTACTGTTATGCCAAGCCAAAAATTAAATCTTTTTCTATTATTATCCTTCAGTGCCATGTGCGCAAAATGAACGGTTCCACTTGATGTAAGCAAAACAACTGTATTGTATAGAGGCAGCCATGTTCCAAGGTTTCGTATACTGTGTAAATACATGCTTTCATCAGGGCCTTTTGTTACCGCTTGCTCTCCCATTAAACTTTCCTCAGGTGTAACCATAGGCGGCCATGTTGCCACAAAATCTGGCCATAATAATTCTCCAGCAAGCCCCTTATCTCCTTCTCCGCCCAACCATGAAATTGAAAAAGTTCTGATATAGAAGAGAGCACCAAAGAATGCTGCAAAAAACATTACTTCTGAAAAAATAAACCAAGCCATTCCATAAACATAGGAGGTATTTAGTTGTGGTGTATCAAGCCCCGCATGTGATTCTCTTATTACTACTGACCACCAATAAGCTAGAGTTGCAACTACTGCAGCAACACCAATAAACAATAAAGTTGTTCCTTTGCCCATGACTGCATCTGCAGCACCCACCCCAAAAAACAGCATAGCTATTGCAAAAACAATAGGTATAGAACTACTTTCAGGTACGTAGTATTTTTGGTGGTCTGTTGTCTCAGTGCTCATGATTGACAGCTAGCATTTCCTCTCTTTCTTTTTCAAACAAAGTATATGACAAATAGACGTTATTTACATTCTCACTTAGTTCTGAATCTACATAAAATCTTACTGCCCACTCTTGTGTCTCATAAGGCTCGAGTGTTTGTTCACTAAAGCAAAAGCATTGAATTTTTTTTACGTTTTCGGCAGCTAAGCCCGGAGAAACTGATGGAACGATAGATAATGTCAGTCTTTTGTTTGTATTGTTAGTTGCAATATAAGAGGTTTTGCTGACTTTGTCGGTCATGACCTCTAAATTTGTTTCTGAAGGATAAAAAGTTACAGGAGCTGAGCCATTAACTGTACTTAAGAACCGTATATTTACTTGGCGCTCATAAGTTTCATTATTTTTTTTAAAGAAATCTGAAGGACCGTATATTTTTCCATTTAAGCCAGTTACTTCGCAAAATACATTGTAAAGAGGCACCAGCATGAACGAGAAAAAAAACATAAAAGTCACAGCGCCAAGCAAGGACACAAAAACTTTATTCTTTAATGGTCCGTTACTCATTTAACTTTAGGAGGAACATCAAATGTGTGGTATGGTGCTGGCGAGTCAACTGTCCATTCAAGTCCATCCGCCCCATCCCAAACTTGTGGAGTAGCCTTTTTGCCTGCAAATACAGTTTTAACAACAATGTATAAAAATAATAGTTGTGACAAACCAAACAAAAATGCTCCTACTGAAGAAACAGCGTTCCACTCAGCAAACTGTAATGCATAATCTGCATATCTTCTAGGCATCCCTGCAAGACCAACGAAGTGTTGTGGGAAAAACGTGATATTTACACCAGCGAATGAAAGCCAGAAATGCAATCTGCCCATTTTTTCGTCGTACATATTTCCGGTCCATTTTGGCAACCAGTAATAAACTGCTGCCATTATTGAGAATACTGCTCCAGGTACTAATACATAGTGGAAATGAGCTACCACAAAGTAAGTGTCATGATATTGGAAATCTGCTGGTGTTATTGCGAGCATCAAACCTGAAAAACCCCCAATAGTGAATAAAACTACAAAAGCAATTGAAAACAACATTGGTGTTTCATAAGTGATTGATCCTTTAAATATAGTTGCGCACCAGTTGAAAACTTTAACCCCAGTTGGAATTGCTATAAGCATTGTTGCCCACATAAAAAACAGTTCAGCAACAAGCGGCATACCTACTGTAAACATATGATGTGCCCAAACTACAAATGATAGAACCGCAATAGATACCATTGCATAAACCATTGAAGAGTGTCCAAATAGCGGTTTTCTTGAAAATGTTGAAATTATGTGTGAGGTGATACCAAATGCTGGCAAGATCATAATGTACACTTCGGGATGTCCAAAAAACCAGAAGACGTGTTGGAAAAGTACTGGATCACCACCACCTGCAGCATCGAAAAAAGATGTTCCAAAGTAAGCATCCATCAATAGCATTGTTACAGCGCCTGCTAAAACAGGCATAACCGCTATTAAAAGATATGCAGTTATTAGCCAAGACCATACAAAAAGAGGCATCTTCATTAGAGTCATACCTGGTGCTCTCATGTTCATAATGGTTACTATGACGTTGATTGAGCCCATTATTGATGAAGCTCCCATAATATGAATAGCAAAAACAAAGTAGGCTACATTAGGATAATTGGTAGATAAAGGAGCATAAAATGTCCAACCAAAACCTGGCATCCCACCTTCCATAAAAGCTGTTGAAAGAAGAATGGCAAAAGCTGTTGGCAATAACCAAAAACTGAGGTTATTCATCCTCGGCATGGCCATATCAGGTGCACCGATCTGTAATGGTATTAGCCAATTAGCCAAACCTACAAACGCTGGCATCACACCACCGAAAATCATTATAAGGCCGTGCATAGTGACAAGCTGGTTGTATCTAATTGGGTCCATAAGCTGAAGACCAGGCTCAAATAATTCGGCCCTTATTCCCATTGCAAATGCTCCGCCAAGAAGAAAAGCTGCAAAACTAAACCACAAATATAAAGTCCCAATATCTTTATGATTTGTTGTTGTAAGCCATCTCATAATGCCTTTTTTTGGTCCATGATGATGGTCATCATGATGATTGTGATTTTCAACTACTGCACTCATTTCCTACTCCTATAAATTTGTTTCCTTATACTCAACAATATCTTTTGGTATAACAATCTCTCCATCTCCTGATCTCTCATTACCCCAAGCAAGCCTAGTAAAAGTAATAACAGATGCCATTTCTACCTCATTTAACTGTTCAGCAAATGATTGCATCTGACTACCTCTTATACCTTCCATTAAAATTTCAATTTGTTTTGCTTTGTCATTCATAACAACATCGCTTCCTGCGAGTGCTGGATAGAATCCAGCAATTCCTGCTCCATTAGTTTGGTGACATGCAGCACACCTAGTCTCATATATTTCTTCACCCGTTGCCAATAGCTCTTCCGATGTCCACTCTTTTTCTGTTAGATATGCAATTTGCTCAGCAAGATCTCTTTTCTGCTGTAGCCATTCTTGATATTCTTCTTGGGTTACTGCTTTAACAACTATTGGCATGTATGCATGACGTTCCCCACATAATTCTGTGCAATTACCTCTGTAGATTCCTGGCACATTTACTTTTGTCTTAGCGACATTTATAAAGCCTGGTATGGCATCTTGTTTAACAGCAAAGTCACTCATGTACCAAGAATGTATTACATCATTGCTTGTAATTAAAAAACGAACGGGCGTGTCTACTGGTATAACTACTGGCTCATCCACCTCTAATAAATAATTCTCTGTCTTTTCAACCCTATTAAATTCATATTGATCTGGTGGAGTGGTTAAGTTTGAAAAAAAGCTTAATGGTTTGTTTCCAACTTGCTCATCAAGATATTTGTATTGCCATTTCCATTGCCACCCAACAACCTGTATGTCAATACCGCCTTCCTCAGCCTCATGATCGTATATTTTTTTTAAAGTAATTGAGGCTGGCACAGCCATTGCAATTAAAATAAGGGTAGGAATAATGGTCCAAAGTATTTCAACCGTATGGTTTTCAGTAAAAGTTGCAGGCTTCTTATTGTTTGATCTCCTATATTTCCACATGGACCAAAACAGAACACCAAAAACAATAACCCCAATAGCAACAACGACAAAAAATATTGCCATATGTAGTCCAAAAACTTCTTTACTTATATCAGTTACACCGACAGGCATATTTACGTCCAACCAGTCGGCAGACATAAAAAGTGATATAGGATAGAGAATAAGTGCCCAGAGCTTGTTCTTCATGTACGCCATATACTACTATAAATACCGTTAATGTCGAGTAATAAGCGACACTAATGTATGCTTTTTTAGTCGTCTATAATTTTAATAGATTCTATGATGTTAGTGTCTTTTTTACCAAATTCTTCCTCTTTCACTTTCAAGTAATTGCAAGAAACACATCTTATTTCTGAATCATCGTTTTTAAGCATTATTGAATCAACGTCTCCGCAAGCAGGACATACAGCACCTGCAATGAATTTAAACCCTTTCATCTAATAGATTTTTTACCTCTTCAACGCTTGGTTTTTTATCAAACCATAGACGGAAACACTCTGCAGCCTGCTCTACAAGCATCCCAACTCCATTGTAAAAATTGGCTTTTTTGGAGAGGGAAAGATCTTTTAGTTTTAAATTTGTATCATTCGTATAGTTTATATCGTAAATGAATCCACCTTCATTTAATGAAAAGTGTTCAAAATTTTTTAAAGTGTTCAAATCTAGTGAGGAGGCGCAAGATATGATTAAATCTAATTGCTCTCCATCGTATTTATCCAAATTATTTTTTTTGCCAATTAATTCTGAAGATTTTTTTTCAGTTCTATTGCTAATAAATATTTTCTTATTGGAGTTTATTGTTTCTAATATTGAAGTTGCTGCGCCCCCTAGCCCATACACAAGGATATTCATGTTTTGATAATCAATTTTTTTCGATTCCAAATCATTCAACAAACCAGCACCATCAGTAGAGCATGCTTTTGTTCCTTTTCCGTAGATACAATTAATAGATTCGACATCAGGGTTAAATTCTTTTGCAACAATGTGCTTGAATGGTTTTGTAATGTTTAATCCAAAGCCCTCATTATCAAAAAACTCATGTACGAAGTTCACTGGATCTTTATCAATATCATAAATTAAATATTCAATTGGATAATTATGTTGTTTTGCAAACTCTTGATGAATTTTTGGAGAAAGAGAATAGCCAATATCTTTGCCTAAAACCCCTAGTTTATACGCCATCGATCCAGTTCCTTGGTATTTTTAAAACATTGTATAGCTTTTGTTGTGCTTCTGTGAGTTTCTCATCAAACTTATAGTGCCATTCAACCTCATTGGGCAAAGACATTAAAATTGACTCAATCCTTCCTCCCGACTGAAGCCCAAATAAAGTTCCCCTGTCATATGTAAGGTTAAATTCCACATACCTGCCCCTTCTAAACCTCTGGAATTTTTTTTCATCATTCGTGTAGTGTTTGTTTTTATGTTTATCTACGATTTCTATATAGTTTTGAGTAAAACTTTCACTGACTTTCCTTGAAAAAAGTAGGCCCTCATTGAATTGATCAAATTTTGTTTTCTCATAAAAAATTCCGCCAATACCTCGATGTTCTTTTCTGTGTGGGATGTAAAAATATTCGTCGCAATTCTTTTTAGACTCTTTATAAAAATTAGTTCCAACCATTTCACACGCAGCTTGAGCGCCCTCATGCCATTTTTTGCAATCTTCTTCGTCTAAAATGTATGGTGTAAGGTCAAACCCTCCCCCAAACCATTCTTCGAAAACTTTATTTTTTTTATATGTGCAGAAATATCGAACATTAAGATGTGCTGTAGGAATGTGGGGGTTTTTAGGATGAAAAACAACAGACACCCCTGTAGCGAAAAAAGGCAAACCATTAGAATTGCTTTTACTTCCTACTGATGACTCAGGTAACGACTTTCCAGAAATGCTTGAAAAATTTATTCCTGCTTTATCAAAAAAATTGCCATCATCTATCACAACAGAATTTCCATAACCAAGGTCATTTTTTTCCCAATTATCATCCTGAATGTTAGACAGATCCTCATATACCTTCAAACTATCTGAAATATCTTTGTGAATATTTTTAAACGCACTAGAAATAGTATTTTGTCTATCTAATATACTCATTGTTTTCTAAATCTAATATTTTTGATGGTTTTTTTTCACCACCCAGTTGGCCATCAAATGCACCATAAATAGTTCCGTTAAAAACGGCACTTATTTCCTCTATATTTTTGCATGTTCTTTGCCCTGATAGGTTTGCAGATGTAGATATTATGGGTTTACCTATCAGATTCAAGAAATATAAGAGATTTTTGTCACCAGGTATTCTGGCGGCAATTTTCTCATGTTTCGTTGGAATAATCATAGTAGTGAATGTGTGCTCAATGTTTTTGATTAGTGAATGGTATTTATCTTCAATATCAAAATATTTTGTTAGTTGTTGAAATGAGTAAAAAAGAAGGATGTAATTTTTAGTTTCATCTCTTTGTTTTGCTAAATTTATGGCTTTGATATTTTCAGGTGTATTTAAACCTCCAATGCCCCAAACTCCCTCTGTTGGATAAGCAATAACTTTTTCATTGAGAATCCATTGGGCAGCTAAATTGGCTTCTGTAGTTATATTCAATCTCTATCAAGATTTTTATCTTTCTGGATGGTTTTTTCTCTAAGTTCTTTTTTAAACTCAACCATCTTTTCCGCCATTGAAGCATCGCTTGTGGCCAGCATTTGCGCTGCGAATATCCCAGCATTTGTTGCTCCTGCGGTGCCAGCTGCAAAAGTTGCTACAGGAACGCCTGCTGGCATTTGAAGTGTTGATAAAATTGCATCTAGTCCATTTAAACTGTGTGTTGTTGGGACACCTAATACTGGGCTTGATGAATGAGCCGCTACCGCACCAGCTAGATGTGCAGCCATGCCTGCAATAGCTATATATGCCTTGCAACCCCTTTCTTTTGAGCTTTTCAAATACTCTACTAAGACGTCAGGCGATCTGTGAGCTGATATAACTTTGAGTTCGCAATCAATATCGAAACTTCGTAATGATTTTATAGCTGCTTTTCCCAGATCTACATCTGAATCTGAACCGAGAATTACAGAAACTTGTATATTGTCCATATATATAAAACTATAATAATTAATCTATGAATAGGCTAAATATATTAACATTTCCTGACCCAAGGTTAAGAAAAAAAGCAATCCCAATAACTGCTTTTGACAAAGACCTTGAAAAAAAAGCTGATGATATGCTTTTTACCATGTATGAGGACAAAGGGATTGGGCTTGCTGCAACCCAAGTTGATATTCATGAGCGCTTAATTGTAATTGATCTATCGGAAGACAGATCAGAACCCTTGATAATCATCAATCCGAGCTATACTGTGCTTGATGATACCCTTGAGGTTTCAAAAGAGGGCTGTCTTTCAATCCCCACATTTCAACAAGAAGTGCCAAGAGCAAAAGAGATAGAGTTAACTTATCAGGACTTAAATGGTCGTGAACAAAAACTAATTGCCGACGGTTTGTTGGGTTATTGTATTCAACATGAGATCGATCATCTAAATGGAAAATTATTAGTAGATTATGCTTCATCACTAAAGAGAAGTCGTATAAAAGAAAAACTAATGAAATCTAAGGATGTCAAAAACAAAAATTAAAGTTGGGTTTGCAGGCACACCCAAAATAGCCTTTGATATATTCAATGAAATTCTATTATCAGATGAAATTTCAACTGAATTTGTACTCACTCAGCCTGATAAATTATCAGGTAGGGGTTTAACTGCGTCAAAATCGCTGTTTATAAACTCAGCAAAATTACCAGTGCTCCAGCCCGATGATTTAAACAGCAAAGATTTAGTAGATAAAATTAAAGATTTTGGTGTTGATATATTAGTCGTTGTTGCATATGGAAAATTACTACCAACCTGGCTACTTAACACACCGAAATTTGGTTGTCTGAATGTTCATTTTTCCAAACTTCCAAAATATAGGGGAGCTGCACCCATACAAAGAGCAATAGAAAATGGTGAGAAGGAAACAGGCATAAGTTTTATGAAGCTGACTGAGGGTTTAGATGAGGGCCCAATCTATAAGAACATAGTAGTAAATATTGAAAATAAAGATTATTACGAAGCTGAGTCGCTCTTATTAAAAGAGTCCTTGAATAATATTTGTGATGTTATTAAAGATATAAGAAGTGGTTTAAAGCCGGAAAGTCAAGATCATTCAAGCGCGACTGTAGCAGAGAAAATTCATAAGAGTGAAGGTTTAATTGATTGGGCAACTAATAGTGATGAAATTAAAAATAAGTTTCTAGCATTTAAGAAGTGGCCAAAAGTATTTTTTAAATTTGGAGGAGTTAACGTAGAGGCTGTGGACTTGCAGTTACATTCAAATGATATAGGAAACCCTGGTGAAGTTTATGAGTTTGATCAAGAGGCATTAAAAATTTATTGTAAGAATGGTGTGGTAGCCATCACATCTGTAAAATTTCCTGGGAAAAAAGTTATAGGATCAAAAGATTTCTTTAACTCAAAAAGAGATATAATTTCAAGAGGAGATTTATTGATTTGAAAATAATCATATTGGGGGGCGGCTCAATTGGAGGCAGTGTTGCTAAAGAGCTTTCCTCAGAAGAGAATGATGTCGTTGTAATTGATAACAATGATGAAAACCTTGAGCCGATAAAAAGTGTTGAAGGCATTCAAACTCTTCATGGAAATGGATCATCACCGAAGTTGCTTGAGAAAGCAGGGCTCGATGAAAGCAGCCTATTGTTGTGTCTGACAGACTCAGAAGAAACAAATCTTTTAGCGTCCTTAATTGGGAAAGAAAAATTTAATGCTGGACGAATAGTATGTAGACTTAAAGGTTCTGAATATAAAAAAATTGCAGAAGAAATAATTCCTTTTGTTGATTTCTTTATCAATCCTGAGGACCTTATAACAGAAGAGATTAAGAACCTTTTACACCACCCAGGTGCTCTTGAAATATTGGATTTTGCTGAAGGCAAAATTAAGCTGGTAAGTGTTTATGCAAAAGAGTCTGGTGTTTTGGTAGGAAGGCAAATTAAAGAGCTTAAAGATGATTTGCCTGAATACGAAACAAGAATACCCGCTCTTTATCGAGATGAAGAACTTTTAATTCCAACAGGAGAAACAATTATCAATGAAGGAGATGAGGTATTTTTTATTGCGGATGAAAAACATATAGAAGATGTA
Organism: uncultured SAR86 cluster bacterium; assembly: GCA_902619265.1. Taxonomy (GTDB): domain Bacteria; phylum Pseudomonadota; class Gammaproteobacteria; order Magnimaribacterales; family TMED112; genus TMED112. The sequence goes on from CACNDL010000001.1 coordinate 131,984, forward strand.
ACAAAAGAATTACAAAAACTTGAAAGCCAATATAAGAACGTCTACATCGCTGGAGCAGGGAATATAGGAAAATCTCTAGCCAAAAAAATTAATGATGAATTCAACACCAAATTAATTGAAAAAAACATAGAACAGTGTGAACAGGCTTCAGAAGAACTAGATGGTGTGTTGGTGTTGAATGCTGATGCAGCCGACAAAGACTTCTTGGCATCAGAGGGAATTGAAGATTGTGATGTGTTTGTTGCAGTTACTCAGGACGACGAATCAAACGTTCTTTGTTCATTAATGTCGAAAAAACTAGGTTCAAAAAAGACTATCACAATTATTAATAAAGAAGCTTATTTTGATATAGTGGGTAAAAATGAGCTTGATATAATCATTTCTCCAGTACAGATAACTGTGTCTCATGTGCTCAAATATATAAGAAAGGGGTCAGTTTCAAATGTGCATAAGGTCAAAAAAGGTATGGCTGAGGCGATTGAAATAATCGTAGATTCATCTTACCAAAACCTCAAAGGCAAATTAATCTCTGATTTAAGATTAGATGAAAATATCAATATTCCTGCACTCAAGAGGGGTGAAAGTGTTCTTATGGCCCATAGTGATACAGAAATACATGATGAAGATCATTTAATTGTTTTTTATAAAGATAAGGAAGTAATAGACAATTTTTATAATACTTTCAGATGATTAGCTTATTTAAATTACTAAGGTTTCTTGGTCCAACATTATTATTTTTTGGAACTTTTGTTGTTCTGCCACCTTTGGCTTTAAGTTATTTCAACAATATTCCTGATGCCCAATTGTTAAATATTTATTTAGGATGCATCGCATATTCTATTGTCATTTTTTTCACGCTGAGACAAAGAAAGTTTTCATACAGCCCTAAAGATGGTTTTGTAATTACTTTTTTAACGTGGGTAATGATTTCATTATTGGCTTCATTACCATTTCAAAATGCGAATATGGTATTTTATGACGCTCTGTTTGAGGCAGTTTCTGGTTTAACGACGACAGGATCAACTGTTATTAAAGATCTTTCCCTTTTTCCAGATCATATTCTTCTGTATAGACAATTATTGCAGTGGGCTGGTGGCGTGGGCTTGGTAATAGTTGTTTTGGCAATAATACCAGCAGTATCTGGCGGCATGAAGGTTCTACAAGCGGAAACATCTGGGTTTGCGGACAAAAGCTTTTCGCCACGACTAAGGGAGACAGCAAGATCCTTGCTTAAATTTTATGCTCTCATAACCATAGCCTGTGTATTTTCTTATTGGTTAGCTGGAATGACCTGGTTTGAAGCCTTTTCTCACTCATTTAGTACTGTATCAATTGGTGGTTTTTCAATTTACAACGAAAATTTTGGATACTTTAATAATCCTGCAATAGAATTTGTCGCTGTTTTTTTTATGGTTATGTCTGCTACAAACTTTGGCTTACATTTCTTATCATTTACAAAAAGAAGCTTAAAATATTACTTGTCAAACGATGAGCTTAAGCTTTTTTTAAGCACAATTTTAATTATTGTTTTAATTTCGACACTAACCCTTTACATAAAAGAAGGGTTTACCATTGATGAATCAATCAGGTATGGTTTCTTTCAAACAATTTCAATTGTTACAACAACTGGATTCACTATTGAGCCTCTTTCAGCCTTAGGAGGATCGGTTGGTTTTTTAATATTTATTGTTGCTTTCATAGGTGCTTGTTCAGGCTCTGTCGGAGGAGGAATAAAAGTGTGGCGAATATTATTATTGTTTAAGGTTGGTTTTTCCAATATTACAAAAATCATGCATCCTAGCGCTATTAGTAGTGTAAAACTCAATGGCGAAAAAATAGCCTCCTCACAAATAGAGGCTGTATTTTCATTTGTTGCCATTTATATATCTTTTTTCTTGCTTTTCATGTTTGTTCTAATTTTTCAAAATGTAGATTTTTATTCTGCTTTTTCAGGCACGGCAGCTGCGATAAACAACCTTGGCCCAGGTTTAGGTGATTTTTCTGAAAATTACTCTACCCTGTCTGATGTGGGGAAATTCACACTAACAATGGCCATGATTGTTGGAAGGCTTGAGTTGTTTGGTGTGCTGATTTTGTTTGTGCCTTCTTTTTGGCGGAGTTAATAAATATTTGACTTGTTTGGTCGCAACTTTCTGAATTTTTTATACTCCCAACTATATAATTCTGGCGCAGTTAAAATTGCTTCTTCAAAAAATTTATTCATTTCTGCAGTGTTTATTTGGTCTTGTACTTTTTTACAAACAACTCTGTACTTTTTGTGTTTTCCTTTTGTTAGGTAGATAAGAAAAAGGTCATGTGTTCCTTTTTGGGATAGTTTTTCAATTAAATCTATACAAAAACATTCTTTATTAAAAAATTTTTCATAAACCCCTTTTTCATGTGGCACGAGATCAGAAGCAATCAAGACATTACTTTTGTCTAAATAGTTCTTATACAGATTTTTTACGCCTTTTGGTGTTGCTGGAAACATGCTAGCACCTTGTCTTTGTCTTATTTTTAATAGTTTTTGTTCAAGCACTTTATTTTTTGCAGGCGTGTAAAGAATATCTATTTGAGATAGAAGTTCGGACAAAACAAAAACCAAAATATCTACACACCCCATATGCAATGTAAAAAAAAGCTTTGGCCTATCACTTTTTAATGATTGTTCATGCAAATAATCAGAATCTATTAGGTTTTTATAGTTGTCTTTCTTGCCCCACACATAAGGGAACAATAATGATAGTTGTGCTGTTTCTTCAAAACTTTTGTTAATAAGTTTTTTGTCATCTCCAAAACAATGGTTAATATTTTTCTTAGTTACCTCTAGTTGAGAAGTTTTGAAAAAGTAAGCAATTAAGAAAAAAATAAAAGATATAGCTTTGAGAAAGAAAAGCGGTGTGCGCGAAATTAGAACAAAGAGTATGCTAAACATCTATAAAATAATAAAATAGCCTAATTAGCATAATATAGGAAAAACTTTGCCTGCAAAAAATATTGATGAACTCATAGCTCTTTGTAAAAGAAGAGGGTTTATATTTCAATCCAGTGAAATTTACGGCGGCACACAGGGTTTATACGACTACGGCCCATTAGGTGTTGAATTAAAAAATAACATTAAAAACTCTTGGTGGAAATCAGTAGTATATGAACGCGATGACGTTGAAGGTCTTGATGCTTCCATCCTCACAAAACAGGCGGTTTTAAAATATTCTGGACATGAAGAAACGTTCACAGACCCTTTGGTTGATTGTAAGTCGTGTGGGGAGAGGTTTAGGGCTGATCAGGTGCCTGATTATTGTAAAAAAGAGGATTTAACTGAGCCACGTCAATTTAATTTAATGTTTAAAACTAATGTAGGTCCTATTGATGACGGCAAAACCTTTGCATACCTAAGACCAGAAACAGCTCAACAGATTTTTACTAATTTCAAAAATGTTGTTGATTCAACATCTAGAAATGTACCATTTGGTATAGCCCAAGTAGGTAAAGCCTTTAGAAACGAAATTACATTAAAGAGTTTTATTTTCAGGGTGAGGGAATTTGAACAAATGGAACTGGAGTTCTTTGTAATGCCTGGTACAGACGAAGAATGGCATAAAGAGTGGGTTGACCTAAGATTGGGTTGGTGGGAAAAACAAGGAGTCTCAAGGAAAAACTTAGAGCTTTATGATGTGCCCAAAGATGAATTGGCCCATTATTCCAAAGCAACCATAGATATAATGTATAAATTTCCTCATGGGGTAGAGGAATTAGAGGGAATTGCAAACCGAACGGATTTTGACTTAGGCTCTCACTCCAAAGACCAAAAAGAATTAAATTTAAAATCAGATGTCATTGAAAATAATGAGTCAAATGCGAAGTTAGCACTGAAAGATGGAAATAATGAATGGGTAGTTCCATTTGTTATTGAGCCTTCGGCTGGTGTAGATAGAGCGGTTTTAGCTATTCTTAACGAAGCTTACAACATAGAAGAGATTGATGGTAAAGAAAGGGTTGTTCTAAAACTCAAACCTCATTTGTCACCAATAAAAGCGGCTGTAATTCCATTAAAGAAAAATGATGAAAACATTGTTGCAAAAGCAAAAGAAATTAAAACCAAACTTCAAAAATTAGGCTTGGGTCGGGTGCTGTTTGAGAATAGTGGTAACATTGGAAAAAATTATAGAAGACATGATGAGATCGGCACTCCCGTATGTATAACAATTGATTTTGAAACGCTTGAAGAGAATACCGTTACAATTAGAGACCGTGACACAATGAAACAAAAAAGGATTTCTGAAAAAGAGCTTGAAGCTGAGTTTAAAAAACTTTTCTAAATATCAACGTTTTCTGCTCTTAACGCATTTTCGTCAATAAACTGTCTTCTTGGCTGAACTTGATCGCCCATAAGGGTTTCGAAAATATCATCAACCATTTCTCTTGCATCGTCTAGTGTGATTTGAACAAGCCTTCTATTTGTGGGGTCAAAAGTTGTTTCCCATAATTGTTCAGGGTTCATCTCTCCCAGCCCTTTATATCTCTGTATTTCAGGAGATCTGGCTCCTTCTGAGCTCTCTTCACGAAGAGCTTTTAAAATCTCATCTTTCTCTTCTTCATCTTTTGCATAATGTGTTTTGCTTCCTTTTTTAATTTTAAATAAAGGAGGAAGAGCAAGATAAATGTGTCCTTTTTCTAACAGGTCGTACATTTGATTGTAAAAGAAGGTTAAAAGAAGAGTTCTAATGTGTGAGCCATCTACATCAGCATCGGTCATTATTATCACTCTGTGGTATCTTAGTTTTTCTACATCGAATTCATCAACACCAATCCCTGTGCCTAGAGCTGTGATGAGGGTTCCTATTTCATTTGATGATAAAACTTTGTCTAAACGTGCTTTTTGAACGTTTATGATTTTTCCTTTGAGCGGAAGAATTGCCTGAAAACTTCTATCTCTTCCTTGTTTTGCTGAACCACCAGCAGAATCACCCTCAACCAAAAACAACTCAGAGAGTGATGGGTCTTTTTCCTGACAATCAGCCAGCTTTCCAGGTAGCCCACCAATATCAAGCAAACCTTTTCTTCTTGTCATTTCTTTTGCTTTTCTTGCTGCTTCTCTAGCATATGCTGCTTCAAGCACCTTGCCTAAAATTTCTTTCGCCTGTGGTTTGTTTGCTAACAAAAAGTCCATAAAATAATCATTTAATAATCCCTCAACAGCTGGCCTTGCCTCTGATGAAACGAGCTTATCTTTGGTTTGAGAAGAGAATTTTGGATCGGGCATTTTCAACGAAATAATAGCAACCATACCTTCTCTGACATCCTCCCCAGTAATCTCAACCTCTTTTTTTCTCATTAAGTCTTCTTTTTTAATAAAGTTTTTTATAACTCTTGTAAGGCCGCCCCTAAACCCAGCAAGATGTGTACCTCCGTCAGCTTGTGGGATATTGTTTGTAAAGCACTGAACATTTTCTCGATAGGTGTTTGTCCACTGTACAGCAACCTCAACACCAATACCCTTCATGTTGGCTTGAGCATAAAACGGTGTGCCAACAGTTTCTTTTTTTCCAGTTAGGTGTTTGACGAACTCATTTAAACCGCCCTCTGATTTAAAATCATGAGATTTTCCGGTTCTTTCATCCAAAACACTTATACCTATACCTTGATTTAAAAAAGAGAGCTCTCTTATTCTCTTAATTAAGATATCTACATCGAATTTTGTATAAGAAAAAATCTTTTTTGAGGGGATAAAGGTGACTTTTGTGCCAGTTTTCTCGCTTTTTTCGACTATCTCAAGTTTTGTTTGAGGAAAGCCATCTGAATACTCTTGTCTATATTTGGAACCTTGCCTTTCTATCTCTAGTACAAGCTTGCTGCTCAAGGCATTTACAACCGAAACCCCTACACCATGGAGCCCTCCAGATACTTTATAGCTGTTTTCGTCAAACTTTCCACCTGCGTGTAGCACAGTCATTATGACTTCTGCTGCTGAGGCGCCCTCTTCATGTTTATCTACAGGTATGCCCCTACCATTGTCAGCAACAGAAACAGAGCCATCCTTACCAACAACAACATCTATTTGATTACAAAAACCAGCCAAGCCTTCATCAATAGAATTATCCAACACCTCAAAAACCATGTGATGCAAACCAGTACCATCGTCTGTATCACCAATGTACATTCCTGGGCGTTTTTTAACAGCCTCAAGACCTTTTAATACCTTGATGCTGTCTGAATCATAATCATTTGACATTTGAGCACTCTCCATTGTGTTCTACGTGGAACAAAACTACATCATTATGCTTTGCAAAGTGAGAAAAATTTATAGATGTCATAATTGTCTGAACACTGTTATTTATAAGATATTTTAACATTAAATTGGCGTTTTCCTTATCTAATTCAGAAGAAATATCATCCATTAACAATATGGGGGTTAATTTGGTGTGTTCTATGATAATTTCTCTCTGGATCAGGTGAAAAATAATGGAAATTATTTTCTGTTGTCCCCTAGATAGAGTTTCTGATGCATCTGTATTATTAAGAAGGATGTTAAATGATCTTTTGTGTGGTCCTTCTGTTGTTCTTTTCAAAATACAATCTTTTTCAAAGTTTTTAGATAAAATATCAGAATAATTAGATATTCCATCATAGCCTCGGTCATATTTTATGCTTAATTCCTTAATCCAGGGGTTTTTTTCTTCAAAATTCTTTAATAAAGCGCTGTCTGTAAGGTATTTATTTATTTTTTTACAGAGGTTTGTATTTAATGAGTAAATTTTTGGTTCTATTTCTATAAGCTTTTCGTCCCAATATTTTATCTGATTATAGTCTTTATTTTTGAGGCATGCAGCCCTTTGGGAGATGATTTTTTTTACCTCATTTAATAGAATTGCGTCTGTTTGTTCTACGTAGAACAGTGTTTTATTTAAAAAGTTTCTTTTTTGTTCTGGGTTTGAGGTTGTAAAGAAAAATTCTTTGTTCTCTATCAAACAATTAGGGTGTTTTTTTACTAATTTAGTAAAATTGTTTGTCTTTTCCCCTCTGTTTTGAGAAATTTGTGTTCTATTGTCTCTTTTTTTTGTGATTTTGATAGAACTTCCCTCATCAAAAACTATTAAAGTTTGAGTTTGGTTTTTGTTTTTCTGAATTAAGTTGTTAGTGTCGTTGGTTCTAAAAGATTTTCCAGTTAGAGCAAAATAAACAGATTCTATTATAGAGCTTTTACCTGATCCGTTATCGCCATAAAACAAGGTAATACCTTTATTTATAGGGGTTTCAAGAAATTCATAGCTCCTAAAACAGTCTAGTTTTATTTCTTTAATTATCACTCTTTCTATTATAAGAGCAGTGGCATTAATACAAGAACTTGGTTAGAGTCGCCGCTTTCTACAAGCGCACTTTTATCACTACCAAAACTTACAAGAGATATTTCTTCCTGATCAATGGTGCCTAACACTTCTTTGAGATAATTTACGTTAAACGCTATATCAAAGTCAGCAGAAGCTCCTGAAATGTCCAGTTTCTCCTCAGCCGACTCTTGGTCTGGGTTGTGGGCAGAAATATCTAAAACACCTGAGTCAGCTTTTAGTTTTACTCCTTTAAACTTTTCGCTTGTGAGAACAGAGACTCTTGAAAGAGAGTCCAGCATATTTTTTCTATTAAAAGTTATTTTTGAACCTTCTCCTTGTGGAACAACCTGGTTGTAGTTTGGATAGTTGCCATCTATTAATTTAGATTTAAATGTAAATTTTTTAGACATAAATACAATGTTGTTTGTATTTATATAAAACTCAATGTCGCCATCCTGTTTGGGAAGAATTTTCATGAGCTCAATTACCGTTTTTCTTGGTATAATGCCAGTAAAGTCGCCCTCTCCCTCAAGGCTAGATTTAAAAATTGCAAGCCTGTGTGCGTCTGTAGCAACCATGTTTAGAGCGTTTTCAGTTTTTTCAAACAAGCAGCCGTTTAAATAGTGCCTCCAATCTTGGTTGGCCATGGCGAATGAGGTTTTTTGAAAAAGCTCAAAGAGTTTTGTTGATGATATTTTGTGAGTAGTATCGCTTTTAACAACATCAAAATCAGGAAAATCTGATCCAGGAATTGTTGAAAGATTGTATTTGCCTGACGACGATCTAACAGTTAGTTTTGAGCTTTCCTCATTAAGCTCAAAAGAAACCTGGCCATCAGGAAGCTCTCTAATTATGTCCGCTGCTTTTTTTGCAGGAATTGTTGTTTCGCCTGGTTGTTCTACGCTTGCACCCTCTAAAGAGACATCAAGCTCTACTTCTAAATCTGTGCTCAGAAGCCTAATAGAGTCTGTCTCACACCTAATAAGTATGTTGCTCAAAATCGGTAAAGTTTGTTTTTTATCGGCAACTGCCGCCAAGGATTGAAACTCGTTGATTATTTCTGCTTTATCTATTTTAAACTTCATATTAAGCTGAAAGGCTTCTTCTTAATTTTTTATAATCTTCATCAATCTCAAGGTTGTCTTTCTTGAGTTCTTTTGTTTTTTCACAAGCATGTATCACTGTTGTGTGATCCCTTCCACCGAAGGCCTCTCCAATCTCCGGCAGGCTGTGGTTTGTAAGCTCTTTGGAAAGAGCCATTGCTATTTGTCTTGGTCTTGCAATAGACCTGTTCCTTCTTTTTGAAAGCAAATCACTCATTTTAATGTTGTAATAGTCTGCCACCACTCTTTGGATGTTGCTGATTGTAACCATTTTTGCCTGAATGGCTAAAACATCTCTTAATGATTCTTTAATTAGTTCGATGTTTATTTCTGATTTAGCAAATTTAGCATTTGCAGCAACCCTTTTTAGGGCTCCTTCTAGCTCTCTTACGTTCGATTTGACTTGTTGCGCTATAAAGAAGGCGCAATCTTCAGGGAGTTCTAGGCTCATTTGTTCAGCCTTTTTCAAAAGAATGGCTGCTCTTGTTTCAAGGGCAGGGGGATCTATAACAACAGACAAACCCCACCCAAATCTTGATTTAAGCCTATCTTCAAGACCCTCTATTTCTTTAGGATACCTGTCACAAGAAAATATCATCATGTTTCCGCTTTCAATTAGGCTGTTGAAAGTATGAAAAAGCTCGTCTTGAGACTGTTCTTTTCCTGCAAAAAACTGAATATCATCAATTAAAAGCGCATTTAATCCTCTGTAGAATTTTTTGAATTCATTAATAGCTCCAAGTTGTAATGCTTTTACCATGTCGCTTACAAACCTTTCAGAATGCACATAACATATTTTTGCATTTGGTCTGTCTTCTAAAAGCTTGTTTCCGATTGCGTGCATTAGGTGAGTTTTGCCCAGACCAACGCCCCCGTAGACAAATAGCGGATTATATTCTGTTTCTGATGCTTGTTCGGCAACCTGTTTAGCAGCAGCCAGGGCTATTTGGTTAGACTTCCCCGTAACAAATGTGTCAAATGTGTAGTTTTTGTTTAAGCCAGTTGTTTGGGGTTGTGTTTGGGTAGAAGCTTTAACAGAAACATTTAATATAAATTTGTTTCGCCCTATGTTGTCTTCGAGGAGGGTCGTAATTTGTGGTAAATATTTTTCTTTAAACAAATCTCCAACAAAATTATTTGGGGCGTAGATATTAAAGTTGTTTTCCTTCAAATCAAACTTTAGTGGCTTTATCCAAGAGTTAATCTCGGTGCTATTTAAATTCTTCTCTAGCTCCTTAACACACTGGTTAAAAATATTTATTGTTGAAACCTTGTTAGACATGTCGATAAGTTTATAATACTTAAGCTTTTTAAAACATGTAATAAATACATTGTTTTTTTGTTAAAAAACTGTGGATAACTATGAAAAGAACACTAAAAGTAACAAACATTAAAAGAAAACGAACCCACGGGTTCAGGGAAAGAATGTCAACCAAGGCCGGCAGGTCTGTGCTCTCAAACAGAAGATCAAAAGGCAGAAAGTCCTTAGCTGTATAACCTTAATGGGCAAAGATTTTTCCCTCTCAAAAAACCAGAGAAGAAAAAAACTTACCAAAGAAATGTTTGGGTGGAAGGTTTGCAACGTAGCAGATGGTGTTTCTGTTTTTTTTAACCCCAACAACAACAAAAATACTGTTTTAGTGTCAGTTCCAAAAAAAGCTGTCAAAGAGGCTTACAAAAGAAACCTCCTCAAAAGGAAAGCTAAAGAAGTGTTTAGATTGAATGCTAAGAGAGATAAGTCGGCAGATTATTTGATAAGATTTAACAAGTTCGCTGAAGGTTTTGAAAGCAGCCTTAAGGATTTTTTTAGAAATGTTTAACCCAAGAACAATATTCGCGTCTCTGTCCCTGGTTTTGGTTTTGGGGCTAATTTACGAGTGGAACTCTGGCAGCAAATCAACAAAACTTGAACGCTCTGTCTTGGTTCAAAACTCTGCGGGAGCTTCTGGGTATGAAAAGATAAGCAACGGCAGCCTCGACATATATATTGACATAGTTGATGGCTCAATAAAGGAGGCCTACCTGTATGAAAAAGAGCGTGGGGACGGTCTTGTTAAAACCAGGCTAATGTCTGATGACAGCCTATTAAAGTTTTATTTTAAAACCTCTATCTCTGGCTTTAGAAATGATGGGTCTTTTAAAATTAAGGACAAAACGAGCGACTCCTTGGTTTTGGTGGGGTCAGACCTAAACAACAACACCCTTGAAAAGGTTTTTTATTTTGAGGGCCCAAACGTCGTAAGGGTTGACGATAGTTTGGATTTGGTTTCTTCCTCTTTTGGGAATATCTCGGCATTTAAAACTTTCTACCGAAACAAGAACAAGTCAATTGATTATGGGGTTTCTTTCTCAAGGGACCATCTGGCATACAGCACAAGCGATGATGTTTTTAATGACGAACAGATTACTTCCATAAGAAACAGAGAGGACTACACAGGAAATTGGATTGGGTATTCGCAAAAACATTTTGTGGTAGCGGTTTTTGACAAAAACAGTCAACAAAAAATTTCACTTTACCCACAAGATGAAAATGGTGTTTACCGGTTTGGTTTTTCGGAGGAAGCTGTGCCAACCTCTGGGGGCTACGTTTCTACAACCAGTCTGTTTTTAGGCCCCAAACAAAAAACTGTTCTAGAGTCTGTTGCTCCACACTTCAAATACAACCTTGATCTTGGTTTTGTATATGGAATAGGTGAGTTCCTTATTGTGGTGCTTAACTTTTTCCACTCTTTGGTGGGGGACTGGGGTTTCGCAATTGTTTTGCTAACTCTTTCATTTAAGCTTCTCTTGTCTCCTCTTCAAATAATGCAAATAAACTCCATGGTGAAAATGAGAAAACTTCAACCAAAAATACAAGAAATACAAGACATGCACAAAAACGACCAACAAAAAATTGGTATGGAAATGATGCAGCTCTACAAGAAAGAGAAATTTAACCCCCTGGCTGGTTGTTTTCCAATGATTCCTCAAATACCCATTTTCTTAGCTATGTTCTGGGTAACAAGAGAGGCGTTCGAGTTTAGGGGTGAGTCCTTCTTGTGGATTCCAGATCTTGCTGAATCCGACCCCTATATGATTGCTCCGGTTCTTATGGGTTTAATGATGTATTTGTCTCAAATGATGATGCCGAAGCCTCCCCAAACCCAAGGAATGCAGGCTCAGATTTCTCGTCAGATGATGATAGTTTTTCCACCGATGTTGACTCTTATCTTTTTATTCATGCCCGCTGGTGTCGTCATTTATTCCGTCATCAACATGGCTCTTTCAATTGTTCCTCAAGCATTAATTTTAAGAAGCGTAGACCCCGATGGTCGGTAAAGGTCTTGATCCTATATTTGCACAAGGGTCAGCGCCCGGCCAATCTGCCATTGCTGTGGTTCGTTTGTCAGGCAAGCTTCCTGACTCTCTTTACGATGAATTAAAAATTTATGAGGATGAGCGGTCCTTTTTTTTGAGAGAAATTAATTTTGGAGATTTTGCGGATAGCTGTCTTGTTTTAAATTTTCCTGCTCCTGGCTCTTATACGGGAGAAAGCATGCTTGAAATACATTCACACGGAAACCAATTGATTGTTGCTGAGATTTTTCGGTGGCTTGAGGAAAGGGGCTTGAGAGAAGCAGAACCGGGCGAGTTTAGCAAAAGGGCTTTTTTAAACAATAAGATTAGCCTCGTTCAGGCTGAAGGAGTTTCTCTGGGCATAGAGGCAGAAACAAAAGACCAGCTGGTTGCCTTAGATTCTTTTAGGTCAGGCGTGTTATCAAAAAAAATTGAAAACGTTATGTCTCAGCTCAATGGTGTCTTGGTAGAGCTTGAAGCTCAGCTTGATTTTTCTGATGAAGAAGATGTTATAGACACAAAGTCAGGCGCCATACAAGACTCTCTCAGTTGCGTGCTTGTAGAGCTGGCTGATTTGTTAAAAAATTATGGTCCCTTTGAAAAGAATTCACTAAAGAAAAGGGTTGTTTTGGTAGGTCGTCCCAATGTTGGCAAGTCTTCTATTTTTAATTCTTTATTAAACGAAGACGTAGCAATTGTATCGCAAGAAGCTGGCACAACAAGAGATATAGTAAGAAAGGTTTTGCCGCTTTCAGGGTTTGAGGTTGAGGTTGAAGATACCGCGGGCCTTCGTCCTGAAACAAACGATGCTATTGAAAAGTCTGGTATGGTTTTAACAGTTAAGGCTGCCGAGTCTGCTGATTTCTTAATCTATGTAACGGATGACCCTGAAGAAATTGTGCCAAAAGAGTTTAGGGACCGTTCTTTTTTGGTTTTCAACAAATGCGATTTAAACCCGGCCCCTTCTTCGTTCTCAGGGCTTTCGGTTTCTGCAAAAACTGGTGAAGGTATAGGTGTGTTGCTTGAAAAACTGAAAAGCCTAGCAACAAGCAGCTCTGGGCAAAAACTAATTTCCGAGAGAACTCATAAAAAACTTGAGAAAGCGATGAAGATCTTATCAAAAGAGGCTGGTGGTGCTGATTTTTTTGAAATGACTGCCCAAAACATAAGAGATGCCAACCAAGAGCTTAACGAAATATATGGGGAGCTGGATAACGAGAAGATTCTTGATCAGATTTTTAACAACTTCTGTATAGGCAAATAGTTTTGGTGTTAGTTTTTTGTGGATGTTTTTTTAATCACATACTATCAACAACCTAACAGCTCTAAATAAAGATTTTAAACACAAAAAACCCCGCCTTTTCATTTTTTATAAAAGCCTTATAAAAAGGTATAATTCGAAGTTATTAACAGGAAGACTAGACCTTAATAATAACAACAAACAAAAGATGAATAGTATATTTGATTTAGTAGTAATAGGGGGTGGGCACGCAGGCGTTGAGGCGGTGCTTGCTGGAAAACGCATGGGCCTTAATGTTGCACTAATTACATTAGATAAAACTAAAACAGGGCGCATGTCTTGCAACCCAGCTATAGGGGGTATCGGCAAAACACACCTGGCAAAAGAGATAGATGCTCTTGGCGGTTATATGGCAGAAGCAACTGATTTGTCGGGCATTCAGTTTAGAACTCTTAATAAGAAGAAGGGGCCGGCTGTTCAGGCAACAAGAGCTCAGGCTGACAAAGAGCTTTACGAAAAAACCATTCAAGCGAAGCTCAAAAAAGAGCAAATTGACGTGTTCGAGGATGAGGTTATAGATTTTGAAGAAAAGAATTGTGAGGTTTTTGCTGCTGTTGGTAAAAACAAAAAATACAAAGCTAAAGCATTTGTGCTTACAACAGGAACATTTTTAAATGGCGCTATTTTGATTGGAAGCAACAAAAGAGAAGGCGGCAGGATAGATGAAAAAAAAGCCTCAGGTCTCGAAAAATTTTTTGATAAACAAAATCTTATGCTGGGTCGTCTTAAAACTGGCACGCCACCCAGACTTGCAAGAGAGACCATAAACTTTGAAGTCCTGGAAGAACAACCAGGAGACCAAGAAGTTTGTTATATGTCTTTTTTAGAAAACAAAAACCATCACCCGAAACAAGTTTCCTGCTATATCACAAAAACAAACAAGAGAACTCACGATATCATCAAAAAAAACATAAAAAAATCAGCCATGTATTCCGGGCTTATTAGTGGTGTTGGGCCCAGATATTGCCCCTCAATAGAAGACAAAATAATGAGGTTTTCATCAAAAGACAGCCACCAGATATTCGTGGAACCAGAGGGCTTGGAAAGTAATTGGGTTTATCCAAACGGCATCTCTACGAGCCTGCCACGAGAAGTGCAGGAAGAATATATTAGGTCTATCGAGGGCTTTGAAAGTGCTGAAATATTGCAGCAAGGCTATGCTGTTGAGTACGATTACATAGACCCAAGAAACCTCGAAAAAACCCTTAGACTAAAAAACCTCAAAAATCTCTTTTTGGCGGGGCAGATCAACGGCACAACAGGGTACGAAGAAGCAGGAGCACAAGGCATGGTTGCAGGTATAAACGCCTCTCTGTTGGTTCAGAAAAAAGCAGAATGGATTCCACAAAGACAAAACAGCTACATGGGTGTGTTGGTTGACGACCTAACAAGGTTTGGGGTAAGCGAGCCCTATAGGATGTTTACGTCTAGAGCAGAACACAGGCTGGTGCTGAGACAGGACAATGCTGATGAAAGAATGTTTGAGGCTGGCATACACATGGGGCTAATCAACAAAGAAAGAGAAGAGGTCTTTTTGAAAAAACAAAAAGAAAAAAAACAAAACCTTGAACAGCTTAGAAAAACAAAGATAAAGTTCGGAGACCAAATCAAAACAGCCCACGACCTTTGTAAAAGGAACGACTTCACCATGGAAGACGTAAAAGGAACGCTAGAGAAGACCAACAAAAGGTTCGGAGAAACATATTACGACATACGCTACTCTGGCTATGTAGACAAACAAAGGAGAGAGCTTGAAAAAATGAGAAATCTAGAAGAGCATGATTTGGGGCTGATCTTCGATTATGCAGAGGTTGTGGGGCTTTCTGGAGAGGTTAAGGAAAAGCTCAACAAAACAAAACCGAAAAACCTTCTTGAGGCCTCAGGGGTCGAAGGCATAACACCGGCTGCCCTAAACGTGTTGGCCATCCACTTGAAAAAAATTGATGCAATCAGAACAAGCTGAGACACTCAAAAAGCTCGCAAACCTAATCGCTGAAAAAAACAAACAACACAACCTCACCTCTGCAAAAACAGCGGAAGAGATTTATAAAAACCACATAAACGACTGTGTTCAAGCCTTTAAAAAGGTGCAAAAAACTCTTAGAAAAACAGTAATAGATTGTGGTTCTGGAGCAGGACTGCCTGGCCTTGTTTGGGCCACACTAGACCCCAACAAAAAAATTTATACCGTAGACAGCACAAACAAAAAGACAGCATTTCAAAAGCTCGCAATAAGAGAGCTGGCGCTTAACAATGTAGTAGCCGTCAATGACAGGATCCAAAACGTAATCCTAGACCACGAAAACACAGTAGTGTTCAAGGCCTTTTCGTCTATCAAAGATGGGGTCCTCAGCCTTAATAAAAAAAACAACCATAAAAATATGCTTTTTCTAAAAAAGGACGACGAAAAAACAAAACTAGAGATAACAGAAGCGTCTTCTTTGTTATATGATTACAAAAGGCACGAATATGCGTCAAACGACACGAAGATGCTCGTGCTCGAGCTTTATGACAGTTAAGATAGCCGTAACAAACCAAAAGGGAGGGGTTGGAAAAACAACAACGGCAGTTAATTTGGCTGCAACCCTTGCAAAGGTCAACAGAAAGGTCCTTTTAATCGACATTGACCCGCAAGCAAATGCAACCTCGGCGGCTGGCGTAGAGAAGAACACCAAAGACTCTCTTTATGAGCTTTTTGAAAACAAACTAAATCTCGAAGAGTGTGTAGTTAAAGCCACTGGGGGGTACGAAATATTGCCAGCGAACTCAAACCTAATTGCTACAGAGAAGATCATCGAGCAAACCAAGAATAGAGAAAAATTCTTTTCCAAACACCTCAAAAAAAATATCAATAAGTACGACTATGTTTTATTTGACTGTCCACCGTCTCTAAACCTTCTCACCATTAATGCTATGGAATACTGTAAAAAGGTTTTGGTGCCTGTGCAGTGTGAGTATTATGCGCTCGAGGGCCTTGTAACCCTCAAGAGTACAATTGACCAACTCAACAGCGCGCTTGGACTAAAGATCGAGATAGTAGCAATTCTTAGAACAATGGCTGACTGGAGAAACCGCCTAACTAGAGAGGTGTCAGCCCAGCTTGAAAAACACTTTAAAAAAACCGTTCTAAACACAATAATTCCAAGAAATGTTAGGCTGGCAGAAGCGCCAAGCTATGGCCAATCTATAGTTGATTATGATATAAAATCAATTGGTGCGGAGGCTTTTTTAAGTCTGTCCGGCGAGTTTATTAGGAAATTTGAAAATGGCAAAAAAAACATCACTAAATAAAGGGCTACAGGCTTTGCTTGGTGAGGTTGCGCCAAAGGCGCCCGCACCAAGAATCACTCCAAACAAAACAAAAAAACCAAAAAACAACACCCCAAACAGCGAAATCAATATAAGCGCGATTAAGGCGAACCAATACCAACCAAGAACCACCTTTGATGAGAAAAAACTAAAAGAGCTTTCAGAGTCAATAAAAAAACATGGCGTAATTCAGCCGGTTCTGGTTAGACAAGAAGGCAAAGGGTATGAGCTTATAGCTGGCGAAAGAAGGCTTAGAGCCTCAAAGCTTGCTGGCCTTAAAAAAATACCAGCAGTGGTTGCAAAAATATCTAACATACAGTCGCTTGAGATCGCAATACTAGAAAACGTTCAAAGAGAAGACCTTAATCCACTTGAGGTTTCAAAGGGCTACCAGCGACTGAAAGAAGAATTTGGTTACACACAAGACCAGGTCGCCAAAAGCGTTGGCAAGCCCCGAAGCTCAATAGCAAACTCATTAAGGCTTTTAACGCTTCCAGAAAAAGCACAAAACGAGCTGGAAAAAGGCTCTATATCAGAGGGGCACGCTAAGGTTTTGTTGGGTGTTGATCCCTCAAAAATAGAAGCAGTTCTTGAAAGGGTTTTGTCAGAACAGCTCTCTGTCAGGGCGCTAGAAAGCTCACTCAACAACACAAACAAAAACCAAACCAAAAAGAATGACAAATCAAGAGACGAGCTTAACCTTGAATCAGCCTTAAGCTCAAAGCTCGGCTCAAAAGTAACGATTGATGACACCAAAGGAAAAGGGAAAATGACTATCAAATATTATTCCTATGATGAGTTAGATGGAATCATTGAGAAAATATCGTCCTAACCCTGTAAAGAATCTAAAAAATACATTAAAATTACGGCACCCATGGCATCTGAGAGTTCAGGACGTACATTTCAAGAATATTTAGAACACCATTTACAAAATTTGGTGTATGGTCCCCTGCCTGCCGGCCACGAGAGAAAGCTTTATTCAAAGGGGAGCGATGAAACGACAAAAGAAGCTTATTGCCAAAGCAAAAACCTAGACTACGATGGAGAAAAATACTGTAAAGAAACCCTTACAGAGGATGGGTGGTATTTAGCCAACAACAAAACAGATGTAGAGGCAATGGGATTTTGGGCGCTTCACATAGACACAATGTTTTTCTCTGTGCTTTTAGGCGCGCTGTTTTTGTTTGTATTTACACGCGCAGCCCAAAACTTTTCTTTGGACAAACCAACCAAACTACAATTGTTTATAGAGATGATGATCGACTTCATTAATGGGGTTGTTAAAGGAACATTTAAAGCTGCACAAAATTCTCTAATAGCACCAATGGCTCTCACAATATTCTTTTGGGTCCTTTTGATGAATGTAATGGATTTGGTTCCTGTGGACCTCATACCTTACCCTGCAGAATTGTTGGGGATCCCGTACTTGAAGGTGGTTCCAACAACAGACCTAAACCTAACCGCGGCATTAGCGCTATCAGTATTTGTTCTGTATTTGTTTTATAGCATTAAGTCCAAGGGTTTTGTGGGTTTTATAAAATCAATATCTCTGCATCCTTTCGGACCATGGATGTTGCCTGCTAACCTATTTATAGAAATAATTGACCTCATTGCGAAGCCCCTTTCTTTGGCGCTTAGGTTATATGGGAACTTGTATGCAGGAGAGATGATATTTTTGTTGATTGCTGGAATGGTATCAATTAACCTCACATCATTTATGGGGTTGGGTTTAAACCTGGCAGGAATTACACTAAGTTTAATTTGGGCAATATTTCATATTTTAATAGTGGTGCTGCAGGCATTCATATTTATGATGCTTACAGTGGTCTATATGAATATGGCACACGAAAAATTTGAACAACATTAAGGAGGTTGTGAATATGGAAGTAGAAGCTGCAAGATTTATCGGAGCAGGATTAATGTTTGGTTTGGCTGCAATCGGGGCTGGAGTAGGCGCGGGCGTTTTAAGCTCAAAGCTAATCGAGTCAATTGCAAGACAACCAGAGCTAGAAGACCAACTAAGACCAACATACTTTTTAGGTATTGGTCTTGTCGATGCTGTGCCAATGATTTCTGTTGGTTTAGCGTTTTATGTATTATTTGTTGCTTAAAAAATGAATTTAAACGCAACACTACTTGGGCAGATGATAGCTTTTGGGCTATTCGTTTGGTTTTGTTGGAAGTTTGTTTGGCCCCCATTATTGGCCGCCATGGAAGAGCGGGCTGAAAAGATTGAACAGGGCCTAAAAGACTCTGAAGAAAGCGCAAAAAAAATTCTTAATGCTGAAGAACAAAGCAAAAAAATGCTAGCCGAAGCAAAAAAAGAAGCAAAAAAGATAATGGACAATGCTAAAAACCAGTCTGAAAAGATTGTGGAGGAGTCAAAAAATAAAGCTACTGAGGAAAAGGATAGGATTGTGGGTTCAGCTCAGTCTGAAATAGAAAAAGAGGTTGTTAACGCAAAAAAAACCCTTGAGAAAGATTTTGCAGCAAGCGTTATGTCAGCAGTTAAAAAAATCGTTGCCAAAGAGGTTTCTATGAGCAACTATCAAGACACAGTAGACAAAAGCTTGGATGATTTTAGAAAATGAGCAAATTGTTAGAGGTATACTCAAAAGGCCTGTACGACTCTTTAAACAAAGAGAACGTAACGGATGTGGTTGAGCACTTCCAAAACATTTCTAATGACACTTCTGTACATGGGTTGGCTGATTTGTTTAAAAACAAAACAATACAAAAAGATGAGAAGCTGAAGGCAGCTATAGAGCTCGTTGGTGAAAGTGAAGACCTAGAAGCTTTTATGCAAACGCTTGGAAACAACGGGCGCCTAGATCTATTACCAAATATTTTTAGTTACTTTGTGGACTATGCTTCTAGAAGACAAAACAATGTACCAGTAAAAGTTACGGTAAGCGAAGAGCCAAATGAAGAAACCAAAAATAAAGTGTCTTTATTTGTCTCACAAAAAATGGGACACAACACCCCAATTAAATATGAAATTAACAAAACAATGCTCGGCGGTGTTGTCTTGAAGTACAAAGACAACGAAATAGATTTGAGCGTTGACAATAAACTAGATGGACTAAATTCGGTTTTAACAAATTAAAGGAGAAAAGATGACAACTAAAATTAACCCCTCAGAAATATCGAGCATCATCAAAAAGAAGATAGATGGGTATAAAGGAGCAGCAACAGAAGCAAATGTTGGAGAGGTTTTAACAACAGCAGATGGTATTGTGCAAATCTTTGGTTTAGAAGATGCGATGTATGGTGAATTATTAGATTTTGGAGAAGGCACTTATGGTTTAGCGCTTAATTTGGAAAACGATTCAGTTGGTGCTGTTGTGCTTGGGGACTCTGGACACATCAAAGAAGGACAAAAAGTTAAAACTACTGGCAGAGTTTTAGATGTTCCGGTTGGCGAAGGCCTAAAAGGCCGTGTTATTGACGCCCTGGGAAGACCAATAGATGGCAAGGGTGAGGTAAAATCAGATCACAACTCTCCTATTGAGGTTGTGGCGCCTGGTGTTATTGATAGAAAGTCAGTAGACCAACCAGTTCAAACAGGAATTAAATCTATTGATGTTATGGTCCCCATTGGGAGAGGACAAAGAGAGCTAATAATTGGAGACAGACAAACAGGCAAAACAGCTATTGCAATTGATACTATTATCAGACAAAAAGATTCAGGCATCACATCGGTCTATGTTGCTATTGGTCAAAAACAATCGACAGTAGCAACTGTAGTTAGACAGCTTGAAGAGGCAGACGCCCTGAAAAACACAATAGTCGTTTCAGCTAGTGCGGCAGAAAGTGCAGCATTACAGTTTTTAGCACCCTATTCAGGATGCACTATGGGCGAGTATTTTAGAGACAAAGGAGAAGACGCATTAATTATTTATGATGACCTGTCAAAACACGCTGTTGCTTATAGACAAATATCACTACTATTAAAAAGACCTCCAGGCAGAGAGGCTTTTCCTGGCGACATCTTCTACCTTCACTCAAGGCTTCTTGAAAGAGCTTCAAGAGTGAATGAAGACTATGTAGAAAGACTTACAGGAGGAAAAGTAAAAGGAAAAACAGGCTCCTTAACCGCTCTTCCTATAATTGAAACACAAGCGAGTGATGTTTCTGCATTTATTCCAACAAACGTGATATCAATTACTGATGGTCAGATTTTCTTGGAAACCGACCTGTTTAATTCAGGCATTAGGCCAGCAATTAATGTTGGTATCTCAGTATCTCGTGTTGGTGGAGCAGCTCAAACTAAAATAATTAAAAAGTTGGGCGGTACAGTAAAACTGGCCCTTGCACAATTTAGAGAACTAGAATCTTTCTCACAGTTTGCCTCTGATCTGGACGATGCCACAAAAGAGCAACTTGAAAACGGCCAAAGAATTACAGAACTCTTCAAACAAACTCAGTTTGCCCCGAGATCGGTAGCTTGTATAGCTATTGTTCTTTATGCAATTGAAAACAAATATTTAACAGAAGTTGAAAAAGACAAGATGCAGTCCTTTGAAGAAAACCTAAGAACTCATTTTAAATCGAACCATGGAGATGTGTGGGAAGAGGTCAACAAAACTGGTGACTGGAACGATGACCTTGATAAGAAGTTTAAAGAAATAGTGAGCTCATTTATGAAAGAGGGTTCGTGGTAGATGGCTCAAACTAAAGAAATAAAAAAGAAGATCGGCAGTGTTCAAAACACAAAGAAGATCACTTCAGCGATGGAGCTTGTAGCTTCAAGCAAAATGAAGAAGACTCAAGATGCCATGAAAAAAGGCAAGCCCTATTCTCAAAAAATTATTGAGCTTATCGATAATTTGGCAGGAGCTAGCTCAGAATACAAACACCCCTTCTTTAAAACATCTAAACAAAAAACGGACATTTATATTATTGTGGGCACAGACAAGGGTTTGTGTGGCGGTCTGAACTCAAACCTATTCAAAAATGCACTAAAAAACATGGCTAAAAGAGAAGCCGAAGGCCGCAAAGTAAAAGCTGTTTTGTTTGGCAAAAAAGCTACTGAAGTTTTTTCACGGCTTAAAAATGCTGAGGTGCTTGGAAGCGCATCTAAGCTTGGAGATATTCCAACTGTTGAGGATGTAATTGGTGCAGCTCAAATAGCAGTTGCCGAGTTTGAAAAAGGGTCAATCGGTAACGTTTATTTGTATGGTAATGAATTTGTAAACACAATGAGCCAAAGCCCTTTTGAAAGAAAGGTGCTTCCAATTGCAAACATAGAGAGTGAAAAACAAAGCAAAAAAGTTTGGGATTATATATACGAGCCGGGCTCCAAAGAAATACTAGATTTATTGCTTAAAAGATACATAGAAACACAAATATACCAAGCTGTAATAGAAAATAATGCGTGTGAGCAAGCAGCAAAGATGCTTGCGATGAAGAATGCAACTGAAAATGCAGAAGAAATTATTAAAGAACTGCAGTTGGTATACAACAATGCTAGACAAGCAGCCATTACACAAGAACTATCCGAGATAGTTGGAGGCGCTGCGGCGATTTAAAAGGAGAAAAGATGAGTGAAAAAGGTGTAATTAAACAAATTATTGGGGCGGTTATCGATGTTGAGTTCAACAAAGACCAGATTCCAAATATTTACGATGCCTTGGTTGTTGCTGACAACAACCTGGTTATGGAAACACAACAACAACTCGGTGATGGGGTTGTCAGAACAGTGGCAATGGGATCGACTGAAGGGCTCAAGCGAGGGCTTGAAGTAAGCAACACTAAAGCACCAATTAGTGTGCCTGTGGGTGAAGCTACATTAGGAAGGATTATGAATGTATTGGGAGATCCAATTGACATGAAGGGAGATGTGAAAACCAAAGAGAGAATGCCTATTCACAGAAAACCACCATCATATGTAGAGCTTGCAGACTCAAATGAAATCCTAGAAACAGGGATAAAGGTTATTGACTTAGTCTGCCCATTTGCAAAAGGTGGAAAAGTTGGTTTATTCGGAGGCGCTGGTGTTGGTAAAACAGTTAATATGATGGAGCTTATTAGAAATATTGCTATCGAGCATTCAGGCTATTCAGTATTCGCAGGTGTCGGTGAGAGAACTAGAGAAGGAAACGACTTTTATCATGAAATGACAGATTCGAACGTTCTGGACAAAGTTTCTTTGGTTTATGGCCAAATGAATGAGCCTCCTGGTAATAGATTAAGAGTCGCTTTAACCGGTTTAACCATGGCTGAAAAATTTAGAGATGAAGGGAGAGATGTTTTGTTGTTTGTTGACAATATCTACAGATATACCTTGGCAGGTGTTGAGGTGTCAGCTTTACTTGGCCGTATGCCTTCAGCAGTTGGCTATCAGCCAACCCTTGCTGAAGAAATGGGTGTCTTACAAGAAAGGATTACATCAACAAAAACAGGGTCAATTACATCCATTCAGGCAGTTTATGTGCCAGCCGATGACTTAACAGACCCATCCCCAGCTACAACATTTGCGCACCTGGATGCAACAGTTGTTTTGTCTAGGAGAATAGCAGAGTTAGGTATTTATCCTGCTGTAGACCCTTTAGACTCAACTTCAAGGCAGCTTGATCCTAATGTTGTTAGTCAAGAACATTATGATGTCGCACAACGAGTACAAGGAGTGCTGCAAAGATATAAAGAGCTAAAAGATATCATCGCAATTCTTGGTATGGATGAGCTTTCAGACGATGATAAAAATACTGTTTCAAGGGCAAGAAAGGTTGAAAAATTCTTATCACAACCCTTCTTTGTTGCTGAGGTGTTTACTGGATCGCCAGGAAAATATGTCTCTATCAAAGACACGATCCAAGGCTTCAAAGAAATTTTGGATGGAGTTCATGACGATGTGCCGGAGCAAGCATTTTATATGGTTGGCTCCATGGATGAAGTATTAGAGAAAGCTAAGACCATTAAAAGTGATTAATATAAGTTTTATTTCACAAGAAAAAACTCTCTTTGAGGGCCAAGCCGAAATGGTGGTTATGGATGGAAAAGAAGGCCAACTAGGTATTGTAAAAGGACACTCTCCTTTATTGGCTATATTAAAACCAGGGCCAGTTAGAATGATTACCTCAGACACTGAAGATGTATTTTTTACCGAAGGTGGTTTTGCTGAGGTGCAGCCTGATAGCATAACTATTCTTGTCGACTCTGCCCAAAGAGCCGACGATCTAGATGAAGCAAAAATATTAAAAGCCAAAGAAGAAGCTGAAAAATTACTCAAAGATAAGGGAGATCAGAAAGATTTCGCTGAGGCATCCTCACAACTCACCCAATCTCTTTCTCAATTAAGAGCAATTGAGGCGCTCAAAAAAAATATAAAACTAAAAAAATAGTTTAAGTACAGAAAAAAACCATTAAAATCACCTAATGGGACTTAGTATTGTTTTGCTTGCGGCTGGTGAAGGCAAGCGCATGAAAACTGACAAACCAAAACCTCTGGTTCATTTAGCTGATCATCCGCTAATACAATATTCATTAGACACAGCCAAAACCTTAAAACCAGAACGAATTGTTCTGGTAACAGGATATAAAAAAGACGAAGTTAAAAAGTATGTTTTGTCCAACAATCCTGGTGACTTTGTTTTTTGTGAACAAAAAGAAAGGTTAGGCACCGGGCACGCAGTCAAACAAGCAGCACCATATTTACCTGATACTGGAAAAACCTTGGTGCTATACGCAGATGTGCCATTGGTAAGTGTTAAGTCGTTAAGAAAACTGATTAAATCCTCTAACAGAAAAAAATTATCTATCCTTACTTCAAAAGTAACGGATCCTAGATGGTATGGCCGAATCATCAGAGATGAAGCTGAAAGCCCAATTGCAATTAGAGAAGAAGCTGACGCTTCAAATAATGAAAAGAATATAAATGAAATATTCACTGGCATCATGATAGCTGATAATGAGTTTTTGAAAAAAGGACTCAAAGGTTTATTAAGAAACAATAAAGCGGGTGAATATTATTTAACTGATCTTGTTGATTATGCGAGCAAAAGACAATTAAAAATTGGTTCGACACAAACTAAAGAAAAAGAAATTTTGGGTGCCAATAACAAAGAGGAGCTTGCTGTTTTATATAAGTCCTTAGTAGCACTTAATGTTGAGGAAGCAAAGAAAAAAGGCACAATTTTTAAAGATGAAGCTACTTGTTATGTAGAAGGTAATTTAAAAGTTGGTAAAGATGTGCGCATTGGCAGTAATGTCACTATAAAAGGCGATGTAAAAATTGGTAACGATGCTTCCATCGAGTCAAATGTGGTACTTGCTAACGTTAATATTGGTGACAACTCAGTAATTAAAGACTTTTGTTCAGTAGAAGATTCAACGATAGCAAAAAATGTAGAGGTTGGTCCATTTGCGAGGTTAAGAGACGGCGCCGTGCTAGACGATTCTGCAAAAGTTGGCAATTTTGTTGAAATAAAAAAATCAAAAATCGGGGAAGGTTCAAAAGCCAATCATCATGCTTATCTTGGAGATGCCAAAGTAGGAAAAAAAGTAAATATAGGAGCAGGCACCATAACTTGTAACTATGACGGCAAAGTCAAACATAAAACCACAATTGAGGATGGCAGTTTTGTGGGCACGAACTCATCCTTAGTTGCTCCACTTAAGATTGGCAAAAAGGCCTATATTGCAGCAGGATCAGTAATTACAAGCAATGTTCCTTCAAGTGCACTTGCTTTTGGCAGATCGAAACAAAGCACAAAAAAGAACTGGAAGAAAAAATAATGTGTGGAATAGTTGGCGGCACTTCCGAGAGAAACATTTTACCAATACTGGTTGAGGGTTTAAGAAGGCTTGAATATCGAGGTTACGATTCTGCAGGCGTAGCATTTAAAAAAAATGGAACAATCTCCATCACCAAAAACAAAGGGAGAGTAGAGCAGCTTGCTAAAAAACTTAACTTAAAAGAAAACCAAAGCAATTTAGGTATAGCGCACACAAGATGGGCAACACATGGCATACCATCAGAAAAAAATGCTCACCCACACGCTAGTAAGAATATTTTTGTTGTACATAATGGAATTATAGAAAACCACAATGAACTAAAGGCTCAGCTTAAAGCAGAGGGCATTAGGTTTTCTACACAAACAGACACAGAAGTAATTGCACACTTGATTAAAATATATACAGAGAAAGGCCAAAGTTTTGAGAAAGCCGTATTCAACACTATAAAAAAACTCAAAGGTGCGTACGCACTTGGCATTCTTGATAAGAACGATCCAGAGCAAGTAATTGGCGTTAGAAATCAAAGCCCACTTGTACTTGGAAAGGGTTTTCAAGAAAACTTTATCGCTTCAGATGTTATGGCCCTGTCCCCTGTTACCAATAAATTTGTTTATTTGGATGATGGACAAGTTGCACTACTCAACCACCATAAAACAGTAGTGAAAAATGCATCCAATCAGACTGTTAGGGTTAAGACTCATGAAGTAGACTCAAATGCCTATACCACCGACCTGCAGGGACACAACCATTTTATGGAAAAAGAAATTTTTGAACAGCCTGCTGCTGTTAAAGATTCGATTGAGGGCCGCTTAACTAAAAATGAAACGCAAGAAGGGATATTTGGGGCCGGTTTCGAAAATGCAGTAAAAGATATTACCAATATACAAATTGTTGCTTGTGGCACCAGCTTCCACTCAGCGAGAATATTCGAATTTTGGTCACACAAATTTCTAGGAATAAATTGTCGAGTTGATTACGGCAGCGAATACCAATACCAAGAACCCGTGAAAACCGATAAAACGCTTTTGGTTACTATTTCACAATCAGGCGAGACTGCAGACACGCTTTCTTCATTAAAATTTGCAAAAAAAACAGGCAACCCTATCTCGCTTGCTATTTGCAATGTGGCAAACAGCTCTATCTGCCGAGAATCAGACTTTACACTCTTAACAAACGCAGGCCCAGAAATAGGTGTCGCTTCTACCAAGGCCTTCGTGACGCAATTAACAGCTTTAAACTTATTATTGCTTACCCTTATGAGGGTTCATGGTTGTCTACCAAGTGCACGAAAAAGAATTACCAAAGCCTTAAATGAATTACCCAAACATTTAGAAAAAACTCTCAAACAAACTGACGTGTATAAAAAAGTAGCTAAACAGCTCTTCAAAAAAAATAGCACTCTTTTTCTTGGTAGAGGGCTGTATTTTCCTATCGCCAGAGAAGGCGCTTTGAAACTAAAAGAGATCTCCTACATTCATGCTGAAGCTTATCCTGGTGGTGAGTTAAAGCATGGGCCTTTAGCTTTAATAGATAAAGATATGCCCGTGATTGCTTTAGTGCCTGACAATGAACATCTAGATAAAATTACTTCCAATATTGCAGAAGTTGCTGCAAGAAAAGGCAAGGTCTTTACTATTGGGCCACTAGGCAAAACGAAAATTACTAAAGAAGGTGGGCATATAAAGATCCCAAAAACACTAGACCTTTTGAATCCTATAATCTCTGTAGTTCCAATGCAGCTCATTGCTTATTACACAGCATTATTTAAAGGCACAGATGTTGATAAGCCTCGTAATTTAGCAAAGAGCGTTACGGTGGAATAGTTTCGTTTGCAGAATTAAAATTTAGATAATGGGTAAAGAAAATATAAACACATAACTTTAATGTCAAAATAATGATAAAGATTAGATTTGTTCTCTTTATAACTCTGTTAATCAGTTTTCAGATTTTTTCAGGACAAAAATCTACAATCCAAGAAGTAATAGATAAAATTACTCAAAAACATTTTGAAGATTCTCAAAACAAAGGTTTATCTATTGGCATAATAGACGGGGATTCTGTTCAATTCTTTTATTTTGGAGGGAAGCACATAAAGGAAATTAAAGATGTTGGTCCTAATACATTGTTTGAGTTAGGTTCAATAACAAAACTTTATACTGTTCATGTGTTTAATGAGTTAGAAAAACTAGAGGTTATTAGTAGAACGGATTTACTTTCGAAACATCTTCCAGTTGAAATATACGAAGGAAAAAAATGGAATAATCAGATTAGATTGGTTGATGTTATTACCCACACCTCGGGATTGCCCCCTTTTAGCAGTACTAGAGAATTGGAGGCGATTAAGGGATTTAATTCCGAAGACCCATATAAGGTTTTTGATTCCAATTTTATTCTCAATACACTTAAGGAACTCGATATAATTTCAAACTATGGCACTGTATCCTATTCCAATTTTGGATATGGAGTTATAGGTTATGTTATGCAAGAAGTAACTAGCACACCTTTTGAAAACCTGTTTGAAAATTTCATCAACATTGACTTAGGATTGACAAACACTTATCTGAAAATTCCAGAAGAACAATTTACAAACGTTGCTACACCACACAAAGGAGATGAACAGGTACCACTAATTCAACTGTATAATCTTTCTCCTGCCGGAAGTGTAAAATCAACACTGCCTGATGTAATGAAGTTTTTAAAATACTATTTAGATACTTATGACACTTCGCATCATACAAAATCTATTTTATCCGACCAGTATCCAAATGCTGATGGAATTGTTCCATTGGGATGGGGGACAATTAGAAAAAATAATATTGATATATTTTTTCATATTGGAGGAACATATGGAAGCAACAGCATAGTGTGTTTAATTCCGGAGAAAAAGATTGGAATATCAATTTTATCTAACAATAAGTTAGATAATGGATTAAGCAATTATTTACTAGAGATAGTTGATTTTTACACGAAATAGTTAAACAAAAAAACAGGGGAGTATTGAAATTTTTCTAAAGTTTTATGTCTTAAAAATAACTATAATCAACACATATTTAAATAAAAAAATTATGAAAAACTTCTTTATAAACCTAACATTGATATTTTTTATATCTAGTTGCACCTCTTTTAACTATCAATTTGATGATTCCCAAGAACAAGGTATAAAGATAGTTAATAATACAATCTCTCAAAAGACAATCTATCTTAGATTTCTCATTCCCGGATTATCTGAAAAAGAATCTAGGAATTCAGGTACTAAACACACACTTTATCCTGGTCAATCAAAAGTATATTATCTGCCAGAAGAAACTATGGTAGTTGCTACTGATGGACCTTACTGGGATAATCCCAACCCACAAAAACCTAATGAACGAGAAGTCCTTTATGTTGAAAAAGATATTATTTCAAAAGTAGATATAGACACACTTCTTTTCGCAAATTAAATGATTATAGGTTGGGTTAAAAACACTCGGTTACTGTAGAATGAAACCAAAATTTTCTACAATTATTGATGAATTAAAAAAATACAAAAACACAAATGGAGACCTAAAGATTCCTCGGACGTATAAGGCAGATGGGTTTAATTTAGGTCACTGGTTACAATATACAAGAGTATCAGTCATTAATAAAAAATCTCAATTAACTAAAGAACAAATAAATCAATTAAAGTCATTAGGCATAGATTTCTCTTTAAGGCGGAAGGCAGCAGTTACTCACAATGAAGAGGATTACCTTAATGCGTTTAAAAAATATTTTTACAGAGAGGGACACCTAAATATTCATAGAAAACATAAAGAAGATGGACTGAACCTCGTGTATAAGAAAACACATTTCAAAAGAAAATATAAAGAACAACGCCTTTCAAAAGAGATTATTGAATTCTTTGAAAGTGTTCCTGGTTGGGAATGGGACTACATACACCCAGAAAAAATAACATTTGAAAAGGGAGTTGCCCTACTTAAAGAATATCAAAAAGAAAATGGACATTTACGAATATCTAGAAAGGAAATAATAAATGGAATAAATTTAGCGTATTGGGCGGGAGGACAAAGAAAGAAATACAAAAAAGGGGAATTAGAAAACTTCAAAATAAATGAATTAGAAAGCATCCCAAATTGGGAATGGAGTACAAAAAAATACACTGAATTTAGAGAGGGAAACTTTAAAACGGTTGAAAAAAACATGACTAACTATAAAGACTCGGACAAATTTAAAAGAGTTCAAAAGAATAAGGAAGAATTAATCTTTGGACATATTGAAGGAGTTCAGGTTGGTCAGATTTTTGAATCAAGAAAAGAACTTTCAAAATTTGGACTTCATGCACCTACTATGGCAGGCATTTGGGGAAGAGAGAACGAGGGTTCTTGTTCAATAGTTTTGTCTGGTGGTTACGAGGATGATATAGATAATTTAGATTACATTCTTTATACAGGACAAGGCGGTCAGGATGCTCGCGGCAAACAAGTCTCTGACCAAGAGTTTTCGAGAAGAAATAAAGGACTTCAATTAAGTTGTGAATATGGTCTACCGGTGAGAGTTACTAGAGGACACCAAATTCAAAACGGACCTGAAAGCGGATACCGATATGATGGACTCTATTATGTGACCTCATACGAAAGAATTATTGGTAAAAGCGGTCACTATATTTGTAGATTTCATCTTGAAAGCGAATTATCTATTTCTGATTTAGAAAAAAAATTAGATGAGAATTTGCCTGAGAACTACAAAACCGCCCATAGAACGGAAACAACCATCAATAAAATAAATCGAAATATAAAACTGAGAGAAAAAATTAAAGAAATTTACAGTCATAAATGCCAGATATGCAATGTCTATCTTAGAAAACCTCACGGTGCTATTGCTATTGGTGCTCACATTAAAGGTTTGGGGCAACCACACAATGGACCTGATACTTTAGGCAATATGTTGTGTTTGTGCCCAAACCATCATGATCAATTCGATGCGTTTGCGTTTTATATAGATCCAGAAACATTTACTATTAAGGGTCTTGAGGGGTATGAGGAAGTTAAGTTAACTATTTCAAAGAATCATAAAATAGATAAACAGTTCCTTGAGTATCACAAGGATCAGTATGAGAAAAAAACCAGTGAGATCTAATGTTGCTACGGACACTCTGCTACTGTTGAATAAATTAAATGAATAGAAAGTCTATTTATTACATTATTTTTGCTATTTCTTTTTTGCTTTTTTCTATAGTCCAGGATTACATAAGACCAAATTACGATGGTGCTAATGGAATAATAATTTATCTTCTTGGGGTTGCTCCAAATTTCTTACCAGGAATTGGATTGCCTGCTCTGTTATATGTAGTAATTCCAGAAGTATCCAAACCTAATTCATCTTTATTTAAAAATCGACTCTATTGGTCAGTAGGAATCTCCATATCGGGATTAATTGCCAATGAGTTCATTACAATTTTTACACCTGGAAGAGGTGTCTTCGATTGGAATGATATTCTATGGACTATAATTGGAACAGGTTTGTTTATATTGATACACAGAAAGTTAAGATTTGAGTCATGATTTGTATTAAAACAGAAATACCAAAAGAAATTTGTGAAATAGATGACGAGTTAAAAGCAATTTATCATTCACGTGACACTGTTTGTATATGGGTCTTTAAATCTAGAGAAGATAGAAACAATTTTATGAACGAAACAGTTGGCATGAATAAAGAAGATAGAGAAAAATATTTTTCAGATAATTATGGATAAAAAATCAAACAATACTGGAAATTGGATTGGTGTTGGTACAGCAATAGGCGCAGCAGTATTCGCTGCAACAAATGAACCAGTATGGATAGCGGTGGGTGTTGCAGTTGGTGCGGCGCTTAGTTCGCAAAAACCAGAAGACTAAAATTAAATATAATTATCGATAATGGAAATAAATTGGGTAGTAGTTGGTTGGATTATTGACATGATCTTAAACGGGGTTGTGTGGCTGATCATCGCAGCAGTATCTTTGCCACTAATTGATATTGCAGATAAATGGACAAGAAAAGCCCTTAAATCCATGGATAAAATTGATGTATGGATTAGAGAATTTGTCGAAAACTCATTTGAATGGGTTCTAAAGAAGAACCTTACAATACTCTCAAGCATCGTATTATTAATTGTCTTGGGTGCCCTCTCTCAATTAGGAGTAATACCGAAGCTAATAACTTAATAAAAAACTTGTTGATACAAGTTTTGGTTATATATAAAAGTTAAGAGTGATATGCACGTTCAAATATTGGATGAGTTATAATGATTGAAATATTTTTTTGGAGTTTAGTAGCAGTGACATGGGCAGCAGTTGGCATGCATGTCGCCAAAGAATTTATTCGATCAAAGTGGATTAGAGATGAGTGAACCTAAAATGAAAAAACCCAGCCTTTTTCGAACAGCAGTCATGGGTATTGTTTACGCCTGGAGGCGTGTGATGGATGTGAAGTATAACCCACTCAAATACGTGCCTGATCCCAGCTTGCAAGCATACTTTATGTTGGTCTTATTTATTGCATGGAGTCTTTTCTTTGGCGTACTAGCAGTAAATTATCTTGGCTTCTTTGATTACAATGTAGTTGTCAGCATAATAGTCCACACTTTGGTGCTTATGCCTTTAGCTTTTACTAATGCAATTTTTGTTGATGCAGAAAGGGATGGTGCAAAATGGTTAAAAGAATGGAAAGAAGAACAATCAAGATACAAAATCGTTGCAAATAGGCTCAAAGCGAAAAACTTTGTATTGTGGAATCCATTTAAAAAGGTGTGAGTGTCTAAGCTTTGTTCAGTCTCATACAAACAATAAAATGAAAAAAACACTTCTAGTCTTCTTAGTAATATTTTTACAAAACATCTGGGCTGAATCTGAGCTCGATGCTTTAATAGACGGCCTTCATCAGGACGCCCATGAAGGAAATTTTCAAACTTACTTTGATCGCTATAGCGTCGATGCCATTTTTTTAGGTACAGATAAAACAGAGCGCTGGACGGTAGAAGAGTTTAAAGCTTACGCTGAACCAGCATTTGCAGACGGCAATGGATGGACCTATGAAGTGGTGGAGCGTAATTGGGAAGGCAGTGGTAGCACACGTTGGTTTGATGAAATTTTATTCAATGAAAAGTTAGGCCATTGTCGTGGGACTGGTGTTGTGCAATTGATGGACGGCGAGTGGAAAATAGCTCACTATGCTCTCACGATGCTGGTGCCAAATGCAATAGCTGCAGAAGTGGGCTCCCAGACCCAAGAAGCTGATAAACTTTAATTTATATGAAAAAAACTTTAATAGTTTCAGTAATTTTTTTGTTTTTACTCACATCCTGCACACAACAAGACAATGTTAAAAACCAACCTAAAGAATTACTGTATGTTTGGTTACACGATATAGGTTTTGAGGACCCTAACTTTCTAGCAGTTATTAATGCTGACTCAGAATCAGAAAACTACGGTGAACTTGTGGACACTATTCCTGTTTTTGAAACCGTTGGCATGGCTCACCATACACCAATATTTCTGCCTAGCTCAGGCCTAATATACGCGAACGATTTTCATAACAGCCATACTTATATATACGAGACCAGTAATCCGTTAAAACCGAAATTATCTAAGAGCTTTGGAAAAATAAAAGGATATAGTTTTCCCCATAGCTACTCTGAGTTACCGAATGGCAACATCATTTCTACCTTTCAAACAAAAGGCGGCATTAATACTGTTGGCGGTCTTGTCGAATTTACCCCTGAAGGGAAATATCTAAGGTCTGCTGATGCTGAAATCCAGGAAGAGCCAGTCTTTTTAAGACCATATGGAATTGTATTAGTGCCAAAACTCAATCGTATTATTACAACAAATTACGATATGCATGAAACCGATAATTCCTACCATATTCAAATTTGGGACATGAGAACACTTGAACGACTTCATACTATCAGGCTCCCAAAAACAGAAGATATGATTATTGATCAAAACCCTTTCGAAGGCAGATTACTTTCTGACGGTGAGACTGTTTTGTTTCAAACCTTTTCATGTGGTTTATACATGCTGAACTCCTTAGATCAGAATATGCCTAAAATTTCGTATGTGCATCATTTTGCTGAGGGTCCTTTTTGCTCTCTGCCGGTGAGGCTTGATAATTTCTGGATACAAACTGTTGCAAGCGATAAGGGTGGGTTTAACGGTGTGGTTGTACTTGATATTACAGACCCGGCCAATCCGATTGAAGTTGATCGCTTGGATACCGGTAAAGATTATGGAACTCACTGGTTAAGTCCTAATAAAAGCGGGGATAAAATCGTGCTAACTGGATTTTTTAAAGAACTAGAACGTAGAGTTGTGGTATTAGACTTCAATAAGACTACTGGGGAGATTTCGATAGATGAATCATTCGGAACTCTGGATGATAAAGAACTAGGCTTTAGGTTGGACAGGGAAACTTGGCCGCACGGAGAAACAGGAGCAGCCATGGCCCATGGAGCGATATATTGGCCTGCAGCAGATCCTGATTGGAAAATAGTTAAATGACACAAAAAGAAATTTTTACTCTAGCCATTGTGGCCTTCTTTGTTCTATTAATTCTTTTTATTATTTTTGCCTCAAAAAATAAAAAGCTAATGAACCAAGCAAAAGAGAACACTAAAAAACAAAAATTAGTTGCCAAACATTACCCTACATACGATTTCGCCCTTCGTTATGGTTCTGTTGTACCAATAACATTTGGCGGTCCGCTTGCATTTCAAACTTATGGCCTGACAGGCGGGTTCGTAGTCTTAGGTTTAATCTTATTTCTTCTACCACTTCTGCATATGGCTTCATTATTTCTTCAAGAGCAGGCCAGGCTGAGAGAAGCAGAAGGTGATGAGGGCTATAAAGCGTAGGTAAAGCTTATAAAAAAACACAATTCTGTAGACTATAATGCTTTTATAATTGTTGCTTGTTTTGGAGGTTCATTTTTAGGTGCTTATTTATATGATTTTGGCATACTTCAGGCAATTACATTTGGATCTCTTATTATTCTTTTGTTTGCGCCGTTAGATCACTGGGTGCATAACAAGCTCTTTGAAAAATCCAAACTCAAAGATCAAGCAACCAACTAAATAGAGTTACTATTAACCAAGTGAAGAACAAAATTTTAAAAATTTACTCTCTCATAATAATGATTTTAATGGCTGGTTTTTACTGGGATTCTGTTTTTGACAACTTACCTTTAACAGATCTGGTCATGTTTCTTTTAGCTATGCCAGTTATTTATTACCTAACTCATGATCTGTTTATTAAAGATAAATCAGCCCAAAATAAAGCCCTTAAAATTTACTCATTTACTTATATCTGTATTTATTTGCTTTGGTGTCTAATTGATATTGTCGGCTTCGCTTT
Source organism: uncultured SAR86 cluster bacterium (assembly GCA_902619265.1). Taxonomy (GTDB): domain Bacteria; phylum Pseudomonadota; class Gammaproteobacteria; order Magnimaribacterales; family TMED112; genus TMED112. The sequence goes on from CACNDL010000001.1 coordinate 166,464, forward strand.
CACTATGGGAGATATTTCTGGGCTCATGGCTTATATGCTATATCTAAATGGTTTGTTGTTTCTTGCCCCTGTACTGTATATTCTGGCAAAAGACATATTCCTTAAAAGCAAAGGGCCACGATACATTTTTATTGCTTATATAGTTTTGCTCTTTATATTGGCTTTTATACCTGAACAACTTAATAAAATAGGTTTTTATGACACCACTTCTAACTAAACTAAGAAAAATAATAGGCTGGACACTTATCATTATTTCTACAATTTTGATGTTCATAAGCATATTTATAGCTACTACTGGTGAGCTTTTAAAAGGGGGTGGTATTTACGTGGCAAGCCAACTAACCTGGTATCCTGGTCTTGCATTGTTGGGCCCCGAGATAGTTCAAAAAAGTAAAGAGATATGGAATAATTTTATCCAGAGGATAAAAAATGGATTTACACAAAAATAAAGGAGAGGTTACAGTCGTTATCGACCTGTCTTTCTCTGCACCAATAGAAGAAGTTAAGGACTTTATCTTAAATGAACAGTCCCCTTTTATTTTGAGTCAGAGCGATGAAAACCTACTTAAATTTGAATGGTTTATAGATGAAGCTACTAATACAGCTACGCTCTTAGAGGTCTTTGCGAATGCCGAGGGCTTTGAGTTACTTGCTGGCAAGGTTATGGGGACACCAGTGAATTTAAAATTCCGTGACTTATTCACGGTGGAAAAAATGACAATCTTAGGAGAGCCGACAGAAAGTCTAAAAGAGACGATTGCTGTGATGAACCCAGTCATCAAACCTTACACTGGCGGCCTAAATTAAAAAAAGCTTGATAGATGCAAAAGTTTAGCAACCTTATTGTTCTATCGCCTTTAATTTATTTAGTCCACCACTTTGAAGAACATATTATTTTTAACTTTAGAGAATGGCGACTCAGCTATTTTCTTGATAATAACCCACTCACTTCGGAAGAGATGCTCATAAGGCTGGCCGCTTTTCTATTGATCATAATTTTTGTACACCAAATCAAACAAAACAGAGCAAGCGCACTTTTGGTTTTGTATTTTGTTATGACAACCCAGGTTGTGAATGCCATCTTTCATGTTTTTTTTAGTTTTTATTTTGCCGATTTTAGTCCTGGTGCTATTACAGGTGTTTTGCTTTACTTGCCCATCAATTATTTGATTTATAAAGCGGCCATGAATGAGGGCTATATTAAAAATAATGTAGAAATACTTATTTTGTTCATCTTGGGTGCTGCAACCTTTGCGCTATTTGAAGCATTTGGGCCTGCAGTTACCGCAGTATCAATTTTTCTATACCCTGTCTTCTATTTTCTTTTAAAAGCTAAAGAGGCTTAATTTATTATTAAATTAATTACTTTTTAGTTTAAAATATTGCCATGTATGATTGTTGCAAATGTTGTGAGTGCTCTTGTTGCTCAAAGTAATATAAATTTATCTTAGACAAAAGACTCTTTTTACTTGAAAAAAAGAAATGCCAACTACAAAACAAATAGGAAATCTTCTCGACAGGTCTTTTCAGAAATGGGACCACAAGAAAGCCGTTCAATTAAGCGATAACGAATCAAAAACAAGAGATTATCTCATTGAGCCGTTTTTTAATTTGCTTGGATACAGCAAGATGGAGCATTACTCCCATGAGTTTAGTCTACGTCTTGGCAAAGGCAGTGTTAAAAAAATTGATATGGTCATAAGCATCAACGGACGAACACCTATTATGTTGGTTGAATGTAAGCGATCAACCTCAAACTTAACCAAAAGCCACCTCAAACAACTTTCACAATATTTTCATAATCACAAAGAATCAAAAATTGGCATATTAACCAACGGGATTGTTTATGAATTTTATTCAGTAAAATGGAATGATAGTAAAAGCTTGAGTGATAAGCCCTTTATGGTTTTTGATCTAAGAAACTTTACTAGAGCAGACTTAGAAGATATCGCAAATTTTCATTTACAAATATTCAATGTCAAAAATATCTTGGAACTCTCAGAAGAAAAATATTTCCTAGATGATTTTAATGCAGCGCTAACTAAAACATTACATCCTGTTGGAGACGATTTAATTAAGCTGGTATATCAGAATATGGGCGGCAAAAGGATTACAGATAGCATACATAAAAAACTCAGCAGGCTTATAAATTCAGTATCAATAGAACGTTCAATCGAAGTTATAAAAGAGCTCGAAGGCAAACAGTCCTCATCTGGAATTTTTACTACAGCAGAAGAGCTTAAAGCTTACCAAATCATAAAAACTATTCTTGTAATGAATCCTAAATTAAAAGACCACTCAGAGAGAATTGGTTACAAAGATTATAAAAGCCAATTTAAGATATTGGTTGACGATATGCCTTCAAAAGAAATATGTAATTTAAGTCTTACTAATACTTCAAAAAAACTAACAATTGGAAATGAAACTTTTGAGTTAGATAAAATCTCAACTCTAGAGCTAAGAAAATTTAGAATGAAATTAGTCGAGATGGCTTTTAAACAAACATGAGCTTAAGAAAACTTCATAAATATATAAGCCTGTTGGTATCCCTGCAGTTATTGTTATGGACAATCTCGGGCATCTACTTTTCATTCAACAAAATTGAAAATGTCAGAGGTGAACAGTACTACAAAACTGAGGAAGTAGAAGAAATCACTGCACCAATAAATGTATCAAAAGTTTCGCAAGCTTTTGCGTTTGAAGTGATTGAAGAAGAAACCTTTTTAACACCCCTCAATCTCGAACTTATTGAGGAAGCCAAGGCTGGCTCAGAATATAGGGGCCGAGACTTACCACTTTATAAAATCACAGCTGAAAACGACAAAGGTGAAGAAATAAACATTTATCAAAACCCATACACAGGTGAAATCCTAGCTATTAGATCACAGCAATGGCGTATTTGGGATCTCATGTGGGGCTTACACATTATGGATTGGACTGAACGCGATAATATTGGAAATATTTTCTTAAAAATCTTTTCTTTTATTGCATTATTTACTGCAGCAACTGGTATTATTCTATTTTTTAAACGCAAATGAAAAACTTCCTAATCACCGCTTTACTGTTTCCTTTCTTTGTTTTGTCTGCTGATCCTGATATGCACAAGGATCATGAATCGATGCACAAAGATCACGAAAACATGCATACGGCAGATCACATGCATCATTCAGAGCATCATTCGTCTGCTCCTGTTGGCACAACAGGCAATATGCATCACATGGGTTGGATGGTTTCAGTAAAACAAGGGCTTATGAACATGAATGGCAACATTATGGATGGCGACAGTATTTCTAATGCCGATATTCTGCTAATGCCAAATCCTATGGGGAGCATGCCAGCAAACTTATCAGTTATACCAGAAGATATGGATATGCAGATGACAATGATAGATGTAATGTATGCCCCATCAAAAGATCTTACATTGATGATGATGGGGACGTATGTATCAAAGGATATGACCCTAAACACCTATGCAGCCATGATGGATAGAAACTTGCTTGGGCAATTCAGTACTTCTTCGAGCGATTTGTCTGAACTTACTTTTAGTGCATTACATAAGTTACAAGAAGTGGGGAGTTCTAAATGGCATAGTGAAGTCACACTGCAAAAATCTATAGGCACAAATGATGAGACCGATCAAGTTCTAACACCTATGGGCACTGAGATGAATATGATCTTGCCTTATGCTATGCAATCAAGCGACAAAGCTACCCGACTAATTTTGGGGTTAACTAATACCAGAAAACTGAGCGATAAAATTTCATGGAGCAATCAGGCTAGATACAAAAAAGTTATTAATAAGAAAGACTGGGCTTATGGTGATCAAGTAGAACTAAGTTCTTGGGTTCAACATCAATACCAACCTTATCTATCTTTTTCGGCTAGATTAAAATTTATGAACCAAGATGAAATCTCCGGAGCAAATCCGATGATTATGGCCCCTGTTCAGACTGCAAGTCCGGAAAATTATGGGGGCAGTGAATTGCACATTGGGCTAGGCTTTAATCATGACCTAAGTTTACTTACATCAAAAAAAGATACGATAGGTGTGGAATTTTTATTTCCCATTTTTCAGGATAAGAACAACCTACAAATGGAAACAAGCTACCAAATAGTTATTGGTTTCAATAGGAGTTTCTAAATAGAGTAAGATAAGAAAAGAAAGGGGGCATATGAAAGGCATTAAAACTTTAATTATTACAGGGATTTTTACGCTATTGGTCGTGTTAGCTATTTGCTATTACGCATTAATGCAGTTTGCTCAAGAGAAATACTCTATTGTTTTAAAAGATTCATCCTTAGAGATTGTTGATTTTTCAATTGAAGATAAAGAAGAATTAGCAAACGAGGTGCCGCCCAACCCGCTTAAAAATCCATATTTCGGTGATTTACATGTGCACACAAGATATTCATTTGATGCGTATGTTTTTGGAGTGAATGCAACTCCATATGACGCATATAGATACGCTAAGGGTGAGATGATCAAACATCCATTAGGCTACGAAATGCAGCTAAAAGAACCATTAGATTTTTATGCTGTTACAGATCACGGCATCTACATGGGCATGATTCAAGAATATGGTGATCCTAATTCTCCGCAAGCTGGCTATGAGTGGGCTATTCCATTTCAAAATATCAATAGAGAGGAAAACCGAACGCTTGAGTCCATGGGGGAAAGACTTAATCTTTTCAGCTTAATGGCAGGCGATGGATATTTAGAAAGGCCCTATCCAATTTGGCACCCAAAAATGTGGCAAGCAATTTTTACTAAAAATAGACAATTGGCCTCAAAAGCATTTGACTACGATGTTCATAAATCTGCCTGGGCAGATATTGCTAATGCTGCCGAAGAATATAATGAGCCTGGAAAATTTACTACCTTTATCGGCTATGAGTTCACAGCAGGCACAGAAGTTGAGGGCGGCAACTTACATAGAAATGTAATTTTTGAATCTTCAGAAGCACCAATTAGACCATGGTCAAGAGAGGACTCTTTAAATCCGATGGATTTATGGGCTTGGATGGATAAATTAAGAGCCAAAGGGTTGGACTCTATAGCCATACCTCACAATAGTAATGGCTCAAATGGAGAAATGTTCGAAGTAGAAACTTATTACGGCACACCAATTGATTTGACCTATTCAGAAACTCGTATGAGAAATGAGCCGATCGTTGAAATGACCCAAGTTAAAGGAACTTCAGATACACACCCTTTACTTTCACCAGACGATGAATGGGCAGATTTTGAAATTATGGATGGTAGGGTCGGAGCCAGACCTCCAACTTATAGTTATCCTGCTGGTGGTTATGTAAGAGATGCTTATTTGAGAGGTTTAATGTTGGAATGGAAGGGCCAAGGCAATCCCTATAAGTTTGGTTTAATTGGTTCAACTGATACCCACTTAGGGGCAGGCGCATTCGAAGAAAGTAATTTTTGGTCAAAGGTTGGGGTTGTAGATGGTTCTCCAATGAGCAGAGGGAGTATTCCTTTAACAGAACAACGGCTGGAACAGCTGAAAGAATATTCTGCTGAGTACAATCAGCCCGTTAGCGCAGTCGAGGTTGATGGCAATTCTTATGCTATTGGTTTTGATCAATGGGGTGCTTCTGGATTAGCAGCTGTTTGGGCTGAAGAAAATACAAGAGAATCAATTTTTTCCGCACTCAGAAGGAAAGAAGCTTTTGCTACCACAGGGCCAAAGGTTGCTGTGAGATTCTTTGCCGGCTTCGATTTAACTTCTATTGATATCAATGCCGAGTCATTAGTGGAAGAAGCTTACAGTAAAGGCGTACCTATGGGGGCAGACTTATTTGCTGATGGAGAAAAAGTTCCTGAATTTATTGTCTGGGCCCAAAAAGATAAATACTCAGCTTCTTTACAAAGAGTTCAAATTATAAAAGGCTCGATAACTAGCGGTGGTGCAAGACCGAGTGAAAAAGTATTTGATGTTGTTTGTTCTGACGGTCTCGAAGTTGATTCAACGACACATCGCTGTCCTGATAATGGAGCAAGGGTTAATATAGAGGACTGCTCCATAACGGATAATGTCGGTGCCACAGAGTTAAAGGCTACATGGAAGGATCCAGAATTTAATCCGCAAGATAAAGCCTTTTATTACGTCAGGGTTTTAGAAAATCCAACCTGTCGATGGTCTACATGGGATGCTATAAAGGCGGGTGTCAAACCAAGATCTGACATGCACAAAACCATTCAAGAACGCGCCTGGTCGTCGCCAATTTGGTACATACCCGTACCTGAAGATATTGATATATTTGCTCTATGAGCTCAAAACCCTATTTAAGAATCATTCTGTTCTTTGTGCTGGGGTTTATTATCTATTTTGCTGACATAACCATGAACTACGATGAGGAATCAAAGGATATTTATATTTCTGACCAAGAGCTTGATGGCCTCTTTTCGGCCTGGAACTCTCAGGTTGGCAGACCTCCTAACGAGCAAGAAGCTATAAATATTATTAACGATTTTATTGAAGAAGAAATTCTATATCGAGAAGCTTTAAGATTGGGCTTAGATCAAAACGACCGAATAATAAAAAGGCGTCTGGCACAAAAAATTTCTTTTTTAAAACAAGAAACCAATAGAGCAGAGCCAGACACTGAACAACTAACAGATTTTTTTGAAATGAATTTAGACAAATACTATGTTCCAGCAACTTTCTCCTTCACCCATTACTACTTTTCTGCATCATCAACAGCAAAGATTGAGGCCACATTAGCTTTAACTGAAATTGAAGAGACTGGGATACCAGCGAAATCCGAACCATTTTTTTTGGGGAAGAATTTTAGTGAATACAGTTTAGGCGAGATAGAGCAAACTTTCGGTAAAGACTTGCTTGTTGCTTTTGCTGACCCAACTCTAAATAAGTGGATTGGCCCTTTTTCTTCAAGTTATGGCGAGCATCTGCTTTTCATTAACAACAAAAGCATAGGTTATTCACCAAAATTTTCAGAAATAAGAGACTTGGTCAGACAAGACTACATGTTACAAGAACAAGATAGGATGCTTTCAGACTACTTAGATAGTATTAAATCAGAATACAAAGTAATAATTAATCCGACATACGAACTCTAATGGTTAAAAGTATTCAAGCTGTATTAATTTTATTATTCTTCTCGTTTTCAGTAAGCGCTCATGAATTTAATCCTGCTCATTTGGTAATCAAAGAGGTTGAAACTAATACTTATCAAACTGAGTGGATGTATCCAGCCAAAAACATAGGTGCTCGCGGCGAAGTTTTATTCCCTCAAGATTGCATAAGAGAAAATACCCAGTTTGAAAAAAATGGTAGATATCTGGTTGAGGCTTTCTCTCTAATTTGTGAATCAACCCTGAAAGGGCAGAAGATAAATGTCACGAGCCTAAGTGTGCTCACAGATGCATTAGTCACAGTTAATCATCTAGACGCGACCACTTTTGAGGGGCTAATGAATTCTAAAAATCCTTCTATCGAAATACCCTTAAAAAAACAAATTTATCCCACAGGTTATTTTAGGTTGGGCATTGATCACCTTTTAGGAGGCAACGACCACATTATCTTTATTTTTGGTTTGCTCTTTTTAGTCTCAAATTTAATTGTAGCTATAAAAACTATTACAGCATTTACAGTAGCGCATAGTATCACTTTAGGTCTGTCAGTGTTTGGCTTGATTTCATTACCTCAAGCAACTGTTGAGGCTATTATTGCATTAACTATTATTTACTTGGCTTACGAAATTAGCGATCAAAAAAAGTATGACCGAACACCATGGGTTATAGCGTTTGGATTTGGATTGCTTCACGGGCTTGGTTTTGCAAATGTATTGAGTGGCATAGGTATAGCTAATGAACAATTGGCAATGTCTTTGCTATTTTTTAACCTTGGAATTGAGGTTGGCCAGCTCTTATTAATTCCAATATTTGCATTTTTACTCTGGGGAGCAAATAAGATAAAACTTAATCAGTCTTTCACAGCTTTTTCTTATTTAATTATTGGTGGATTAGGTTCTTATTGGCTTATTGATAGATTGGCTCGAATTATTCTATGAGCCTGAAGAAATTTTGGATTTGTTGTTTTGGATAAGTGCTATTGTTTGCACGCCAAACATTTGAAGTACCTGCTTTGCTATTTTTAAACTGCACACAATACTCGTTATATGATGTTTGTCGACCTGTAATTATCTGACACTTGTCGATCCAAATATAATTCTGATCAAGTGGCAATCTTTTAACATGTCTCTCAAGAGAAAGTGAATAGTAAAACTCAAACATAATTCTGGAAACTTCAATATTTTCGTCTAGCAATATTAGAGCTGGATACTCTATATACCTATCTCCAAAATCGATGATTTTGTTTGCGGAGTCAATTACAAGCTCTTTGGTGATTTGAGGAAACGACCATAATTCTAAAATCCTCTTTTTATTGTTGTCTATAACCTCATCAAGTTTGTCTCGTTCAATGCTTTCTTCAAAAAATAAATTTCTTCCTAAAGCCATGCCTTTTGTATCCGTTCCAACAAAACCTAATGTTGTTGGTCCGATATCAAAAAGACTACCTTTTTGATTAAAGGTATTAGGTATTAAATCTTTGCCGAAAATAAGGAATAAATTTTTCCTATCCCCTTTATTTAGTAAATCAGTAGCAGTATTTTTTAACGCTAAATGGTCGGATAGAACAACGAGTACAGTGCTGTCATACAGTTTTGAGTTTTTATATTTTTCAATGAAGTTTCCTACCAGCATATCGACACAGTGGACTGCATTTAGAATTCTGTTTTGACCATCCTGGTAAGATTTGTTTTTACAGGGCTCCGATAAGTAACCATAAGGATGGTGGGTATCTAGAGTTAGAGTAAATAATCCAAAGGGTTTGTTATTATCATTAAGGCTTAAAGCTCTTTGAAAGACCAAGTCTAATAATTCATCGTCATATACCCCCCATGGTGATCTATAATTTGGGTTTTTAAGCATTGGCTTTAATTCTTTCCAGCCCTCAACACTTGAAAAGCCATGAGTTGAATAAAATTTTCCCTTACCACCAAACTCAGTATCAGCACCCCCCACATAATGAAGTTCATAGCCAGCATCATTGAGAATATCGCCGGCACATTTAGCTAACGGCATAAACTTATCAACACCTGACATGGAGTTTTGACTGGCAATTGGAGTAAATAGTGGCACACCACATTGTGATGCTGCCATGCCCCCAACTGTCCAGTTTGTTGCTTTAGGTATAGAAATATCAGTAAAAGTAATTGCCTCTTTTTCTAATCTTGATATGTTTGGTGTTAAATCCGGAAACAGTTGCTCATCTAGATAAGTTCTTTCAATCTGTTCAAGGTATAAAAAAATGACGTTCTTATTTTCTTTAGTGTAAGAGATTTTTTGGTCGTAGAATAAATCATTATCAATGCTGGTTTCAGATACTGTAAGGAACCTATTAAGATCTAAAAATAATGGGTTTACATAAACACTGCTAGATAACAAAATCAATCCAAACAGAAATTCTATAAAGTTTGTTCTTTGCCCTCTAAGAAAGTTTATGAAATATTTTAACGACTTAAGACAAACGTAAATAAAGACTAGAAAAAGGATTGATGGAAGGATGTACTCCTCATATCCGACACCTTTCACACCAAAAACAAAATGAAAAACAAGTGCCTCAAAAATATCTTCCCCAAAAATTTCTTGTAAAAAGGCATACCAAGCAAGAATAAAAAGATTTCCGAAAGTAAGCAGCGCAACAAAGAATTTAAGAAAATTTTGATTTTCTGCAAGGTTTTTTCTCAAGAAAAGCATCGAGAGTGATTTGAAAACTAGGCTTAGTATCATTTGAGTTATAGGATAATAGAGTTAAACATTTTTACCAAAATTATGAGCTTTGAAAAAATAAATTTTAAAGAAAAGTTTTCTAGATTCTCTGAACATTGGCAACCAAAAGTGATTGCAAACTTGAATGATTACGAAATAAAACTTGTGAAGATCAAAGACGATTTTGTTTGGCACCATCATGAGGAAACAGATGAAGCCTTTATCGTCCTAGAAGGTGAGATGCACATAGAATTTGAAGATCGTACAGTAAAGCTATGCGAGGGAGAAATGTTGGTTGTGCCTAAAGGGACAAGACATAGACCATACGCTTTTGAAGAGGCTCATATAATGATTGTTGAACCGAAAGATATCAGAAATACTGGTAATATCGAAGACGATCTTACCGCTCCAAACGATAAGTGGATATGAGATTGTATTTATTTTCTTTGGCTGATAACCTTTTAGTAGAAATATAGGAGTTTTATGGAAATTTATATCGTTTTAGCATTATTGCTTGCTTTATTTCAGTCTTGGCTGATACCAATGGCCATTAATATTCAAAATTTGCAGTGGATGATGGGAGCTAGAGACAGTTCACCAAGTGAATCTGTCTTATTAAAACGCGCTAGAAGAGCTTCCTTAAACTTACATGAAAGCCTCGCACCATTTCTAGCATTAGTTTTAGCCTCAATGTACCTAGAAATTGATAATTCAACTTATGCATGTTGGTGGATGATTTTAAGAGTTGTTCATGGCTTAACTTATTTATTAGGTGTGCCATATATTCGGACATTAGCATTTATTGGCTCAATTATTTGTTTAGCTGGGATGGCATTAGCGCTTCTTTAAACAATGAGATTATTTATAAATATTTTGCTTCTCACAATAATTAGTGCTTGCTCATCTATGCAAAATTCGAATACAGAAGGTGAATACAGATATGTTCCTATCACCGAAGCTTTAAAAAAACTTTCTGATGAAGAAGTAGCAATAAGACTACGTACTGCCTCCTTAACTTGTGAAAACGACATGTTAAAAGTTTATGTGCCATCACGAACTGTTGATCCTGAAGGATGGGAAAGTGGACAAAGAGAAAGGCGAAGATACTTTTCTAATTGTTTAGAACTTAAAGGTTTTGAAAGAAAATGGATTCCGCTTAGTGTTATAAAAAAACAAAAAAGAAAAGAAGATAGAGAGCTTACTTCAGAAGAATTATTAAAGAAACCTAGATACCTTTAATTAAATCAGATCCCATGACCTAATACCTGACGAGGTTTCTTTATAGGCATACCAGAGCTTTACTGAGGATTTATGATCTTTTTGTAATCTTATCCTCACATTAACTATTGTAATTTGGCCAAACCTTCTTTGGTCTATTCGAAAAGAATAATCATTATATTTGGCAGAAAGTTTTTTTTTCACGTCAGCAGTAATGGTTGCCTTGCTAAAAGGGTCAGACACCGAGAAAAGCATTGAATTTTTTTTGAACCCAATAAGAAATAGATAGTATTTTAATCTAAACATGTCTTGAAGTATGTCCAATTTTATGACATTAATTTATGTTATTTTTTGCTTTATGTAAAATAATTAAACATTATTTATTAGACTAAACTCGACTAACAAATGCCTAAATAATCTTGGTAAACAAAAAGTGTGTTTCAAACTATAATTAAGTAGATGAAAATTGGGGTGCCCAAAGAAATAAAAAATAATGAGTTTAGAGTTGGTCTGACCCCAGATTCAGTCTCCAAGTTGTCTTCAAATCACAAAGTTTATGTTGAACAAAATGCTGGTAGAGCTATAGGTTTCACTGATGAGATGTATCAAGCAAGTGGCGCCGAAATTTTAAGAGATCCCAGTTTGATATATGAAGAAGCAGAGCTGATAGTAAAAGTAAAAGAACCTTTATCTGAGGAAAATAAGTTTTTGTCTCAGAAGCATACGCTTTTTACCTATCTGCACCTTGCAGGCAACAAGAAAAATGCAAAGAAACTTATAGATACTGGAGTAAAAGGAGTTGCTTATGAGACCGTTACTGCTGATGACGGTAGCCTGCCACTTTTAGCCCCTATGAGCAAGATTGCCGGGCGCATAAGCTTGGTCGTAGGACAATATTTTCTTCTTAAACCTAACAAAGGTATTGGAACCCTTTTTGGGAAGTTTGAAAATATTCAGCCACGAGAAGTTACAGTTGTAGGTGCTGGTGTTGCTGGCAAAGAAGCTATAAGCAAAGGCATTGACTCAGGGGCGCATGTAAATGTTTTAGATATTTCCGATCATAAGCTTCAAGAGTTAGCAAAAGAATTTGGTTCTGAAAATATTTCTTATATTAATTCGACACCTGAAAATATTTCAGATGCCGTTAGTAAATCTGATTTAGTGATAGGTTCTGTTTACGTAGTCGGTAAAGAAGCCCCAAAAGTTATTACTAAAGAGATGCTAAAAGGCATGAAACCAGGCAGTGTGGTAGTTGATATATCAATAGACCAAGGCGGTTGCATAGAAACAAGTAGACCTACAACTCATGATGATCCTGTTTTTCTAGAAGAGGAAGTAGTGCATTATTGTGTCACTAATATGCCTGGTGCTGTGCCCTTAACTGCTTCACTAGCTTTGAATCATGCAACACTGCCATTCATAGAAAAAATTGCAAATCTTGGTCTTGAAAAAGCATGTGCCTCAGATAACCATTTGGCAAACGGGCTTAATATGGCTGATGGAGAGGTAAGACACCCCTCAGTTGAAGCAGCTCTCAATAGCTAGGTCTTGGAAAGTTTAAGCCAAGTTTCTATGACAGTGTCAGGATTTAAGGAAATACTATCTATACCCTCTTTAAGTAACCAAGCAGCAAAATCTGAATGATCTGATGGGCCTTGCCCACATATTCCCACATATTTACCTTTTGATTTACATGCACTGATTGTTAGTGAGAGCATCTTTTTTACAGCTGCATCTCTTTCATCAAATATATCAGAAACTAGTGCAGAATCTCTGTCTAATCCTAAAGTCAGCTGAGTCATATCATTTGAGCCAATCGACATGCCGTCAAAATAAGATAAAAAATCCTCTGCAAGCAAAGCATTTGAAGGAATTTCAGACATCATTAAAACTTTGAGATCATTTTGGCCACGCTTTAAGCCATTTTGCTCCAGAAGCGTAACAACATTTTTTGCTTCTTCAATAGTTCTAACAAATGGAATCATTAATTGCACATTGGTAAGACCCATATCATTTCTGACCTTTTTAAGTGCCTCGCATTCCAATTCAAAACACTCTCTAAAATCTTCTGATATATATCTGCCTGCTCCCCTGAATCCCAGCATTGGATTCTCTTCTTTAGGTTCAAAATACTTCCCGCCAATAAGATTTGCATACTCATTTGATTTGAAGTCAGATAAACGAACAATTACAGGTTTTGGTGAAAAAGAGGCAGCTATCGTTGCTATGCCTTCAGACAGTTTTTCTATAAAGAATGTTTTTGGATCTGAATATCCAGCAATTTTGTCCTGAATTTTTCTTGCAGTCTGCTTATCAACAGATTTCATATCTAGTAATGCTTTGGGGTGAATGCCAATCATTTTATTGATTATGAATTCTACTCTAGCTAAACCAACCCCCTCGTTTGGCAACATTGAAAAACTCATTGCCCTATCTGGATTCCCAACATTCATCATTATCTTTATTGGCACCTCAGGCATAGAGCCAAACTTAATCTTTTCAACTTTGTAATCAAGCTCTCCTTTGTAAACCCTACCTTCATTGCCCTCTCCACAACTGGCAGTTACTTTTGAATTATTAAGAATAAACTTCGTCGCAGTATTGCAACCAACAATAGCAGGTATGCCAAGCTCTCGAGCAATAATTGCAGCATGACATGTTCTTCCTCCACGATTAGTTACTATGCCTGAAGCAATTTTCATAACTGGTTCCCAGTCTGGATCAGTCATGTCTGTAACCAATACATCACCAGGCCTAATATTCTCTATTTCAGAAATATCTTTAACCACTTTTGCAGTGCCTGTTCCAATTTTTTGTCCAACACTCTTCCCGCTTACTATTAACTCACCTTTTTCTTTGAGCGTGAATCTTTCAAAGTAATTAGAGACTTTACTTTGAACTGTCTCTGGCCTTGCTTGGAGAATATAAATCTTTTTATCTTTTCCATCTTTTGCCCATTCAATATCCATAGGCACTTTGTAATGATCCTCAATAGTTTTCGCGCATTTAGCTAATTCAATAATTTCGCTATTAGTAAGTGAAAATTTATTAGTCTCTTTTTTTGGCACTCTGATGTATTTAACGCTTTTGCCTGGCAAATTATTGTCAGCAAAAATCATTTTTTTTGCCTTTTCACCTAAACTTTTTTTAATTATTGGGAAATCGTTCTTTTCCAAAGCTTCCTTAAAAACATAGAATTCATCTGGATTTACTGTGCCCTGAACAATACCTTCACCTAAGCCATACGAAGAGGTGATAAATATCGAACCCCTATATCCTGATTCGGTATCGAGTGTAAAAGCCACTCCTGAAGCGCCAATGTCACTCCGAACCATTTCTTGCACCCCAACAGAAATGGAAAGTGAGCCTTTGAAGTTTCTAAGCCTTCTATAGGAAATTGCTCTATCAGTAAACAATGAAGCATAAACTTTGCGGACAGCATCGATTAAATTATCAAATCCATTAATGTTAAGAAAAGTTTCTTGTTGACCAGCAAATGAAGCATCAGGTAGGTCTTCTGCCGTAGCTGAAGAACGGACAGCAAAACTTTTACCAGATTCAGAAACATCTAACCAGGCATGTTGTATTTCTGAAATTAAATTTTGCGGCAGAGGCGTTTTTAGAATTAGACCTCTTATTTTCTTTCCAGCGCGCCTCAAGTCGCTGAGATTTTCGACATTTAAATTTGCTAATTCCTTTGAAATTACCTTATCGATTTTGCTGTTAGATATAAATTCATTAAATGCTGAAGATGTTATAGCAAAACCTCCAGGGACATTGATGCCCAACTTTGTAAGATTATTTAACATTTCTCCAAGAGATGAATTTTTGCCACCAACGGCATCAAAATCCTGCATAGAGATTTCATTGAGATTTTTAATAAAAGTTCTGGCCATACTTTCTATTTAAAAATTCAATTATATAATTTAAATCCCCAATAGGCTTAAAGTTGGTTTTTAATAAACTACACTTAAATAAAAAACTATGAATGACGCATTAAATAACATACTTAACAGAAACTCACATAGAAAGTTAACAAAACCAGCTCCTTCCCAGGATGAGATGGATTTAGTTTTTCAGGCCGCCTTAAGAGCGCCTGATCACGCGTGGCTTAGACCATCCTCTTTTATAGAAATTCAGGGAGAAGGGCTAAAAAAACTATCCGACGCCTTCGTTAGTTATGCTAAAGAAAATATTGAAGATCTGGAAATAGAAAAACTTAAGAAATACGAACAAGCGCCGTTTAGAGCACCAATGATAGTTGTGTTGGTTTGCACACCCAAAGAACATCCAAAAGTTCCAGAAGTAGAACAAATAATGTCAACTGCAACAGCAGGGCAAAATATTCTTCTTGCATTAAATTCCATGGGTTACGGTGGTATGTGGCGTACAGGCACTTTCTCACTTAACGACAAAATTGGTAAATATTTAGAGTTAGATCAGGGTCAACAAGTAGTTGGTTATCTATATATAGGCACGCCAGAAGGCAAAGCTAAAAAAATTCCTGAACTCAACACACAAGACTTTGTGACTAAATGGGGCCTAAATGAATAAAACTGTATTTTTTGTTCCTTTATCTTTAGTCGGCTTATTTTTTACTGTTTATATTCTGTTGGCGTCTACAACAAACTTTTTGTCTGTTGAGCCTGGTTATGCAATAGGGGAAGTTTCAAGATGGTGTGAAAGAATCAGTGGAGGCTATTTCAGAGAACCTGCTAATGCTTTAAGTAATCTCGGATTCATGTTTACCGGGTTGTTAATGTTTTGGATCTTAGCCAATGAAAAGAAGATCAAAGGCAGCAGATTTCATGGGCCAACAATTACAGCATTAACATACGCAACTGCAGCAGTTTGGTTAGGTCCAGGGTCCTTATTAATGCATGGAACTCACACTGCATGGGGACAATGGGCAGATTGGCTCAGCATGATAATGTGGATTTCAATCCCTTGGTTGGTAAATATTTTTACTATCAAGAATTGGAAGGAATCTCTGTTTCTTAAAACCTATTTATTTATTGTTGGTATATATGGAATTTTAAGTTGGTTTTTAGGAACAGGTCTTGGTGTAAATTTTAATTTTTGGTTTTTATCAATTGCACTTTGGGTGATAACAGAAGTTTTGCAATCTTTTTACAGCCCAATAGTTAGATACCTTTCAGGCTTTGTTGGTATAGCAGTAATGGCAGTATTTGGTGTTTTCCCTAATGAAATAATTCAAGAGCCATCTAAATATTGGTGGATAATTTTATTTTGGATCCCAGCATTCTTCATTAATAAAAAACATCAATCAAATAAAAGTTATTTTCCATGGTACTGGTTAGGTATAGCCTTCTATATGACTGCTTTTGCAATATGGTTGCAAGGTTACCCTAATCAACCATTTTGTAATCCTGACTCCCTAATTCAACCACATGCTATTTGGCATATTTTAAGTTCTTGTGCCACCTTATCTTTTTTCTTTTTCTTTCGCACAGCAAGAAGTTAAATCTATTAAAATAAAAAAATGACAGATTTAACTGTTTCACAGACTCTTGCAATTGGATTGCCCATAGCTTTTTTCGTAATTTTCTTAGAAGCTGTGTTTTCTGCCTGGCAAAAAAAAGGCTACTACAAAACATCAGACACGCTTTGTACTCTTGGTTTATTGGTTGGAAACATGATGGTAGTTCTAGCCACAAAAGGATTAACCCTAGCTTTCCATATTTATCTGTATCAGTTCAAACTTTTTGATATTGCATCTATGGTTCCGCTTTGGATGATGTGGTTGTTGGCCTTTATATTGATTGATCTGGTTTTTTATATTTACCATAGACTGTCTCATCGGGTTAGCTTTCTTTGGGCTATCCATATGAGTCATCATTCAAGCCAAGAAATGAATTTTGCTGTTTCATTCAGACAAGCTTGGTTTGGGCCGCTTTCTAAAATTCCCTTTTTTATGATTTTGCCTTTAATCGGATTAGACCCAACTATAGTTGCGGTCGCAGGCTCTATAAGTACACTATGGGGAATAGTTGGTCATACACAGATAATTAATAAACTAGGACCACTAGAAATATTTCTGAATACCCCATCACATCACAGAGTACACCATGGTGCCAATAAGCAATACATTGATAAAAACTATGGGAACTTATTGATTATTTGGGACAAGATGTTTGGCACATTCGAGCCAGAGCATGAAAAGGTTGAATATGGATTAGTTAATAACGTAAATACCTACAATCCTGTTAAGATAACTTTTATGGCATGGCTAGAGATATTTTCTGAGATGAAAAAATCTGAAAATTTGAAAGAGGCACTAAATTGTTTTTTTGGACCACCAAAAACAAAAATTAAAGAAGTATGAATAAAGCAGTCATATACTTTGCATACCTTTGTATTTATACAACCCCGATACAGTTATTCATCCTAGGGTGGATAAGCTTAATTTTGTTTCAAACAGATAACTCAATTCTAGGTTATTCAACAAAGGCATTTCTTGTTGAAAATTTAAAATTTTGGCACGATTGGATTTATTCCTGGTTTTGGAATGCTTATTTAGATTTTTGGTATCAGTTTCCAGCCCTAATCATGATTATACTCAAAACAGTGCTGTCAACTTGGCTTGGTTTTTGGCTGTTGAAAAAATTCAAATGATTTTTAGATTTTTAATTACTCTATTGCTGGGTTTTAATTTGTACTGTGCTGATCTAAAGACTATTACACAGTCATATAACAAAGATGGACCCTTTATTGCAGGAGAAAATCTCACTAATCTAAAACCAGGCATACATTTTCTTGAAAATAATAACGAGCAGCAAGCAGAATTAGTAATTGCAGTTCATGGTTGGCAAACTAAAGGGTTTGAGTGGGTATATCCGCTGATTAATCTAAATAAAGAGTCTAATAGAATTTCATTTTTTAGGTGGAAAACAAATGGGTGCCCAAACAAAGCTACGAATGAATTGCTAAATATTATCCAAAATGAAATTAACAATTATTCAAAAATTTCTCTGATAGGACACAGTTATGGCGGCATAGTTCTAGCAAAGTTGCTAGAAAAAGACTATTCCAAAAATATCGAATTTCATATCGTTGCGTCCGGCATCTCTGGAGATCCAAGGTTAAATTCTTTTTGTGGCTATAGGCCACCAAAACAAACTGGCAAAAATGTTGTTGCATATCAATGGATGACGCAAAAACATCTTGATGGAGCATTTAAAGACTTAGATATTGATACACAAATTCAAAAAATAGAGGGTGTTTCTGCGGTAAGGTTGCCAGAGGTTTATAAAGATAATACATTAACACACAACTGGTCCATAAGTTGGCTGGTAGATTATTTAAATAAAAAATAGAGATGCTTCCAAAAATTCTTGAAAATAATTTATCGGTGCCTGTAGTAGGTGCACCACTTTTTATCATCTCGCGCCCTCAATTGGTTATTGCTCAATGCAAAGCAGGCATAGTTGGCTCATTCCCTGCGCTTAACGCAAGACCTCAGGAACTTTTATCAGATTGGATTACACAAATAAAAGATGAGCTAGGACAATTCAAAGAAGACAATCCTGACAAGCCAGTTGCTCCATTTGCAGTTAATCAAATTTGTCATTTATCAAATGATAGGCTCTTTAAGGATGTTGAAACTTGTGTGAAACATGAAGCTCCAATAATAATTACTTCTTTGAGACCTCCTGAAGATTTAGTTAAAGCCATTCATTCATATGGTGGTTTGGTTTTTCACGATGTTATTAGTACAAGGCATGCTCAAAAAGCAGTTGAGCAAGGAGTTGATGGTTTAATTTTGGTTTGTGCAGGTGCTGGAGGCCATGCTGGTGCCTTATCACCTTTTGCGCTACTTAGAGAAACTCGCGAATGGTATGACGGAACAATATTGCTTTCTGGTTCAATTTCTGATGGTTTTTCAGTTGCAAGCGCAATTGCTATGGGCGCTGATTTGGCTTATATAGGGACGAGATTTATAGCAACACAAGAATCTGAAGCTGATGATGATTATAAAAATATGTTGATTGAATCAGCTGCTAAAGATGTTGTTTATACAAATTACTTTAGTGGAGTTCATGGAAATTATTTAAGTCCATCAGTTGAGAGGGCCGGTATGGATCCTTTGAATTTGCCCGAAGCAGATAAAACAAAAATGAATTTTAACTCAGGTGGTAATGCATCTTCTAAAGTGTGGAAAGACATTTATGGTTCTGGACAAGGCATTAATTCAATAAAGGATTCACCCAAAGTAAAAGATCTGGTTGGTAAAATGAAAGCTGAATTTCAGCAAGCTAGAAGCGAATTTAGTACAAAATCCAATTATTACTAAAAATATTTTCAGCCATAAAGTATAATAATCCTGTGGAAGTAGCTGGTTTTATAATTTCAATTTTTGCCCTTGTCATAGGGATTTTAGCGCTCGTGCTATCTATGAGAGCCCTTTATATAATTGGTGTAAATGCTGGATTAGATAAGCAATTTGATCCACAAGCTAATACTGTGCCAACCCCAAATGAAGTAAAAATAGAAACCAAAAAAGAATTCAAAAAACCAATAAGAGTGGAAGGAAATAAGATTGTTTATAATGAGGACCCCTTTATTTATGTAATTGAAGATTTCATCTCAGATGCGGAATGTGATCATTTTGTAAAGGCCTCAGATTCTAAGCTTGAAAGAGCTAAAACTATTGGCGGCAAGGATGGCATATATCATGAAAACAGAACAGGTAGTAATTGCTGGTTGCCACACAGCCACTCTTCAGTCACTCAAGAAGTTGGCCAAAGAATTGCAGATTTAGTAGGTTTTCCCTTAAAAAATGCTGAATCTTATCAAATAGTTTATTACACCGGTGGCACTCAGTATAACGATCATCATGATGCTTTTAATGACCAAACAGAAGAAGGTAGGAAACACCTTAAAAGAGGCGGGCAGAGAATATATACAGCTATTGCTTATTTAAATGATGTTGAAGAAGGAGGGGCAACTGAATTTAGGGATTTAAATATTTCTGTTGCACCAAAAAAAGGATCAATATTAGTTTGGAAAAATGTACTGCCAGGAACAACAAAAGTTCATCCGTTGTCATTGCACGCCGGAAGACCTGTCACTGGAGGTGAAAAATACGCCTTCAATCTTTGGTTCAGGGAAAATAAGTTTGTTTAATCAATGGATGTATCCTATATCCTTGACGATCTCAATGATGCTCAGCGTCAAGCAGTAACTTCAGAATCAAAAAAGCTTTTAGTTTTAGCTGGAGCAGGTTCTGGTAAAACAAAAGTGCTTGTGCACAGAATTGCATGGCTTATAAAAGCTTTGTCTAATTCAACTCACAGCATTCTTTCAGTAACCTTCACCAATAAAGCTGCAAATGAGATGACTGGTAGAATTGAGCAAATTTTAGATCAGCCAATTCCTGAAATGTGGTGTGGGACATTTCATTCGATCTCGAACAGACTTCTGAGAAGACATTACAAGGAAGCTGGGCTTGAAAAAGACTTCAGCATACTCGACAGCGATGATCAGCTGCGAGTAATCAAGAGAAACCTAAAAGAATTAGATATTGATGAAGATCAATGGCCTGCTGAAAAAGTAAGATGGCAAATAAATAACTGGAAAGATGAAGCGTTAAGACCAAGGGATGTTGATGATAAAGGCGACTTTAATCTTGAAACACTTAAAAAAATATACACCCACTACGAAAGTTATATGCAGAAGGAAAATCTCATAGATTTTGCTGAGTTGATTTTGAGATCATATGAATTAATTAGAGACAACCCAAAAGTTAAAGAGCTATATGGTAATAAGTTTAAAAATATTTTGATCGACGAGTTTCAAGATACAAATGAAATTCAATTTAAATGGATAAAGAATCTTACTGGAACCAATACTACTGTCACTGCAGTTGGTGATGACGATCAATCTATATATGGTTGGCGGGGAGCAAAAATTGAAAACATAAATAAATTTTCAAAAGAAAAAGAGACCTCAATTGTAAGACTTGAACAGAACTACCGCTCTACGCAAAAGATTCTGAATGCAGCAAATGCTGTGATTGGCAAGAATTCAAACAGGTTGGGTAAAAAACTTTGGACCGAAGGGAATGAAGGAGAATGTATTGAAGTTTATGAAGCCTACAATGAGCAAGAAGAAGCTAACTACGTCGCTGAAAATGTTCACAAGATCTTTTCCGGCGGTGACTATTATAAAGATATAGCGGTTTTATATAGATCAAATGCACAGTCAAGAACAATTGAAGAGTATTTGTTAAGACAAAACCTCCCTTATGTAATTTATGGAGGCGTTAGATTCTATGAAAGGTTAGAGATAAAAAATGTTCTAGCTTATCTAAGGTTAATAGTTAATAGAAATGATAATGCTGCGTTTGAAAGATCAATAGGTGCACCTACAAGAGGTATAGGTGAAAAAACTCTTGAGTTAATTAGAGCGTACTCTCAAGAAAATAATTCATCTTTATTTCACTCATGCAAAGGACTGGTTAAAGATGGAGCATTGAAAGGTAAAGCGGCAAAATCATTGAATTCATTTTGTGATTTTATTGAGACATGTGCAGAAACAATTCATGAGCTAGCTTCAGATGAATTCGTTGAAAAAGTTATAAATCAAAGCGGCTTGATTGAGCATCATATGAAGGAAAAAGGAGAAAAAGGTCGAATAAGGATTGAGAATATTAACGAATTAATTTCTGCAGTTAAGTCTTTCGAAATAATAAATAAAAACGAGGACTTATCGGATTATGATTCTTTTATTGCAGCTTTTTTAAGTTCGGTTTCACTTGATATGGGTGAAACTCAAGCATCAAAAACAGATGATGCTGTTCAATTAATGACAATGCATTCTGCTAAAGGCCTAGAGTATAAATATGTTTTTCTTGTGGGTATGGAGGAATCACTTTTTCCTCATTCAAGGTCAATGGACAACATTAACGAATTAGAAGAAGAGAGACGCTTGTGTTATGTGGGAATTACAAGAGCGCGCAATAAACTATTTTTAACATATACAGAGTTTAGACGACTATATGGACAAGATTCATATAACCCGCCCTCAAGATTTATTAATGAAATACCTCAAGAATGTTTGGAATTTGTCAGACCTAAACAGACTTATAAAAATTCATTTTATGGATCAGTAGTTTCAGAAAGTTTAAAGCAAGATGGTAATGAATATGGCTTGGGCGATAGGGTTCTTCATAAAAGCTTCGGAGAAGGTGTGATTCTGAGTATTGAGGGCCAAGGAGATTCAGCTCGTATTCAAATTCATTTTGATGCTGTAGGAACTAAATGGCTTGTAATGTCATACGCCAATCTAGAAAAAATATGACAGAGATTCGTTTTAAAGAACTAGGGCTAGTTGAATACTCAGAAACGTATGAGGCCATGATGCTGTTGATTGAATCTCAACCCGGTTTCCATTCTATCTGGTCGCTTGAACATTTTCCTGTATTTACAATTGGCATAAGTGAAAAGGAGATAACTGAGGATAAATCAAAAACACCACCCTTCATAAAGACAGATAGAGGAGGTAAAACAACTTTTCATGCTCCAGGGCAACAGGTATTTTATTTTATTTTAAACATGAAGAAATTGCCTTTTCCTCCAACAGACCTTACAAAAAAGATTCTAGAAACTACATCTTCGGTTTTGGCATCATATGATTTAAAGCACAATATCAATGTCCATGACCCTGGAATATTCATAGAAAAGCAAAAAGTAGCCTCTATAGGAATGAGAATTAAAAAAAATTACTCGTATCATGGCCTCAGCATCAACATAGAAACAGATTTAGACACTTTTAATTCAATTAAGCCTTGCGGATTGGATGTTCAGGCTTGTAATCTTAAGGATTATATAGATATTAGTGTTGTTAATTTAAAAAAAGAACTTTTAACCAATTTTCAGCAAATGCTAACAAAATGAAAGATTTAATACCTACAGTAAAAATTACAAATTTTGCAGGAGTGAGTTCCATCAAAGATGGTATGAAAAGTAATGCTTATTCAAAAGTAGAAAGAGAAAAAAAACCAAGCTGGATAAGAATGACTGCAAACCAAGCAAACCAAAACTACAGCTTGATAAAAAATAAGGTCAAGAATTTAAATCTCAGCACAGTTTGTGAAGAGGCTAAATGCCCAAATTTATCAGAATGTTGGTCTAGAGGAACTGCTACTTTCATGCTTATGGGTGATACTTGCACAAGGGCATGTCAATTCTGTTCTGTTAATACAGGAAATCCAAAAGGGTGGCTTGATAAAGAAGAGCCAAGAAAAATAGCAGAAACCATTTCTTTAATGAATCTCAAATATATAGTTTTAACTTGTGTCAACCGAGATGACATATCAGATGGAGGTGCTAAACATTTTGCTGATACGGTCGAAGCTATTAAACAACTTAGCCCTCAAACAGAAGTTGAGGTTCTTACCTCTGATTTCAATGGTGCTTACGATTCTATAAAAACTGTCGTGAATTCTCCAATTAAAGTTTTCGCCCAAAACATTGAGACCGTTGAAAGACTTACTCATCCAATCAGAGACCCAAGAGCTGGATATTCAAAGACACTGAAAGTCCTGAAAACTGCTAAGGAAATAAATCCTAGCATGATTACTAAGTCCAGCATTATTTTAGGCTTAGGTGAAAAAGAGGAAGAAATTTATAAGACTTTTGAAGATTTAAGAAGTCACGATGTCGATATTGTAACTTTAGGACAATATCTAAGACCTACATTAAACCATCACCCTATCGA
The DNA here is from genome assembly GCA_902619265.1 of uncultured SAR86 cluster bacterium. GTDB lineage: Bacteria > Pseudomonadota > Gammaproteobacteria > Magnimaribacterales > TMED112 > TMED112. The sequence continues at coordinate 190,231 of CACNDL010000001.1, forward strand.
CAGATGGGTTACACCGGAAGAGTTTGATCTTTATAGAAAAGTAGGTCTAAAATATGGATTCCTTGAAGTAATCTCTAGTCCAATGGCAAGATCAAGTTATAGAGCAGAGAGAGCTTTAGATTTTAATAACGCAGGTATAAAAATATGATAGTTATCTCACCAGCAAAAAGGCTAGCAGAAAGAGTTAATGATCACTCTCTAGCACCCACTACCCCTTATTTTAAAAAAGAGGCTAATCAGCTTGCAAAAGAATTGGCACTAATGAGTTCTCAAGAACTTGCATCTATGATGCACGTAAGCAAAGGAATAGCAGAACTTAATTCCAATAGATTTAAAAATTGGAATAAAGATTCTGGGACAGAAAAAAGAGCAATTTTTCAATTTGAAGGAGATGTCTTTAAACATCTCAATGCCGCGCAATTTGATGATAAACAGATTAATTATATGAATAAAAATCTAATTATTCTGTCAGGGATCTATGGTCTTTTAAAACCATCTGATGAGATGAATCCATACAGACTTGAGATGGGCACAAAACATAACTTTAATGGCTCAAAAAACTTATATGAATTTTGGGGCGATAAGATAGCTAAAAAAATTAATGAAGAATTAGGAGACTCTCTTTTATTTAACTTGGCGTCTGAAGAATATTTCTCAGCTGTTTCAAAATACATAGACGCCAAAAATACCATTAACTTTAGATTTTTATCTTCATCAGGTGGAAAAGAAAGAGTTGTCGGTGTTATCGCTAAACGCGCAAGAGGAGAGATGGCAAGATTTTTAATAGAGAATGAAATTCAAACCACAAAAGGCATAGAAAAATTTTCTAGCATGGGCTTCAAGTTTAGAGATTTTAGCAACAACTGCTTTACTTTTATTAGCTCTTAGATTCTTGTTCTATTAAATCATCGACAATTTCAAGCAATTCATCGACCATATGAAATGTCTCATGAAATGAAAGAACCACTTCTCTTTCTCGGCTCAAAAGAACGAGTCCTTCACGAATTTTTTTAAGCTTTTCAGATTTGTTCATAACAAGCTGTTTATTCTAATGAACTTTCACATCAAAGCAATGTCAAAAAATGTTGAAAACATGACAAATTTAGTGCTAATATAGCCATCCATTCGTTAAAAGATAAACAATGGTTATAATGTGTTATAATAATTTATTATGAGTTACGCACTTGCATTAGCAAATCCTGGCTCAGATATAGATAAATATCTGTCTCAGGTTTACTCAATACCTGTTCTCACTAGAGAAGAGGAACTCGACCTTACGCGTGAGTTTTATGAGACAGAAGACATTAAAGTTGCGCACAAACTTGTCATTTCACATCTGAGATTTGTAGTCCACATAGCAAAGTCTTACGCAGGATATGGTTTGCCGCTTGCTGACATAATTCAAGAAGGGAACTTGGGATTGCTTAAAGCAGTTAAAAAGTTTGATCCAGATAAAGGAGTTCGACTTGTTTCATTTGCGGTGCATTGGATTAAAGCTGAAATTCATGAGTTCATTCTTAAGAACTGGAGAATAGTAAAAATTGCGACCACAAAAGCACAAAGAAAACTCTTTTTTAACCTCAGAAGCAAAAAGAAAAGCACTGGCTGGTTGACTGATAAAGAAGCTAAAAAAATAGCAGCCGATCTTGATGTCTCATATAAAGAAGTAATGCATATGGAAAATAGATTAAATTCTGCTGATTCAGCTTTTGACATGCCATGCGATGAAGAAGACGATGAAAAAGCTTTTTCACCAAGCCAATATCTCGAAGATCACTCATTCAGTCCTGAGCAAATAGTTGAAAAACAAAATTATGAAAGCGTTAACCATACCGCATTAATGAAAAATATCTCAGGCTTAGATAGAAGAGCCCAAGATATAATTAGAGCTAGATGGCTTGATGATCATAAACTTACCCTAAATGAATTAGCTGATAAGTATTCTGTTTCAGCTGAAAGAATCAGACAAATAGAAGCCTCAGCCTTCAAAAAACTCAAAACATCTCTAGTAAACGTTTAAGTTTATTTGTAATCAACATACCTAAATTAAAATACAATAGCCTTTATTGTGATTAAAACATTTAGTTCCAGGGCCGGAAGGCTTTCAGACACAAATAAAAAATTTTTAGAGTTGCAGTCGACATGTTTAATAAAACATGAAACAAAACCACAGACAAAACTCCCAATTGTCATAGACATTGGTTTTGGTGATGCACAATCCTTTACAAAAGATGTTGTTAACAATAAAAACCATTGTTTCATTGGAATAGAGCCATACAAAAAAGGCTTTGCTAAAGCAGTTGAATTTTATGAAAAAGAGAAACCAAAAAACCTTTATTTATATAATGGAGATGCAAGAGAGTTTTTGGAAGCAATAGAATATAAAGCATCATTTGTAAGAATTCATTTTCCCGATCCATGGCCTAAAAAGAAACATATTAAAAGGAGGCTAATTTCTCTTTCATTTCTACACCTTTTGAATCAAAAAATTTTAGAGACAGGAAAAATTGAAATTATCACAGACTCAAAAACCTACCAAAATCATATAGAAGATGTTTTGAAAGAACAAAAACTATTCAAGCAAATTGATAATTTTGAAATTTCATATGAAGTTTCAACCTTTCATAACAAAGGCTTAAAAAAGGGGCATGAAATTAGAAGGTATGTCTTAGCTAAGGCTTAAACCATATATTCGAACATTAAGATCTCAAGTATTCTTTCTGCTAACTGAAATACAAAAAAAGCAATTAGCGGTGATAAGTCAAACCCTGCTGTTGGCGGGATAATATTTCTAAATATAGATACAGTTGTCTCATACACTTCTTGAATTAATGATGTAGCTGAATTATAGAAGTTTGCACCAAAAGCATAAAACCAGCTCAAAACTACACCAATAATCACAACAAACTTTAATAAACCAATGAGCATTTTAGCTGTTTGAAAAATAGAGAAATTCACCAAAGTGCCAAGATCATATCCTGGTAGTAAGATGTAGAAAGATATGAAATTGATAAGTAAGGCAGCGAATAAAAGGCCTATATTGATTTTTTTGTAATGCACGTTGAATAGTAGCAATAAAGGAAAAAGCAAAATCTTTATAATTCTCGCGATTTTGTTGTAAGAGTCGGCTTTTGCAAGATCAATTAGAAATAAAACCAATATTAAATAGACGACAATCGTCTTTATTGTTAATAGCATCCCAAACATTACTGTAGAGTCCATCATTTAGTTCGTGCTCCAAAAATTGATGTACCAATTCTCACCATATTGCTTCCATAAGCTAAAGCTAATTCATAATCATTAGACATTCCCATCGATAGATATTCAACATCTTTTTTCATCGTTTTCATTTTGTTAAAAACATTAGCAGCTTGTAAAAATTGCGCTTTTAATTTTTCTTCCTCAATTCTACCCTCGCCGATTACCATCAAGCCTTTTATGGTTATATTTTTAAACTGATTTTGTTCCATAATCTCATATATTTCTATTTCACTAAAACCAGATTTAGTTTGTTCTTCACCAAGCTTTAGCTGTAATAAAATCTCAATATTTTTTTTAACATCAAGTTGAGAAATTTTATCTAAAACTTTTAACCTGCTAACTGAGTGAACTAAATCTGAGCATGCGACTATGTCTTTTACCTTATTGCTTTGAATGTTACCCAAAAAATGCCAAGTAATGTCCTTGGGCAGCATATCTTTTTTCTCTTTAAGCTCTTGCAAAAAATTTTCGCCGAAATCCCTGTGTCCAATATCATAAAGATGCTTAATCTTATCTATATCTTGCCCTTTTGAAACTGCAATCAGCTTTTGGTGTGATTTAAGTGCATTAGAAATATTATGAAATTTATCTAGATTCATTGGTTAATTTGATACAACTTCTAATCTCTAAAGAGTCCATATTTAACCTTCTAAGATTTTCCCTAGCATTGTTAGTTTGCGACCTATTAGCAAATGGCCCCACAATTACTTTGAAATTAAAACCATTTTGGCTCGTTACATTTTCAATTACAGGTGTATAGCCTATTTTTTGGAGCTCTTCTAATTGACTGGATGCTGCTGCAAACGTACGGAAACTTCCAGATTGAGCAAAATATTGACATTCTTCTTGCTCATCGTTTGCAATTACTGCTATTTCATCAAACGAACTATTCTCCAAGAGAGTTTGGAATTCATATTCAATATCTTCGACATCGTAGTCATTTAAATCTAAAAATCGTTTGGCATCTTGTAAAAAAATAATCGAGAAGAATGACATTAGAAATGAAACAGAAATTGCCAGCAGAAAAGTTGGCGCAGCTTTGATTGGAAATTTCTTATTTTTAAAAGAGAAGTTGGACATATTACATTTTTTCTAATGGTTCAACATTCAGAATTTTAAAACTATTTTTTAGTATTTGTTTAGTAATGCTTGTGATTAAAAGTCTTGAATTTGATGTTACTTTGTCTTCGCATAACACGGGATTTTGTTCATAAAATGAGTGGAATGTAGCCGAAAAATCTTTTACGAAATGAACCAATGAATGAGGTGATCTTTCTAGCGCATATTCTTTTAAAACCAGAGGATAATTTATAGTTTTTGACACAATCTCAAAACAATTTTCTATTTCTTTAAGATCTATTTCGGAATTTGGGTCAAAAGTTGCTTTGCTTAGGATAGAGCAACACCTGACGTATGCATACTGAGCATAAAAATATGGATTGTTTTTGCTTTCATCTTTTGCAAGATCCATATCAAAATCCATTGGGTGGTCCGATTTTTTTTCTAAAAAGAAAAACTTAATAACATCAGGACCTAGGTCTTCCCTTAACTCACTTAGAGAAAAGTATTCCCCCCTTCTTGTCGACATAGTTTTTTTAACACCTTGTTCATACAGATTTACTAACTGATACAAAAGGAACTCGATGTTTTGATGGTCTTTTTTCATAACATCAAAAGCTGCTGTTAGCCTAGGAATATACCCGTGGTGATCGGCACCAAAAATATTTATACAGGCATCAAAATTTCTATCAATTTTATTTTTATGGTAGCCAACATCTGTTAAATAATAAGTTGGCTCTCCATTTTCTCGCAACAACACTCTATCTTTGTCATCTCCAAACTCAGTAGTTTTAAACCATTCAGCGCCATCTTTATTGTATGTATGTTCTCGGTCTTTTATGATCTTTAAAGCTTTTGATAAATCTGATTTATCATCCTCAACTACACCTAAAGAGCTTTCGTGAAACCAGTGATCATGAACGATATTAAATTTTTGAAGGTCCTTTTTAATAAGATTTAATATTTCGCTTACAGAAAATTCGTTGGCCTCCTCCCATGCCTGCTTAAACTCAGATTTAAAGTAAGCAGAAATAGTATCTAACCTGATATCTTTATCTTCATCTAGAGATCCGAAATCAACTTCTTTATCAAGAGCTCCAAATTTTGATTTAAATCGTTCAGCTAGCTCTTTGACATATGTGCCTTCATAGGTGCCATCTGGATCAAAATCTTCTACATACGCATTAAGCAGCACACTACTTGTTAAAATTGATATTTGTCTACCGGCATCATTCACATAGTATTCTTTAGTTACTTCATAACCGATATTTTCTAAAAGATTCGCTATCGCCATGCCGAGCACTGCGCCTCTTCCATGCCCAACATGCAATGGTCCAGTTGGATTTGAAGAAACAAACTCTAATAATATTTTGCCTGTACAATCTTTGGTGGCGCCCCAACTGTCACCATGAGTAAGTATGTCTTTTAATAAAGCCCCTTTTGTTTCTGGCGTGATAAATACGTTAATAAAACCTGGGCCTTCGATTCGAATCTCACTAATCATTGAGTCGTCTAAATTGGCAGCCACATGTTCTGCTATTTCGACCGGTTTTTTATTGAAGTGTTTTGCCAGCTTAAGACAACAGCTTGATGCATAATCACCTCTAAGTTGTTCAGCGCTAATTTCAAACTCAACTTGTTCTAATAGTTTTTGTTCAAACGTTAAAGCATTTTTAGTTGCAACTTTAGCCACTGATTCTTTAAGCAGTTGATTTAACTCATTTAATATCATTCTTTGCTTCGTCCAACGTATGTGCCATCTCTAGTATCAATTTTAATTTGTTCGCCTTCATTTATAAAAATTGGAACTTGTACCTCTATTCCCGATGAAAGTTTTGCAGGCTTTAAAGTATTAGAAACTGTATCTCCCTTTAGGCCTGGTTCAGTCTCTGAAACAGTTTTCGTAACAAATGTAGGCAGTTCAACATTTAAAATATCTCCATCCCAAAAGAGAATTTTGCATTCCTCCTCTCCATCTAACCAAAGTTTAATTGACTCAATTTTATGCACTGGAATTTCAATTTGTTCATAAGTATCTTTATCCATAAATACGTAATTCTGGCCTTCTGCATATAAAAACTGAAAGTCTCTTTCTACAATGTCTGCGCTCTCTACTGATTCTCCAGATTTAAAGGTTCTTTCCCATACTTTCTGTGTTCTTAAGTTATAAAGTTTTGTTCGCATTACAGCTTGCCCTTTCCCTGGTTTATGAAACTCATAAGAAAGAATTGAACACGGTTCTTTTTCAATCAAGACCTTAAGACCTGCTTTAAATTGATTGGTAGAATATTTCATTTTATGTCACATTATCCTTTTTCTTGTATGATACTTATAGCAAAAGCAAATTATGGCTAAGACTATTTTACAACCTTTAGTATTTCTTGCTATCACAGTAGTGACTTTTTTAGTCTGTTACCTTCTGGCCATCACAGTTTCAGTTGGAACAATCGAATCAGACGGCTTGTCACTTATTATGGTAGCTATGGCCTTATCCTTTGCCATTCACTGGATTCTTTTTATTCCATCTTATATTTTTCAGACTGAAAAATTTTACGATCTAACTGGAACTCTTACTTACATCACGGTTCTGTCATTTGTAGTTTTCATTAAAAAGACCACTGTTCACGAAATGTTAGACCTAAGATCTTTATTGATCTATGGCTGTATTATGATTTGGACAATAAGACTCGGTGGATTTTTATTTTGGCGTGTTCTGAAGGATGGCCATGATAAAAGGTTTAAAACAATCTTACCAAGTTTTACTCAACTGCTCATGACATGGACACTCTCTGCAGCTTGGGTATTTATTCAATCACTTTCTGCGCTAGTTGCCCTCACAGTAATCACCAGTGTGGAAATGGGTTTGATTGGTTGGTTTGGCTTAACATTATGGATTTTCGGATTTGGATTTGAGGTATTGGCTGATCATCAAAAAACAAAATTTAAAGCCGATGCTGCAAACGAGGGAAAATTTATAACTGGAGGCTTATGGGACATTTCAAGACATCCAAACTATTTCGGTGAAATTGTACTGTGGTTGGGTATTACTGTGATGGCTGTACCAGTTATGTCAGGCTTACAGTTTGTCTCTCTAATATCTCCAGTCTTTGGATTTTTGCTTATTTACTACGTCAGTGGGGTAAGAATGTTAGAAGCCAGATCGGACAAAAAATGGGGCAATAACCCTGAATATCAGGAATACAAAAGAAATACTCCCGTATTCTTCCCAAAACTGTTTTAAAATGCGGTTTTTCCTTAAAAAATAGTTGTAAAATAACAGTAATTTGATAATTTTAACGATCAAGTTTTAAAAAAGGGTAAAAGAACATGAAAAGATACGTATTTTTACTGTACATATTGGCAATTTTCGCATCTGCAAATAATGCTGATATAGACCAGATACTAGAGGAAAACCAAACAAGTATTTCTCAATCTGAAACTTCTCAAGAAAAAGTTGACAACCTATCAACTGAAAAAGATTCACTCTTAGCTGAGTGGAAAGTCGTAGTTAAACAAGTTGAAGGTTTAAAGATCTACAACGCACAGAAAAGACAACAGATTAAGGCACAAGAAGAAAGACTTGTAACTTTAGCTGAACAAACCAAACAGGTAGTTGTTATTCAAAGACAAATTCCACCTTTAATGGAAAGAATGGCAAATAGTTTGGAGCAGTTTGTATCACTTGATGCTCCATTCTCTTTGGATGAAAGATATAAGCGTATCAACCAAGTTAGAAATACCCTTTCAGATCCAAAAGTTACTGCCTCAGAACAAGTAAGACAAGTTTTAGAAGCCTATAACATTGAGAGAGAATATGGCAGAACAATTGAAACCTATGAAGATGCAATTGTGTTAGATGGTGAAGAAAAAGTTGTAAATATCCTAAGAATTGGAAGGCTTGCATTGATGTATCAACTCAAGGACCAAAGTGAAGCAGGTATTTGGAATGGAAGTGGCTGGGAAAAAGTCAGCGGCTACAGAATACCAGTAAGAGATGGTATTAGAATGGCAAATAAAACTGCACCACTAGACCTTCTACCACTACCAGTCAAATTTGAGGAGGAAGAGTAATGAAATATATAAAAATATTATTGCTAAGTTTTTTCGTTATCTCTTCATTTTCTTATGCACAAGAAACTGAGGTTGAAGCACCAACAAATCTTGATAAATTACTGGAACTTGTAAAAGAAGGTAAATCTAAAGAGCAAGGTGAAAATAGACAAAGAGAAGCAGAATTTAAGGCCGCTAGAGATAAGCAGGACCAAATCCTTAAAGCTGAGCAAAGAGAGCTGGCAAGACAGGAAAGAATAGCTGATCAGCTTGAAGAGGAATTTAGACAGAACCAAGAAAAACTCAGAGTAGCTGAAGAAGCATATCTTAAACAATTAGGTTCATTGAATGAACTTTTTGGACATATGCAAAGTATTACTACAGACTCCCGAGTAACTTTTGAGTCTTCATTAACAGCTGCAGAGTTCGGAAAGGATAGAGAAAAATTCTTGGGTGATCTTACTCAAAAAATGGGTGAATCGACTGAATTGCCAACAATCGAAGAAATTGAAAGAGTTTGGTACGAGATAATGCGTGAAATGAAAGCAACTGGAGAAGTCAGTCGTTTCTCAGCGACTGTTATTAATGTTGATGGCACTCAAACTGAATGTAGTGTGGTAAGAATAGGTGTTTATAACGCTGTCTGTGGAAATAGTTATTTAGAGTATGTACCTACTAAAGGACAATATCAGTTCTTGGCAAGACAGCCTGCCGGAAGGTATACAAGCTCAGCTGGAAGAGTATCAGATGCTGATGCATCTAGTGGCTATGTAAGCTTTTCTGTGGATCCAAGTGGTCCATCAGGTGGCGCATTGCTGGCTAACCTTGTTCAAAATCCTTCTTTAGTTGAAAGAATTAATCAAGGTGGAATCATTGGTTATATTATTTTAGCAATTGGTGGAATCACACTTCTGTATGCAATATATAAATACGTGATGTTATGGATGATGGGAAGAGAAGTACAAGCACAGCTAGCTTCTTCAACACCAAATTCAAATAATCCACTGGGAAGAGTACTGAAAGTAGGTGCTTCTCACATGAAAGAAACTATTGATCGACTTGAGTTGAAATTAGCAGAGGCAATTATGGCTGAGAGACCTTCTATTGAGAGAGGCATAAGTTTTGTAAAAATTGTTTCAGTAGTAGCGCCATTGGCAGGACTGCTTGGAACAGTTACAGGTATGATTGTTACTTTCCAACAAATTACATTGTTTGGTACAGGTGATCCTAAGATAATGGCTGGTGGTATTTCACAAGCATTGGTTACAACTGTACTAGGACTCGTTGTTGCTATACCAACAACATTAGCTCATTCGTTCTTGCAATCTTCTGCGAGATCAGTTGTTGATGTTTTAGAGGAACAAGCCACTGGTATAGTGGCTGAAAAAGCTAAGTAAATATGATCTGGCTTACTGAGCTTTACATATCTCTACGTGACTTCATGGAGTCGGGTGGACCAGTATTGTGGTATATCGCATTACTTGTAACGTTCATGTGGGCTTTGATTTTTGAGAGAATCTATTACTTCCTTTTTATTCATGATGATTTCGCTTCATCTATTAATAAAAGATATTTAGCTATGAGCTTTAAAACGCCTTGGCATAAGAACATGACAAAAGGTAGATTGATATCTGAAGGAAGAATAGCAATTAATAGAAACGTGCAATTGATACAAGTGTGTATCGCTTTGTGTCCACTATTTGGTTTAATGGGGACAGTAACAGGAATGATAGAAGTATTCCAAGTTATGGCTTTTAACGGTGGCGGTGATGCAAGATCTATGGCTGGCGGCGTATCAAAAGCTACACTGCCAACTATGGCAGGAATGGTTTCAGCATTATCTGGTGTTTTAGCAATGATCTGGGTTAAAAACCAAGTTGAAACAAATGAACTATTAATGGGAGAATATGTATCAGGACACAGTAAACAAGGAGCTAAGAAATGAGAAGAAGTGCAATTTCGTCTGCAGCAAGAGAAGAAGAAAGTGAAATTAATTTGACACCTATGCTTGATGTGGTTTTCATCATGCTTATATTCTTTATTGTTACAGCTAATTTTATTAAAGAGCCAGGCCTAGAAGTTAATAGACCCGACTCTGACACATCCGAAATTCAAGAAAATGCTGCAATACTTATAGCAGTAGGTGGAAATGATGAAATTTACATGGATGGCAGAAGAATAGATGTCAGACAGGTTAAAGCTAATGTACTAAAACTATTGGCAGACAACCCGCAAGGCACAGTAGTAATTCAAGCTGATGAAACAGCAAGCGCAGATGCAATTATTCAAGTTATGGATGGTGCAAGAGATGCTGGGGTTTTTGACATTTCATTGGCAGCTGAACCAAATTAAATATGGCAGATACTAAAAGATACACATTTTTAGCAATGGCACCATTAGTCGCCTTTATGCTATTTGTATTTATGGTTCTTTTAGTGAGTACTGGCGACTCTGGTGATGTGGTAAAAGGAAGAAAAATTGGTGATGTGATTATGCCTGATAGAGAAATTGAAACTATTACTTCTGAAGAGGTTGAGCCTCCTGAAGAGCCTGAAATTGCGCCTCCAGACATTGCGCCTCCACAATTAGATGTAACACCTATTGCAGTTAGTGCAGCAGCCTCAAAACCCGATATTAATTTTTCACAAGGCACAGGAGCCCTCTTTAGAGATGGTGATTACATACCACTATTTAAAGTACAACCGGTATATCCAAGAAGAGCACAAGAAAGAAATATGGAGGGTTATGTAATAGTTGCTTTCACAATAACTGAGTCAGGAACAATTGAAGAACCTTATGTAATAGAAGGTATGTGTCGTTCAGCAGGCAACAGAGAGGGCGAATTTAGAGAATGCTCAATGTTTAACTCTGCAACCATAAGAGCAGCATCAAAACTTAAATATAAACCAACCGTAAGAGATGGACGTGCGGTTTCCGTACCGGATGTGCCTCATAAATTTACCTTTGAATTAGAACAAGAAAGCTAATGAGATATTTATTATTACTACTGCTAACCTTTACCTTTAGTGCCTTTTCTGAGGTGCCTGACCCTAGCTATGGACTTCCTGAATTAGCTTCTGAAGAAAGAATAAGAGAGCTCAATACAAAGAAAAGAGCTAAAGTAATGTCCCCATCAGTAGCTAGGAAAGTTCAAAAGGTTATAGAAGCACTTGATGAAGCTAGTATTTTAGAAGAGGAGCAAAGACTTCTAAAAAAAGAGAAAAAAGAAAAAGAAGCAAATGCTAAAGATCTAGAAATTAAGAGAGCTGTAGCAAAAGGCCAACAAGAACTAGATGAATTAAAACCAAGAATGGCATCTTTAAAAAGTTACGACAGGTCAATGATTTATTATTACCAATCTTACTTTAACCTTGCTTATCAAAACAAAATTCCTGAGGCTATTTCAAACTATTTGAAGGTGGTAGATGAAGAAGATACCAATGACAAGCTTAGAGTTGAAGCATATTATGTTCTTGCACAACTTTACCTTTCAGAATCAAACTTTGATGCCGGCGTTGAATATCTTATCAAGTGGTTTAAAAATGCTCCTGATGTTAAACCTGATGCGTATGTCCTTCTTGGTCAAGCATATTACTTACTAGCAGATCAAGAAACATCGAAATCAAGGACATTAGCCAGCAAGCAAAAAGCTTTTAACAATGTTTTGAAAGCTAAAAGTCTCGCTGACGAGAAACAAATTAGATTTAGAGAGAATTGGTATTCACTTCTTCTAGCTTCAATGAGTGATCTTGAACTCAAGGAAGAGCAAGTCCCTCTCTACGAGGAAATTCTTGAACTTTACCCAAAGAAAAAATACTTTGTGAATCTAGCTGGCTTATATAATGATCTTGAAAGACCTCGAGATTATACTAGTCTTCTCAAAACGGCTTATACAAAACAACTTTTAAATAAAAAAGGTGAATTCCAGTCTTTGTCACAAATGTTAATGGCAGCGGGTAATCCTTATTGGGCAGCAGAAGTCATGCTAACAGGAATGACGTCTGTGCCTGGTACTAGAGTAGTTGATCAAGAATGTTTGATGAGTAAAGTTCTAGATGAAGACGGCAACCTGAAAACTGATAATAAAGGCATTGCAATAGAAGAGTTGGTATGCACGGATATATATGGCCCTGCATTTGTAAAAGCTGGATCAGTAAACGCGCTTGATCAAAAAGCAAAACCTGTACTTGCAGAAGATAAACAAAATTTAACTATTTTAGCTGGAGCCCTTAGAGCCGCTCAAGAAAGACAAGCAGCAATTGATGTTTTCGAAAAACTAACAAAAGTAACCTCAGACGGAGAGGCCTATATAGCAATGGGAAATTTGTATTATCAAGAAGACCAAATAGACAAAGCTATCGAGGCTATTAACAAAGGATTGGATAAGGGAAAATTGAAGAATCCAGGTTTTGCTCAGCTTACACTTGGCCAGGCCTTGTTCGAACTACAAAGATTTAATGAAGCTAGAGATGTCTTTACAAAAGCTTCAAAAAGCGAAAAAGATGCTGTAAAAAAATCAGCTAGAGCTTGGTTGAAATATACAGATAACGAACAGGAAAGAGTAAGAAATCTTAATTTAAGAAAAGAGTCTATTTCTTAACATACTCTTTTATTACAAAAGAAAATTCATTTTGATCTGATTTGCTATGGTGCTCACTTGATACTTCAAGCCAATCATTTGCATTGAACTCGGGAAAGTAAATATCGCCTTTTAAATGGTTTGCATCAACCCATGAAATGACTAATTTATTAATTTTTTGCATGCCTTCCTCAAAAATCCTTGAACCACCAATTAAAATAATTTCGTCGTTTGTATATTTCATGCCAAGCTGAATAGCTTCATCAAGAGATTTGCATATATGGCAACCTTCAACTTGTTTCATCTTGTTTGAAACAATGATATTTATTCTATTGGGTAAAGGTCTTCCAATTGAGTCGAATGTATTTCGTCCCATAATTATGGGTTTATTCATAGAATAATTTTTAAAATGTTCTAGATCATCTCTGAGCTTCCATGGTAAATCATTATTTACTCCAATTAGTCTGTTGCTATTCATTGCAACTAAAGAAGAAATAATCATATAGCTACTACAGCAGGTATATGGGTATGATGTTGGTAATCAATTAGCTCAAAGTCTTCATACTCATACTCATCAATAGAGCCTTTTTTTACAACTTTTATTTGAGGAGGTTCTAAAGGAGATCTGGAGAGCTGTTCTTCAGCTTGTGCTAAATGGTTATTATACAAATGAGCATCACCTAAAGTATGAATAAAATCACCAACCTTTAAATCACATACATTTGCAATCATATGAGTTAGTAAGGCATAAGATGCAATATTAAATGGAACACCCAAAAAAACGTCAGCACTTCTTTGGTATAACTGACATGATAATTTTCCGTCTTGTACATAAAATTGGAATAGTATGTGGCAGGGAGCAAGAGCCATCCTTGGAATCTCTGCAACATTCCATGCGCTAACAATATGCCTTCTGCTATTGGGATTGTCTTTAATTTGCTGAATAACACTTGATATTTGATCATGAAAACCATCAGCACCTTTCCAATTACGCCATTGTTTGCCATAAACTGGGCCTAAGTCTCCATTTTCATCAGCCCATTCATCCCAAATTGATACTCCATTATCTTTCAAATATTTGATATTAGTATCGCCTTTTAAAAACCACAGCAATTCATATGCCACTGACTTAAAATGTATTTTTTTTGTTGTTAAAAGAGGAAATGATTCTTGTAGATCAAATCTCATCTGGTGTCCAAAAATTGATATGGTACCTGTGCCTGTTCTGTCACCCTTAGGCTTACCGGAATCTTTAACTTTTTTAAGTAAATCTAGGTATTCTTGCATTTATTTTTTTGAAAGTATGAACATCCCTAATATTATCATAGGTATTGATAATAATTGCCCCTGAGTTAAAAAACTAAATAATAAAAAGTCGTTGCCCCAAACAGTATCCGGTGTTTTGTAAAATTCAACTATAGATCTAGCAATACCATAGCCAATTAGAAAATATGCTGAGTGTCTACCAACCTTATTCTTTTTAGAAATAACAAAATTTAGGAATAGGAATAGTAAAATTCCTTCAAGAAAAGCCTCATAGAGCTGTGAAGGGTGTCTTACAAGACCTAGAGGATCCGTAGGAAACACCATGCCCCATGAAACATCAGTGGGTCTTCCGTATAATTCTGCATTGATAAAGTTTGCAACCCTGCCTAGAAAAAGCGCTATTGGAACTTGTGGAGCTATCCAGTCAGTTACTTGAAAAAATGTAAAATTCTTTTTGTTGGCGTAAAACCACATAGCCACCATTACTCCAATCAAGCCGCCATGAAATGACATACCACCTTGCCAGATTTTTAAGAAATATATAGGGTCTTGCAATTGAATGTGAAAGTCATAAAACAGAACGTGTCCAAGCCTTCCACCTACTATCGCCCCAAAAAATAAACCATATGTAAATACAACGTCACTAACCTCTTCTCTAGAGATATTAATGTCAAACTTTTCTCTAGTTGCAGCCATTCGCAAATAAATAAAGTACGCTCCCAAAACATATGCAAGACCATACCAATGAATATTTAGCGCAGGCCCCAAAACAGAATGTAAAAATTCAGGTAGTGGTATTGATAATGCTACTGGATCTATTTCGGGATATTTAATCATTATGCTAAAACCCAGTATATAAAGATAGGAACTAATTGTAGAGCATACAATGTCTGAAAAACCCTTTCGTTAACTCTTTGGGTAAGCCATGCTCCAAATCTTGATGAAAAAGAGCTAAAAATTATTATGAAAAATAGACTTAGATAATTGACGTAGCCGAAAGAGTATTCAGGTAAGCCTTCTATGTTATAGCCAAGATAAATATATGTAATTGCACCAACAAAACCTACTGGTAAAGTGCATGCTACTGAAGTGCCAACTGCTTTTTTCATAGTTTCTCCCATCAGCCTGAGAAATGGACCTATAAAAATTCCTCCTCCTATGGCAAAAGTTGTAGATACAGTTCCAACAAATGACCCAAAAGGAACTGTGATGAAAGGACTTATATCGTTTGATGTCGCTCTATCCTTGATTTTAAAAAACATCCTTAGAGAAACTAATAAGATAAAAAAAGCAAATATATTTTTAAAAAGTTCTTTTTCTGCATTTACAGAAATAAAAGCACCTACAACTCCACCTAGACAAATACCAAACAATAATTTGGTAAAATTTCTCCAAGACACATTCTTATTTGCATTATGTACCGGAATTGCGGATATAGAATTAAATACAATACAACTTAAAGCCGTTCCTAATGACAAGGGTATACTTATATCGTCTGAGTAACCCAAGCTTGAATACATAAAATGGAGAGACGGAACAATTACCAGACCTCCTCCAACACCAAAAAAACCAGCTAAAAACCCTGATACTATGCCTATCAAGGGATAGAGAATAAACTCAATCGTCATTTGTTAATTTCTTTTTTTCTTTGGAACCCAGTGCAACTAAACCTTCTATTTTTGATGACATAGAACCTTTGCCGTCAATTAACTTACTTCTTGCATCATCATATTTTTTCTGAGACTGTGCTATTGAAGTGCCCAGACTATCCATGACATTGGTAAAACCATGCAACTTGTCGACTAATTTCTGAGCCTCTTCATAAACTTTTATGACACTTTCTCTTTGCCCATCAAGCCGCCATAAATTTTCCACCATCTTGATTGAGATATGTAGGATAGAGGGACTCACTAAGGCAATTCTTTTTTTGTCAGCAAAGGACACTAATTCAGAATCGTATTTAAGCGCTACGCTTAATGAATCATCTATTCCTAGAAACATAAATATAATATCTGGAGTATTTAATTCTTCAATCTGGCTGTATTTTGTTGAACTTAAATCATTTATTCGTTCTCTGATATTTTTTGTCAAACTTTTGCCGTGCTTTTCCTTCTCTTCTTTTACATCTGTATTGCAATAGTCGTTATATGCAGTGAATGAAAACTTTGAATCAATAATAATATTCCTGTTTTGTGGCAAATATATAACAGCATCAGGTATTTCTCTTGAGACATCCCCTTCTATTTTTACGGTAAAACTTTTTTGGAGTTTATAGTGTATGTTCTCTTCTAGACCAGAATTTTCTAATAACATTTGAAGTTTAAGCTCGCCATAATCACCTTGAGTTTTGCTCTCTCCCGATAACGCCTTGGTCAATTTATTCGCATCGGATGTAATTTGATTAGTTTGCTCAATTAAACTATCTATTGTTACTTTAGTTTTGGTATGAAATTCATGCTGTTGTGTGGTATTTTTTCTAACTTCCTCCTCAAATTCTTTGATTCTTTTTTTAAATGGATCAATTACATTTTCAATGTTTTCTTTTGAGGCTTTTTTAAAATCATCTTCTCTCTTCTCGTATATTGATTCAATTGAACTCGTTATTTTTCTTTCAAGCTCATCGCCTAATTTAGAAGATTCATGTTTTGTTCTGCGATCATTAATTAAAAAGACAATTACTCCTAAAGAAATTACTGAAAAAATTGATAGAATTACAACTATTGAATCCATAGATGAATATTTTAGAACATATTAAGCAAGAACTCCCTTGGTTAGACGGTAATACAGTATACGATTTAACGAGAGGCAAGCCAGCACCAGAACAATTAGACATTACAGAAAATTATTATTCTAAATTAAGTACACCGTATGAGTTGGATGGCATTGATTTAAGAAATTATGGCAATCCAGAGGGTCTTCCATCTGCAAGAGAGTTAGGGTCAAAAATTTTAAAAACAAATTTCGATGAGACCCATGCTTTGGATAACTCATCCTTAACTTTAATGCATCAAATAATTAGTTGCGCATTCTTTCTCGGCTTTAAAAGCGCAAAACTTTACGGACATAGCAAAATAATTTGCCCTGTGCCTGGATATGACAGACATTTTAAGCTTTTAGAAAATTTTGGTATTGAAATGATAACTGTGCCTTTTCAGAAAGATGGGCCTGATCTCAATGCTATAGAAGATCTCATTAACTTCGAAAGCAATATTCACGGGATAGTTTGTGTGCCTCGACACTCAAATCCAACTGGACATACTTTTTCTGATGATAACGTGGAACAATTATTTAAATTAATTGAGCCACTCAAAGAGAATTTTTCTATTTTTTGGGATAATGCTTATGCTTGTCATGATATTGAAGATACTATTCAGCAAACACCAGCAGATCAAATAGCAAAAAAAATCGGCTTAGAAAATAATTTATTTCAAGTTGGTTCAACATCAAAGATAACTCTGGCAGGAAGTGGAATCTCTTTTATTTCTAGCTCAGCAGACAACTTATCTAAATTTATTGATTTTAGAAATGCCATTACTCCAGGCCCAAATAAAATGAACCAAGGCATGCATGTTAAGTATTTTGAATTGGTGAGCATTGAAAAGCAGATGAGTGAATTAAAGAAAATAATCAAACCTAAGTTTGAACTAGTTGACCATATTCTTGAACCTATAAAAGATACAGGCCTTTGTTTTTATGAAAAACCAACTGGAGGATATTTTTATTCAATCGATTCTGCAAAAAGTAATGCTGATGAAGTTGTGCAAACATGTTCACAGCTGGGCTTAAAACTTCTTCCCATGGGTTCGTGTTTTCCGTATGGAGTTGATCCAGACAAAAAGAATATCAGACTAGCTCCAACATTCCCTGATTTGGCATCTCTAGAACGCTGTGTCACTATCTTTAAAAATGTTCTTAAATATTTGAACTAATCAGTTATTTATTAATCAAAAGAAATAGGTGAAAAAATGAAATATTTAATACTTCTTACAGCTTTAATCTCATTTAGTGTCATTGTTGCTGATGAACGTGGTCCAGATCGTGCTATGTGGACAGCAAAAATGAAATTAGATTTAGCAGAACTTAAAGGTCCTCCATCACTTGCTGATTTAAAAGCAAAAAAGGCTGATAGGATTGCAAATTTAGATCTGTTAATAGATTCAGGGAAATATGAAGGCCCAGCGCTAGAAAGACTTTCTCTTATGCGAGAAAAAGTTCTAAATACCGAACTTCCATCACAAGATCAAATTAATCTCAGACATGAAAGAAAGATCAAAATGATGAAAAATAGATTGAAAAGTAGAGTAAAAATGATGGATAGAAGATTTAGAGACCCAAGAAGAGATCAAATAATGCGTGACAGAGAACGCTGGGAGTTAAGGAAACAAAAAAATAGAAGAACAAAAAAGGACTAGTCATATTAGTCGTAATCTGCCCATAACAGATTTGCGGCAACCGACCTGAAGGGACGCCACTCTCTTGCTAAACAAGTCATATCCTCAACGTTAGGGCGCTCTTTCAGGTCTTTTAATCTCCTTACTCCTTCTTGAAGACCAATATCTCCTACTGGCCAAATATCTTGTCTGCCTAAACAAGCCATCAAATAGCAGTCAGCAGTCCAACTTCCAATTCCCTTCATGCTTTCTAAAGATTTTCTTGCATCTTCATCTGACATTTTTTCAAGATCAGCAAAGCTAAATTGCTCTGAGCTTTCCTGTTCAGCAACACCTGTTAAATAATTAATTTTTGGTCTACTCAAACCAGCTTCTCTTAGAAGATTTTTATTTAGCTGAAGAAAGCTCTCTGCATTGACGCTTTCCATTAAATTAAAGACCCTTTTTTTAATAGACTCCGCTGCCTTAACTGAAATCTGTTGTTCAATTACAAGTGCACAAATACCTTTAAATCCCTTTGGCCTCAAAAAAAATTCAATCTGATGATCTGGAACAAAGCGTTCAAAATTTGGCTCAACAGAGACAAGGTGTTTTATGCCCTCATTTAGAATTTGCTGATTCATGCTTTTAATAAATTGTCATTTATTAAAGCTTGTTTAAATTCATTAAATTTATCTTGCCCAAAATAATAATGATCTTTATAGACTAAGCCTGGGACACCATGATGACCTGCTTCTCTTTGATCGCGCTGATTTTGTTCTATTTGTTTTACAAGATCTTTTTCATTCATTTTGGCGTTTTTTGAAAGCTCTAAATAATCTAAACCCACATTTTTACATGCTTTAATTAGGTTTTGTTCTTCATTCCAACCTTTTTTGGTTCCAAATATCATACTGGAAATTTCATAGGCAAGTTCAATGCCAACACCTTCATTGTGTCCTTGTTGGCCCAAATGGCAAAGATCATAAATATAAGGCTGATGTTCATTAACCTTGCCCGTGAAAATATTTTGTTTTATTGGGTCTGGTTTTGGTATGAAAAAAGGCATTCCTTGTTGCTTAGCTACCGATCTCATATCAAGAATTTTATGTGAAAAATAAGTAATAAAATTTTTGCCTTTAAAAAAACTTGGTTGACGAATTGCAAGTGGATATACAAGTTTAAAATTTATCGTAATTCCTTGAGCCTTTAAATTTATTACACGTGGCAATATAAAGTACGAATATGGACTACGATAAGAAAAGTAAAAATCAACCATGACTAATTATTATAATGTAAGATAAAAATCAGGGAATATTATTATGAATAGTAAAGCATACGTGGTCGCAAATCTTGAAGTAATCCATGACAGAGATAAATTTAGAGATTATGAAAGAGGTCTCGTAAAATCTCTCAGTAGACATGGGGGCCATCTACTTACATTTAGTGATAATGTTGATTGTCTTGAGGGAGATAATCCGCCAAATGGCAGGTTGGTTGTCATGGAGTTTCCATCAATGGAGCACGTTGACAATTGGTGGGCAGACGAGGAGTATCAAGCTGCATCCAATATTCGAAGAGAATACTCTATAACTAACTTTATTTGTAAGCTTGAAGCTCTTCCGCCTAGAACTTAAATCAAAGTTATGAAAATAACTGAACATTATTTTAAATCATCAAGACATGAAACATTTTATTTAGCTGCAGGCAATTTAGATGACCCATTAATTTATCTCTTACATGGGTGGCCAGATTTATCTATAGGGTGGATGAAACAAATAAGCTATCTTGCAAATTTAGGGTATCGGGTAATAGCACCAGATATGCGAGGTTATGGTAGATCGACTATTTACCAAAATCATAGTGATTATTGTCAGAAAGAGATTGTCAAAGATATGCTAGAACTGCATTCAAGCTTCAAAAAAGAAAAAGCAATCTGGATAGGACATGACTGGGGCTCAGTGGTTGTTTGGAATATAGGACTACACCATCAAGACAAGGTTGAGGCTTTAGGCAGTTTATGTGTTCCATTTGGTTGGGGTGGTCATCCAGATAGTTATTTGGACCATATTGATAGAACGCTTTATCCAGAGGATAAATATCCATATGGCCAATGGGATTATATGTATTTCTATTACGAGAATTTTGACTTAGCTTGCAAACAAATGGCAGAGGATCCACATAAAATGATTAAATTGAACTTCACTAAACCATCAGAAGAATTCAAAGGGTGTTTTAATGGCGGTATTGGTGCTAAGTCAATGACTGCTTCAATCAGATCAAACGGCGGATGGTTTAAACACTATGGTTTTGATGGTTTGAATTCAATTCCTGATGTGTCCGTCGATAAAGATTTAATTAGTGAAGATGAAGCAGAAACATACGGTAGCTTTTTAGAAAAAAATGGATTCTTTGGCCCAAATTCTTGGTATGTAAATGGTCATTTAAACGACCAATACGCTAAAGAGCTACAACAATTCACGACTATTGATTGCTCTGTCCTTTTTATACAAGCAACTTACGACAGCGTATTGACTAAGAACTTTAATACGCATAACAAGATGGTATGTACGAACCTTACTGAAAGAGAGGTCGAATCAGGACATTGGATGGCCAGAGAAAAGCCAAACGAAACAAATCAGATTATTAAAGAGTGGCTTGAGGAATTAAAAAAGTAGACAGGAAATGGTTAAAACCATTTCCTGTCAATAAAAGAATTAGTAGCTAAACCTTAGGCTTAAACCAATATTTCTTCCTGGAAGTGGAACTGCGTCCTTAACAAAAGAAGTTGAGTTTCTCGCAACTTGGTCCAAAGCATTATTTGCAAAAGCTGATACTTTTAAGTTAGCACCTGCAATTGTATAATCCTTTGTCAGCCTTAAGTTCAACATTTTATAGCCTTCTGTCATAGTTTCATTTTCATCCGCAACATCCTCATGATCTGCAACATCTTTCAGAACAGCTGATAAATTATAGTCCGCAGAAGTGTATGAAGCTGAAATAAAGTTTCTTGAAGGAGCCATTCTAGGAATGAAGCCTCCAGCATCAAGAGTACCTTCAACGACATCTCTACCAAAAGAAAGATCTAGGGTTCCATTTAAAAGTTGATAAGTTGTACCAACTTCAAATTCGTAACCTTCAAGCGATGCATCTTCTTGGACAAATTCTGCATGCATTAAGCCCTCATGCTCTTCTTCACCTTCACTGTCATGATGATCTTCGTCATGTTCTTCATCTTTTAAGTAAATATAGTTAGAGACACTATTTTGATAATAAGCAAATGTGGCATACATATTATCTTTTTGATAATTGAACGTAAGATCCACATTATTTGATGTTTCAGTATCGAGATTTGGATTTCCAACTTCAAATCTGCCAGTTGCTAAGTGTGGGCCGTTCATGAATAACTCAACCACATCTGGCGCCCTTTCGAAACTTGATAATCCGAGGTTTACACTAAGATTTTCTGAAAAGTCTTGATCAAAATTTAAAGCAACACTCAAGGTGCTTATATCTTGGTTATAGAATTCAATTTCACCTTCTTCATCCTCAGCGTGATCTTCATCATGATGAGCTACAGAACCAGATCTTGAAATCTCATCAGCTCTTATACCTAAATCGTATCTATAGTTCCCAAAATCTCTGCTAACAAAATAGCCAAAAGTCGTTTCGTCAGTTGAAACAGGCCTCATAAAAGCTTCCTCACCAATAATTGATGAATCTTGTTCAGCTTTGTTAAAGACAATCTTTCTAGTGAGATCTCCAGAGCTTACATCAAAGATTAAACCAAACTCCGTTGCATCTGTTTCAAATAGAGTTGGCTCTTCATGGCCATGTCCATCTTCTTCACTTTCGGAATGATCATCATCATGATGTCCTTCTTCTTCAGCATGACCCTCAAGGTGCTCATAACTGCTATCTCTGAAAGAAAAATCAATTTTATTTACCAATGCATAACCATCAGTATTTATAGAACCTTTGATATCAAATTTATTTGAATCAATTTGGGAGAAAATTCTTTCTTCTTCGTGCTCGTCGTGCTCATCTTCACTTTCAGAATGATCATCATCTTCATGACCATGAGCCTCAACATGGAATGGTACTCCCATTACACCTTCATTATCAGAAAATGAAACACCAACGTAGCCCCAATCACCTGTTCTTGAGATTCCTACTTTACTGTAAGAGTTTTCAACGTCTGAATTTGCAAGCATTTTCATGCTTTCACCTTCGTGTTCCTCATCACCTTCACTGTCATGATGATCTTCGTCATGATGTTCTTCTGGGTACAAAGCACCGGCTGGTAACTCATAGTTTTCAAAGAATGAATCTGAGGTTACAAAAGTTACATTGAAGCCAGAAAGATTTTGTGCATAGCTAAAATCTGCTACTTCACCATTATTTACTGATTGAACTTCTGCACCAACGGCTACCATCGGGAATGAAGATAAATCTGTTGTTGCAATGCTATTGTCAACAATATTGATTACACCACCAGCACCACCATTAGCATAAAGTAAGGATGATGGGCCTTTAACAACTTCTATTTGTTGTGTGTTCAACAAATTTACGTCATTTATGTGGTCTGGTCCTAATGCTGCAACATCTCGAACAACTACGCCATTTTCAAGCACTCTGACTCTTGAACCAGACATACCTCTAACAACTGGTTGTCCCACAGCTGCACCGAAATCTGCTGAATGTACGCCAAGCAACTCATCAAGTGTGTCACCTAAGCTTTGCACTCCTCCTGCATCAACGTCATCGCCGTCCAAAACATGAAGTGGATCTTTAAGATCACTTACAGTTTGATTCGTTAAAGATGCTGTTACAACAACCTCTTCAACTTCTTCAGCGTATATACTTATCGTTAGTAGTGCACTTATTATTAGTGCTAAATTATAATTTTTCATTTAAAACCTCCTTGCAAAATTAAAATTGTAGTTAATTGTAGTTAGTAAAGTCTTAGGACTTGGGCGGAGCCCTACTGTCAAAGCTTTTTTCTAGTAGAGTAATGTGAATATTTAGGTTAAAAAGGTAAAAAATCTCTACAGGAAAACTAAGAATAAAATGTTCATTTACTATAAGTTTAGGGGTCTTGAAATTTTCAGTATATTCGCACTCAAATGCATAGGCTTCATCATGATTATGAGAAGATGCATGATTAAGGTGCTCGGTGCTTGTCAATATAGAAAAGCAAAGACCAAGTAAAAGTGCTAAAACCCCTTTTTTAATAAACATTGTCTCCAATATTAATGTCTTATTTACCATTGTAAACAAACTTTATAAATAAAATGATGGTCATATTTGGGTTAAAACAACGTAATTTTTCTAAATTTCTATGATTTGTTTACCAAAGTTTCTACCGCTGAGCACATCTCTCAACGCCTGAGGTGCATTTTCAAAGCCTTTAGTCATTGTCTCTTTGTATAATATGTCACCATTTTTTATGTGGTTATGCAGTATTTCTGTAGTCCTTTCAAACTGATTTAACCACTCAGTTACCACAAAAAATCTATGCTGAGGTTTCGGATTTAAGGAGCCTAGAACATGAAAAGGAGTTTCTTCTGCTGCAATATTTGGTGAATTGTACTTAGAAATAAAACCACATATTGGCACGCGAGCACCTTTGTTTAATAGTTTGGATACATCTTTTGTTATCTCGCCACCGACATTTTCAAAATATATATCGATACCTTCTGGACAATAATCTCTTAGTTTTACACTAAGATCTTCATTTTTATAATCAATGCACTGATCAAATTTAAGAATATCAGTCACATATTCTGATTTTTCTGGCCCTCCAGCAATGCCAATAACCCTACATCCAAGCAATTTGCCTAACTGACCAACAACACTTCCAACTGCCCCTGAGGCTGCTGACACCACCAAAGTTTCTCCCGCTTTCGGTTTGCCCACATAATTGAGCCCATAATATGCCGTTCTGCCAGGCATACCTATGGCCCCTAGGAAAACACTGCTTTGCAGTTTGCTTTCTGGAACTTTAATAATTGATGCGTCTGAATCTTTTGCTCGTATATGAGTCTGCCAGCCCTGATGCACAGTTACTAAGTCACCAATTTTAAAATTTTTAGATTTCGTCTCTACTATCCTACCTACACTTTCACCTACCATTACCTCTCCTATTTTGAGCGGAGGTGTGTAAGATAAGCCATCGTTCATCTTGCCTCTCATATAAGGATCTATCGAGAGGTATTCTGTTTGAATTAGAATCTCATTATTCTTTAAATCAGTAATTTCCTGTGAATCGAGCAACCAACAGTCATCCTCAGGCATACCTTTAGGTCTTTTATTCAGTAAAAAACGTAAATTTTTATAATTCATCAACTTTTAGCCTTTTTTGCCTTATGTTTCATATACATATTCATGAGAAAGACCACGAGCTTTGAGGCGTATGTTGCAATGTGGATTTTTAACGTCTTCATAGCACTTTAATGGTGCCCAGAGGTAGAATCGAACTACCGACACAAGGATTTTCAGTCCTTTGCTCTACCAACTGAGCTATCTGGGCACAAGATGAAATATATTAACTGCTAACATGCTTCAAAGCAAAGGCTTGTTCGGACGTAAAGAGCTCAATTCTTTTCCATTTTGGCATGGCTGCTCCTCCGCCAGAACCATGTCCAGCTCTAACGGTATCGAGTAGCATTACTGGGTTATTACAATTCTGATATTCTTGTATTCTCGCTACAAATTTATATGAATGCGAAGGCACAACTCTATCATCTCTTCGTCCTGTAGTTACAAGTGTGGGTGAATAGCATTCCCCCTCCTTAAGCTGATGATATGGTGAGATGTCAAAATTAAAATCAAAATCTTCTTTACTTAACAAAGGACTGCCGTAGTCTCCACGCCATCCCCAACCTTCAGTAAATTCTGTAAATCTCAGCATATCTAAGACTCCTACCGCAGGTAACGTTGCTCCAAAATAGTTTGGATTTTGAACCAAAGATGTTCCAACCAGAAGACCACCATTAGATCTACCACTTATTACAGTTGATTTACGGTTCCCAACTCCTTGAGTTTCTAGGTACTTTGAAGCATATAAGAAGTCATCAAAAACATTTTGCTTCTCTTTTAAGCGTCCTGCATTATGCCATTTTTTGCCAAGTTCACCGCCACCACGTAGGTTTGCTATAGCTACCACACCTCCAAGTTCAAGCCAGCCAACGTATTTTCGGCTGAAGGAGGGTCTGATCGAAATGTTATACCCACCATAACCATAAAGGAAAACAGGTGTTTTAGCATTGAGTTCCAAGTCTTTCCTGTGGAAATAAGTGAGTGGCACCATTGTTCCATCTTTGCTCTCATAATATGTAAAGGTTTTCTTATATTCAGATGGATTAAAGTTTTTAACCTTATCTTGCCAGATGATAGAAATGTCTAAGCTTTCAAGATCAAGGTCAATATATCGAGTTGGCTCAATAAAACTGGAAACAGAGAATCTGAGCTTCTGGTCTTGCATGCTGAAAGATCCGAGTGTACCGCTAATTTCATCAGGTATCTTGTAATCTAAAATTTCTCCTTCCTTTGAATAAAATTCAATTAGTGAATTCATATCAATATCAATTGAATTGGCAATAATGAAATCATCCAGAAAGCTAACACTTTTTAGCGCAAGTTTTTTTTCTGGAATAATTTCGATAATTTCACCACTAAACAGAACTTTCACTAATCGATAATTTGGCGCTTCATAATTAGTTAAAAAGAATAAGCCTTCCTCATCATTCTCTTGATAATCAAAACTGGCGATGTTTTTTGGTGTAGCTAGCTCCCATGAGTCATTTCTTTTTATAATGTAGTGGTTTTCTTCTTCAGAACCATTTATAACTCTGATTAACGGAGCATTTTCATCTCCAATGAAGCTTAAAGAATAGTTTTCTTCGGGATTTTTTTCTCCATAAAAAAGTGAATTTTCTCCCGAATCAATATCAAAATAATAGATAGCTGCATTTAGACTAGGTTCGCATAATCTGTTCTTTTCCTCCGGCTTTGGATATTTGTTGTAGTAAAAGCCTTGGGAATCCTGATCCCAGTCTATTGATGAGAATTTTACTTCTGTTACTGCAGCCTCAAGTTTTTCCATTGTTTGAAGGTTAATTAGATATATTGTTCTCCAATCAACCCCACCATCAGAGACGCTGTAAGCAAGATATTTTTCATCTGGGCTCAGTGAGACATTTGCAAGATTTAAAGTTTGATCCTTAGACCACTCATCAGGGTTAAGAATTACTTGGTTGCCCTCTTTTTTTATGTATTGATTATGTTGGTTTGCACCTGAGTTGTAATAGTAATAATCACTCTCTTCATCAAAATAATCCATAGAGTAGTATTCAGACGAATAAGCTTCTGAGATTTGTTCAAAGAGTTCATCGTATTCTGGACCGTTTAAGTAATTATTAGTGAATGCATTTTGTTCGTCAGACCATTCAATCACTTCTAAATTTTGGCAGTCCTCCATATATAAATATGGATCATTAATTTTTTCGCCATGCGCGTCATAAGATAGAGGTTTTTGTTCTGATTTAGGATAATTAAAATTTGTGTCAGTGCATCCCAAAATAAGAAGCGGTAGTACTAAATAAATTTTTTTCATTATGAGATTTTAATATATTATGGTGGCTTGAAAAGATGGATTTATTAGAACTAAGAAAAAAAACCATATCAAATATTCACGAATCTAAATTTAAATTCGTAATTGTTTCCAGTGGCGGGGGAAGTAACGCTATTGGCAGCCTTCTGAAAGTCCCCGGAGCTAGTAATTCCATATTGGAGGCATACATTCCATACGCTAAAGAATCTTTGGATTTTTACCTTATGAAGAAGCCTGAGTCATATTGTTCTTTAGATACTACGACCAGAATGGCTGCTCGAGCTTACAGTGCTGCCAAGAAAATTGACCAAAAAACAGATATAAAACAACTTTTCGGTGTAGCTATATCCGCTACCTTGAGTACAAATTATGAAAAAAAAGGAGAACACAGATTTCATATAGCCGTCCAAACAAGAGATTTTTCACAATCAATTTCTTGTATTTTAAATAAAGGGCAAAGAACGAGAGAACAAGAGGAAGAGTTAGTAACTGAGTTTGTAATCGCTTTAATCTCTGATTGTTGTGGCCTAGATTTTACATATCCTGAAATAAAAGAAAGTGTAGAGCACGATAAAATTGCCGCTCAAGACGGTTGGGCAGACTTAATGTCGGAACAAATAGAATTTGTAACTTCACGCAATCAACAACCTAGATTAATTTTCCCTGGAGCTTTCAATCCAATGCATGATGGACATATTGCAATGAGTGAATTGGCACAAAAAGAATTAAATGAAAAAGTGTTTTTTGAAATTTGTATACAAAATGTTGATAAGCCACCTTTAAGCTATCACCAAATTAAAAAAACCTTAGATCAGTTTAATAGTTCTCAAAATTGGGTTTTAACTAAAGCAGGAAAATTCTCTGACAAAGCAAGATTATTTCCCAACAGTACTTTTATTATTGGTGCAGATACATTAGTGAGAATTTTTGATGAAAGATTTTATGCAAGCAGAAGAGAAATGATGAAAGAGTTTGAAATCTTTAATACAAATAACAATAATTTTTTAGTTTTCGGCAGAGAATATAAAAAAAGATTTATTGAGCTGAACGATATTCAAGTTCCTGATTCAATAAAAAGTCGATTTAGAGGTTTTGGTGAAAATATCTTTAGAAAAGATGTATCATCTTCCACAATTAGGGCTCAAAATACAGAAGAATAGATCATTCTTCTGGAATATAGCCTGATGGTTTTGCGTAATTTTCGTTATTGAGGAATAGATCCATTTGATTGTTAAGCCAAACCCTATTTTCTTTTACAGATAAATCTAAATGTCTCTCATTAATTAACATTGTTTGCAGTGATACCCACTCATTCCATGCTTTTTGTGAAAAATTGTCTTTAATATGTTCGCCTTTAGGGCCGGGAATAGGTGGAATTATAAGTGCATCAAGCTCTTCATTAAATTTTTTGCAAAAAACTTTAACCATCTATTAATAATCTATTAAAAATAGGTTTTGGTATAGCAATTAATGCTAATTCTTTCTTATGAAACCATTTTCCTTGTATATTTTTTGGTTTTTTATTTGAATTTTTAAAGTTTATGTTTAATTCTCTATGCGAAAGCTTATGAATAATTTCAGCTTTTTGATGGTTTGCTGTTAACACTGGTGGCATCCATAAATTTGCCCAGTACCCCAATTTATTCTCCTTAGTCATAAAGTATTTTTGATTTTTTTGAATTAACTGAAATTCAAGAAATTCCTTTTTCCTTTTGACAGATTTTTTTGAGAGTAAAGGAAATTCACCCCTTAAGTTTGATTGGCAATCAGAACTCACTGGACACAAATTGCATCTTGGATTTTTAGGTAAGCATAATTGCGAACCTACATCCATGACCCCCTGTTGAAAATTAAAAATATTTTTTGTATCTAAAAGATCTTCAGATAAATTCCAAAACATCTTTTCCTCGAAATTTTTTTTGAAGAAAATTCTGCTAATTACCTTTTTTACATTAGCATCAAGAATTGGGTATGGCTTATTAAAGGCGATTGAAAGAATTGCTCCTGCAGTTGATTTTCCTACACCTGGTAAGCTCATAAGGTCATCATAATTATTAGGCATTTCTCCTTTGAACTTGGTATGTATTAGTTCTTTAGCCTGAAAAATGAAACTTGCTCTTCTGTAATAACCTAATCCACTCCACATGCTATAAATATCATCTTCTGTTGCTTTTTTTATTGTTTGTAAATCAGGATACTTAGCCATAAATCTTTCAAAATAAGCTATGGCTGTATTAACTTGAGTTTGTTGGAGCATGATCTCTGAAATCCAGACTCTATAAGGAGAGATACCATATCGCCACGGAAGGTTTTGACGACCATTTTTAACGTACCAGTTTGATATTTTTTCTCCTAATTTATTGCTTTGTATAACTTCCATCTGAAAACTTATAAATAATTGGAACTCCAGTAGCTATTTCAAGCTGTACTATCTCTTGCTCAGAAATATTCTCTAAATGTTTCACAAGCGCTCTAAGTGAATTACCATGCGCTGCGATAAGGACATTTTTTGAGGTGATTTCAGGCTCTATATTTTCCTTAAAAAAAGGGATAACTCTATCATGAGTATCTTTTAAACTTTCACCACCTGGCGGACTTATGTCATAAGATCTTCTCCAAATATGAACTTGATCGTTACCAAACTTAGCTCTTGCTTCATCTTTATCCATACCAGTCAAATCACCGTAAGCTCTTTCATTTAAGCTTTTATCTTTTATAGTTTCTGTTTTCGCCTGGTCCATTTCTTTAAGTATTATTTCACCCGTTAATTGCGCTCTGATTAAATCAGAAGTGAACATCAAATCAAAAATTATCTTTTTTTTCTTTAAAGCTTCACCTGCAGCTTGGGCTTCATGCACTCCTTTTGCTGTCAAACCTGGATCACGCCATCCAGTGAAAAGGTTTTTTTCATTCCATTCACTTTGACCATGACGAACTAGGACTAAATAATTTGAATTCATAATATCTTTAAAATAATCTTTATATTGTATAAGCTTAGAACAATTTTTTGATATGGATTTCTTCGATTTTCTCATAAGTAGATGGTATTTATCACTACCATTGCTCATTACATTAATTTTTTGGTACATGTATGAGACTAGCAAAGGAGGTAAAAGAATTACGCCTTCACAGGCTGTGGATCTTATTAATAACAAAGACGCCATCTTTGTAGATATACGAGAAAAAGATAATTTTGATTCTGGACATATACATGGATCAATAAATGTTCAAAAAGATTCATTTGAAAAACAAGAACATTTGCTCAACAAAGGTAAGCCTATAGTTGTTATTACAGAAAATGGATTAGATGCTGGTAGTGCTGGAGTTGAATTATTAAAACTAGGTATTGAAGAAGTTTATTTGCTCAAAGATGGACTAATTTCTTGGCAGGAAGAGAGCCTCCCACTAGTTAAATGAGAGGCTAAATAAATTTATTTAGTTAAAGTGCCTACAATGTGAGCAATAATTTTGTATGGGTCTGCATTAGAAGCTGGTCGTCTGTCTTCTAGGTAACCATTCCAATCATGCTCCACTGTATAAACAGGTATTCTTATACTTGCACCACGATCACTGACTCCATATGAGAATTCAGTAATTTTTTGTGTTTCATGAAGTCCTGTTAATCTTTGGTCATTATCTGATCCATATGCTGCAATCCCTTCAGCATGAACTTCACCAAGCTTGTCACACATAGATGAAAAAAGTTCTTCAGAACCTGCAGTTCTCATTGCTTCATTGGAGAAGTTAGTATGCATACCGGATCCATTCCAATCACCTTTTTTTGGTTTCGGGTGAATATTTACGCCAACACCATACTCTTCTGCAACTTTATAAAGTAAGTATCTACTTACCCATAAATCATCAGCAGCTTTGATACCTTTACCGAAGCACTGATACTCCCATTGTCCCAATGCTACTTCAGCATTAGTACCAGTTAGGTTTATGCCGGCTGCTAGACAAGCATCCAAATGAGCTTCAGAAACTTCTCTTCCTGAAACATTATCAGCTCCAACACCACAATAGTAATCTCCCTGAGGTCTTGGTTCACCTTCTTCCCAACCTAATGGAGAGCCATCTTTGTTAGTAAAGAAATACTCCTGTTCAAAACCGAACCACCACTCATCAGAAACAACTGCATCAGCTGCTGCTCTGGTATTAGAGGGATGAGTTTTGTGATCTGCCGAATGCACTTGTGTCATTACCAGAAAGTCGGAATACATTGGACTTTCATAGGTTTGCACAGGCAACAGCAAACAGTCAGAACTATCTCCTTCCGCTTGTTGCGTAGAAGATCCGTCAAAAGACCACTCAGGTGGAGTGTCTTCATCAGTTACTTTAATTTTACTTCTCATAGAAGGCTCTGGTTGAAATCCATCAAGCCAGATATATTCGTATTTTTTTAAATCACCCATTTTGGCTCCTAAAATTTTAAAGTTATTAAATGCATCAGTATCTGCAGGATTTAGAAGCTAAACTCGACCGGGTTTAACGCTCGCGTTCCTTCGGTTTTCACCTACTTCCGTCTTTTTTCAAAGATGAACGATTTTAACTACTTCCCTAAAAGGGCCCCTTTTTAACCATGGAGTATGGTGCAAATGTAATGCAATTCTAATTTAGTATTTTTAATTTAAATTGGCAATTAGAATCAAGAAAAATGAAGAAGAATTTGAGGAATTTTTTGTTCAAGCCCATCAAAACTATGAGAGCCTCCTTCATCAATTGCAATTCTTGCTCCTGAAAAATATTTTTCTGCGTATTTGTAGTCCAAAGTCTCATCACCAGTTTGCAGTAGAACTAAATATCTATCTGGAGTGGGATTCTCAATAAATATATCTTCTAAGCTATCAATCCAAGCCTGATCAATGAAATATTTTTCACCAGTATTGAGGTTTTCAACATCCCCTCGATCATTTTCAAAAATTTTATATGCCCAAACTGCTGGATTAATCATAGCTGCTTTCAAATTTAAATTTTCAGCAAGAAAAACGGAGTAATATCCACCTAGAGAACTACCTACTAAATGAACATTATATTTACTCTGCTTTTCTGAAATGAATTCTGTTAACTGCTTAATAGCTTCTCTTGGATGATTTTTGAGTGTTAGAGAGGCTGTATCAAAAATTTCATGATTTTTAAGCTCATGTTCAATAAGCTGTGCTTTTCTTGCATTTGCGTGTGAGTTCCAACCATGCACGTAAAGAATTAAATCTCTTTTATTCATAAAATCCACCTGTGAGAATCATATCAAGAACCTCAGTAAAAAAACGATTTTGTTGTGACTTTTCATCCGAGGATTTAGGTTGTTTTTCAAATTGAAAAGGAAATTTATTAGGCGCATATCCATTGAAAGAAGCTACCTCCACCAATTCAACATCATGATAAACATTTGAGATAAAGTTAAAGGAGTGAAGGATCTTGGATTCTAAATTAGAAAACTCTAAATAAAGTTCAGCAGTGTGTTTAGAAATGGTTGAATATTTAATATCTGCAATGAAGTTTTTATTTGCATCATTTTTTTTCAATCTCTGAGTCTTTTTTTTAAAATTTAGCATGATTTTTTTTAAACGCAGATAATTTGCAGAGCATATAGTTAGGTGGTGATTTGTTTTTATATATTCAGACATTCTTAAATGGCAAATAATCTTTTGATTGCTCAAAATATTCTTTTATATGTCGAGATTCAGTCTCACAATAATTGCTTATAGCGCTTCTGAATCTTTCATCAACTATCCAATGATATGAAGTATTGATTACAGGCTCAAACCCTCTCTTGAGTTTATGATGTCCTTGTATTCCTGGATCAAATTCTACACATTTATTCTTAATAGCAATTTCAATCCCTTGATAATAACAACATTCAAAATGTAGAAAATTAATAGGTTCTTTTGTACCCCAATACCTTCCATAAAGTTTGTTTTCATATTGAAAGAATAAGGCTGCAGCAATTCTTTGGCCTTGTTTATGAGCAAATACAATAATTGGTTTAAGGTTATTCAGTTCTTCAAAAAATTTAGCTGTTAAATAAGGTCTTTGTCCTCGAACGGCATAAGTCATTGCATAAAATAAGTAGAAGTCTTGCCAGTCCTTTTTAGTAATTTTAGTGAGATATTCAAACTCAATGTTCAGTTTTCGAATATAAGCTCTTTCTTTCTTAATATTTTTCCTATGTCGTGAAGTGAGTTCAAACAGAAAGCTATCGAAGTCCTCATACGATCTATTGATCCACTTATAATTACAATCTAACCTCTCGATAAAATTTTTGGATTTAAAAATTTCTCTTTGTGATTTATCAACGTAAAGTGCGTGTAATGAAGAATAACTCTGTTCATTCGTGTAGGAAATTAAACTACTCAAGGCTTCAGAGTTAGATTTATAGTCTGGACCGATTATTCTTTCTCCATCAACAGGAGTGAAAGGCACGCTCATTACAAGTTTTGGATAATAAGGTTGTCCATAACGAAAATAAGTATTCGCCCAAGCATAATCAAATACAAATTCACCTTGGCTATTAAGCTTCTCATAAAAAGGTATTACCGATCCATTTTTATGATTCAGACATTTTGAATTCCATCCAGAATCACTATCAAGGCAGTTTGCCTTATCTAAGGCATTTAAAAAATCAAAAGA
This sequence comes from uncultured SAR86 cluster bacterium, assembly GCA_902619265.1. GTDB lineage: Bacteria > Pseudomonadota > Gammaproteobacteria > Magnimaribacterales > TMED112 > TMED112. The sequence continues at coordinate 224,057 of CACNDL010000001.1, forward strand.
AGAAAAAGGATCTTTTGACGGAAATGATCTAAATGCTTGTTCAGCACACTGGATGCTATTTTCAACTGAAAAGCTCATTCTGATTTTCTATAAATAATAAAATTGCTATTACTAAACCTATATGGCTATTAGCTTTGAATGCATCAAGGTTTTTATTGGCTTTAGAGAGTTGATTTTGAAGATATATTTGATAAAAAAGAAATATTACTCCTGCTCCTAGAATCAATGAATAATTTTTTACGGCAAAAATTATAATTACCCCTAAAAACAACATTGAAAACAAAATAATTGCCTTTTGAGTGTCGTTTCCAAAGAAAATTGCTGAAGAATTCAAGTTTAATTTTTTATCATCATCTAAATCACACAAAGCATAATAAGTGTCATAGGCAATGATCCAAAATATGCACCCAATATATAGAAAAATGACTTCAAGACTCAATGTTGACTCTGCAATGGAATAAGAAATTGGTAAAGATAATCCAAAAGTCGCACCCAAGAATAATTGAGGCATCGCTAAAAATCTTTTCATTAAGGGGTATAAAATAATCATTGGTATTGCAACGTAGGAAACCAGTTTTATGGTGTATGGATTTGTTTGCATCAGCAAAATTATGCAAACACTTGCAAGTAAGATTGTAAAAATTCCTGCTTCTGATGGAGATAGTTCATTACTAGCTATCGGTCGATTTTTGGTTCTTTCAACACTTTTATCAAAGTCTCTATCTAAAAAGTCATTTATTGCACAGCCGAGGGATCTTGTCAGAAAAGAACCTAGCACTACTATTGTAAAATTCTCAATATTAAAATTGTCAGATAAAAATAACCCCCACAAGCCAGGCCAAAGCAATAACCAGAATCCAATAGGATTATAAAACCTTATAAGACTTAGATAAGAATTGAGTTTAGTCATTAAATAAGAATACTTCTATCACAGAAAACTTTGTACCTGCAAAATCATAAATGCATTTTCTGCCTTGATACACGTCATTGCCTAAGGAATAAGTCGCAACATAAGTCTCGTGTTTCGTTATGTTTGGATCAGAGAATAAAAACTTCCCAAGAGGTTCATTTTCTAGTTTTCCGAATTTAGAAAATTTTTCTATTACTTCGCTGCAAAAAAATGATTCTGCAAAAACAATATGTGAGCTACCTGTAAGAAAAATTTTTCTTAAATTGCCCGTTGCATTAACTAAGTTAAGTTCTGATTCATTATGAGTGCAGATTTCCTCAGACAGAACATTTAATACTATCTCTTGCTTTTCACCATTGAGCCTTTCCATCAAAGAATTACTTTCTTCCACCCAACTTTTCATGGCACTATTAAATAAATCATCACTGGATTTATAAAGTTGCCAATTTGTTTTCTGTTCTGGTGCCATAATTTAATGAGGATTGATTATAATACTTCAGTTAAGAAACTCATAAAATGGAATATAAGAAATGGGAATGTATCGTATGTGGTTGGATCTACGATGAGGAAAAAGGAAATCCTGAGGAAGGCATAGAGCCGGGTACTAGATGGGAAGATGTGCCTGATGACTGGGTGTGTCCAGAATGTGGCGTCGGTAAAGAAGATTTTGATATGATGGAAATATGAGCGTACTTTCACCACCAAAAAACCTCACAAAAAATGTTTTACTCGGTATGGCCGCTGGTGTTCTGATAGCGTCCGTATTTTACTATACCCAAGATTCAATTCCTGCAGGCCTGTATCTAGCAATTGAAAAATATGTTTTTAATTTAGGAGGCCAAATATTTAAGAATCTTCTAATGCTTGTTGTTGTTCCATTGGTTTTCTTTTCACTAGTCTCAGGTATTTCATCTTTATCAAACATGGTGAAATTAGGATCAATTGCAATAAAAACTATAGGGCTTTATCTAATGACTACAGGTATTGCCGTAAGTATGGCTTTGATTTTTGGATATATCTCTAATCTTTCTGGTTATGAAGGAGATGTTGAGGCATTTACTCCAACGACAGGCGACTCAAGTCTGTATGGGACTGTTATGCGCATATTTCCTAATAATATTTTTGGTGCATTCGTTGAGAATAATATGCTTGGCATTGTGTTTATCAGCATACTATTTGGCATTGCACTCAACCTTACTGATGAGCTTACAGGCGGCTTGTCAAAAACTTTCGAAAAGCTTAATACGGTATTTTTGAAAATAGTTCTGCTCATAATGAGTTTTGCTCCTGTTGGAGTATTTTGTTTAATGGGTAGCTACGTAATGGCTAAAGGTTTGAATGTTTTTGGTGATCTTGCTCAATATGTAGCCTTATTAATATTTGTTTTAGCTTTCCACTTATTTTTTACTTACTCTTTAATACTTAAAGTTTTTGCAAACTTAAACCCTTTAATTTTTTATAGAAAAATGAAAGATGTTGCACTTTTTGCATTTTCAACATCTTCCAGCGCAGCGACTATTCCGGTCACTCTAAAAACTGTGACAGATGAACTTGGAGTTAAAAAAGATGTCTCTGCATTCGTCGTACCAGTTGGAGCAACCATCAATATGGATGGTACGGCAATCATGCAAGGATTGGCTACTATGTTTATTGCAAGCACAGTAGGAGTTGATTTAACTCTAGTTCAATACGGACAAATCGTCTTGTTAGCTATAGTGACTTCAATTGGTACCGCAGCAGTACCATCAGCTGGAACAGTTACTTTAGCTCTAATACTCGGATCACTTGGATTGCCGCTTGATGCCATAGGCCTGATACTGGCAGTTGATAGAATTTTAGACATGATTAGAACAGCAGTAAATGTTTGCGGAGATGCAGCTGTGTCATGTATAGTAGCTAAATCTGAAAATGAATTAGATGAGAAAATATTTAACGGATAAATAATTATGGAAAACTTTATTATAGGACCAATGACACCATGGGGCCCATTTGCAACAGGCTTCGTAGGATTATTATGTGCCTTTGTATTGTATGGATTAATCATGAAATATCCTGCAGGAAAGGGTGACGTTGTAAAAATTGGTGATCAGATTCACTTAGGAGCAAAAGTCTTCATGATTACTGAGTACAAAATCCTTACTCCAGTTGTTATTGCTCTTGTCATCGCATGTGGTCTTTCCCCTCTGGGATGGTACACAGCAACGGCTATTGCAGTAGGAGCCCTATCATCAGCTATTGCTGGTTTTATTGGAATGTACTCCGCAACTCAAGCTAATGTGAGGACAGCAACGGCAGCAGAGAACTCCGGCCAAGAACAAGCTCTATCTATTTCATTTTTTGGTGGATCAATTATGGGTCTGTGTGTTGCATCTATGGGGCTAGTTGGTTTAGGCGGCTTATATTTTTACTTTAGCGGCGCTATGGACGATCCAGACAAGATAGCAAAATCCCTAGAGGGCTTTGGTGTTGGTGCATCTGCAGTAGCACTTTTCTCTAGAGTAGGCGGTGGTATTTTCACAAAAAGTGCAGACGTAGGTGCTGATTTAGTTGGAAAGATTGAAGCAGGCATACCAGAAGACGACCCAAGAAACCCAGGAGTTATTGCTGATAATGTAGGTGACAATGTTGGTGATATAGCTGGCATGGGTTCTGATATATTCGAATCTTACTGTGGAGCAATGATCGCCTCAATGGCTATTGCAGCTACCTATGGCAATACAGATCTAATGTTTCTGCCCCTATGGCTAGCGGCAGCAGGACTTTTCTGCTCTTTGCTGGGAATCCTTATTGTACGAACACAAGTTTCTAAATCTCCTGCTGTAGCTTTAAGATTTGGGACATTCCTCTCACCAGTTATATTTTTGGTGTTCGCAGGATTAAGTATTTACTATTCACCTAATATCGAATTGTCTGTGTTCTACTCTGTGCTCACTGGTGCATTCGGTGGAATTTTAATCGGTCTGATTACTGAATATTACACAGGGGGCGATACAGAAGATTCTCCTGTTGGCAAAATTGCTAAGTCTGGGGAAACTGGACCTGCTACAGTAATGATTACAGGCTTGAGCGTTGGTATGCAATCTGTCGTTCTGCCTCTGTTTGTTATTGCAGCAATTATTGGTATTTCTACATACTTTTCTGGGTTATATGGCGTTGGAATTGCAGCGGTAGGTATGTTGGCCACAGTGGGTATAACTATGGCTATTGATGCTTACGGACCTGTAGCTGACAATGCTGGAGGCATAGCAGAGATGAGTGGAATGAAACCAGAAGTAAGAGAAATTACTGACTCATTAGATGAATTAGGAAATACAACTGCGGCAATAGGTAAAGGATTTGCAATTGGTGCAGCAGCTTTAGCAGCACTAGCAATTATTGCAGCTTATATGCTTGCAACAGGGCTTGAATCTCTTTCACTGAATGATCCGAGAGTGCTCATGGGCATGTTCATTGGTGGGACAATACCATTCTTAGTTTCATCCATCACAATGACGGCTGTGGGAGATGCAGCATTTGAAATGATAGAAGAGATTAGAAGACAATTTAGAGAAATACCAGGCTTGCTGGAAGGTAAAGCAGAACCAGATAATGCTAAGTGTGTTGATATAGCAACTAAGGCAGCGCTGAACAAAATGCTTCTACCAGGAGCAATTGCTATTGGTTCGCCAGTCGTAGTTGGATTTGCTTTAGGGCCAGTCCATCTTGGCGGTATGCTTGCAGGAGCACTATTAGGCTGTGTGCTTATGGCATTAATGATGGCAAATGCAGGTGGAGCATGGGATAACGCTAAAAAGTTCGTTGAGAAAGGAAACTTTGGTGGTAAAGGCACAGATACTCATTCAGCAACAGTAGTTGGTGATACTGTTGGTGATCCATTCAAGGATACCTCTGGGCCTGCTATGAACATTTTAATTAATGTGATGGCTATTGTTAGCTTGGTGATAGCGCCACTCTTATAAGAAAATAATTTTCAACATGGAATTTATTTTGACTGTCTTAGCTTGGGCATGTATAGCTATTGGGGGTTGGTACTTTACTCAAGCAAATCCGAAAGTAAAAGAAAAGTTTCAAAAGAGTTTTCACATCATCTTATTGGTTGCATTAGTCTCTGTGATATTTGTACTGATCCAACACTACCTATAGGCTCTTTTACTAGTCAATTATCAGAGAATTAAACGTCAGAGAGTTCAAGATGAGCTGGGAACCATCTCTCAACAATTTTTCTTTGTTGTTCAACAGGCAATTTGATAACTTCTTGAGCAAGTCGTTCTGCTTCTCCTTGTAATTCTTCATTCGCCAGTAAGTCAAAAAAAGTAAAGCTAGGCTGACCTGTCTGGGACAGCCCAAGAATATCTCCAGGCCCTCTTAACTTTAGATCCTCCTCAGCTATGACAAAACCATCATTTGTTTCAGTGATTATCTCGAGACGCTTTTCAGATAACTCTGTGAGAGAATCGCTATGCATTAAGATACAAAAGCTTTCCTTTTCTCCTCTACCCACTCTACCTCTAAGTTGGTGTAGTTGAGCAAGTCCAAAGCGTTCAGAGTTTTCTATCACCATAATATTGGCATCTGGCACATCAATACCGACTTCAATTACTGTAGTAGCCAGAAGTATTTTGGTTTTCTTTTCTTTGAAGTCAGATAAAATCTTTTGCTTATCCATATCTTTCATTTTGCCGTGAATAATTTCATAGTCTTGAGAATCAAATTCCTTCTTTAGTATTCTCTCTAAATCTTCAATGCCAATGAGTTCACTTTCACTTTCATCTATGAGAGGACAGACCCAATAAACTTGTGAGTTTTTATTAATAGCGCTTTTAATCCTGTTTATGAGAGCATCTCTTCTATTATTAGAAAGTGTTGTGGTGACTATTGGAGTTCTGTTTGGTGGCAGAGACTTAATGGTAGATATATCTAAACCCGATAGGACGCCCATTGCCATAGTTCTTGGTATTGGTGTTGCAGATAAAAGTAATTGGTGTGGATAATCTTCTGCCTTTTCTTTTAACTTAAGTCTTTGACTCACACCAAACCTATGTTGCTCATCATATATGACTAGAGATAAATCTTTATAAGTGACACCTTCTTGGAAGACAGCATGAGTGCCAATAATTATTTTTGTTTTTCCTTCAGCAATATTCTGATAAATTAATCTTTTTTCTTTTACAGGAATTTTCGATGTAAGTAATTGAACTTCTTCTTCACCAAACCACTGGATAAAATTCTGATAATGCTGATTTGCTAAAATGGTTGTTGGCGCAAGAATAGCAACTTGTTTTTTGTCCTCTACAACATGCGCTGCAACCAAACCTGCAACAATGGTCTTGCCTGAGCCTACATCTCCTTGAAGCAACCTTAACATTGGAGTCTGAGTGGCTATATCAGCACTTATTTCTTCATAAGCTGAGACCTGATCATCCGTTAATTTGAAGGCTAAACCTGCATTAATCTCTTTTGCCAATTTATTGGTTTTGAATGCGCTAGTTGTTCTATTTTTATTTTGTTCTCTAATGGATAAATAGCTAATTTTGTTTGCAACCATTTCTTCAAGACCTATTCTCTTTCGAGCTTCTGATTTTCCACCCACTAGAAAATCGTCAATATCACTTTTTGGGTCAGGAGCATGAACATTAATAATGGACTCATTTAGATTCGAAAAATTATGTGCGGGCATTAAGTCAGTGACTTCGATTTTGTCTTCTTTGATTAATTCAATAGCTTCTGATATTAGTTTTCTCATCTTTTGATGAGTTATGCCTTTGGTAAGTGGATATTTTGCGAGGATTTGTGGTTTAAATTCATCGTTTTTTACGATTTCGTATTCTGGATGAACAGTTTCAAGCCCATACCTACCTAAACGAGATGATCCAGAGACTTGAATTGATGTTCCTTCTTTAAAGACATTTCTTAGGCCAGGAAAATAGTAAAAGAATCTTAAATATAAATGTCCAGTATTGTCTTTTATTTTGACCAGAAGCATTTTTCTTGGGACAAATGTTTGTGAAACTTTTTCTATGACACCCTGTACTACAAAATCTTGGTTCGGCTCCAGTTCAGCAATTTTTTTGAGGACTGTTCTATCCTGATAGCCAATAGGAAAGTGAAAAAGTAGATCCTCAACTGTTTTTATTCCGAGTTTTGATAATGTGGATGATAATTTTTCACCCACGCCTTTAATCGTTGAAACTAATAACGAAGATGCTTTAATCTTTTGATCTGTCGACATATCTATTTATTATTATGTTTTAGAGAAAAAAATGAAAATTTTAGTTATAGGTTACGGTGAGTTAGCAGAAGAATTTGCAAAAGTAAGATCTGATTTTGATTTTGTTGGTATTAAAAGATCAGGTTGTTCACAATTGGCAAACGTAAATATGGTTAATTGTGATTATTCACTAGGGTTGCCTGAGCAAGTTACAAAAGATGACTATGATTGGATTATTTTCTTTCCAAAAACTTCAGGAAAGAGTTCTGATGATTATAAAATTGGATATCTTTCTCAAATGACTGCTATAAACGATCATTTTCTCTCAGCGAAAAAGATATTTATCTCATCGACCAGAATTTATTCCGGCTATTCCAATATAATTGTAGATGAAAGCACCCCTCCAAAACCTAGTGATGAGCAAGGAGAAATAATAGAGCTATATGAAAGCGAAGCACTCAAGCATGGCAATAACTATGTACTTAGATTAGGTGGTCTAATTACTAACAAATCAAATTTTGTGAAGTTAGTGCTCGATAAACAACTTTTTTTAGATAACAAATATATAAATGGAATTTTTATTTCAGATGTCATAAATCTGATGGTAAAAATTATGCAAGAAGGCATAGGTCAACAGCTCATAAATGTAATCATGCCAAAATATATGAAATATTCAGATTTTGATTCAGCATTTAAGGGCGAGCCTATAAACGCTGCAGTAAAATCTATACACTACAATGATGCAGCAAAATTTAAAATTAAAAGCATCAAAGAGATAATATGAAAAGCATGACAGGCTTCAGTGAAGCGAGTTTAAATAAAGATGGTATTCAATTTAAATGTTTTGTTAAATCATTAAATAGTCGCTTTATCGAAGTAAATATCCGGCTTCCAAATAACCTTAAAAAACATGAAGGCTGGATTAGAGATTTAGTAAAAAAGAATTTTGCTCGCGGTAAAATTGACCTTGATTTACATTACACATCCCCACCCAAAGAACATTTGAAAATGTCAGATAATTTTTTAAAACTGGTAAAGCAAAATGAAAAGAAGGCTAGATTAAAAGGACTTAAATTAGTTGATTCTTCCTACCTTGATCTTTTGAAATTAAGAGACTCTATTCAAAGCGATTATGTACTAAGTGAGACATCCTTAAAAACATTAATAAAAAAATCGTTATTCAATTTGCAGAAAAATCGTTTTGAAGATGGAAAGTCAACGAAAAAAGATATGAGCAGATTGCTCGCAAAGATGCTGAAATCAGTAGGTAAAATTGAAAGAATGGAAAAACAAAACACAAAACATGTTCAAAAAAAATTCGAGAGGCTGAAAAAGGAATTCCACATTAAGAATAAAGAAATAAACATGAATGAAATTATTTCATCTTTCAGCAAAGCTGATATAAATGAGGAGCTTGTGCGATTTAAATCACACTTAGATTTGGTTTTAAAATTAATAAACTCCAAAGATTTAATTGGTAAAAAATTAGATTTTTATTCCCAAGAGATGCTTAGAGAGATCAATACACTTAGTTCAAAAGCAATGATTGCTGATATTAAAAATGAAGCGATAGAATTAAAAAGCCACATTGAAAAAATGAAGGAGCATGCACAGAATGTCGAGTAATTTATTTATTATTACGGCACCCTCAGGAGCTGGTAAGACTACACTCATAAAAAAAGTTCTTGAGTATGCCCAAAGTCATGATGAAAAGGTTTTATTATCGGTTTCGCATACTACAAGATCACCTCGTGATGGAGAAAAACATGGTAAAGACTATCTTTTTATTTCAGAAAATGAATTTCAGAAGAATATTGAGAATGGCGAGTATATTGAGTATGCCAATGTCCATGGTAATTACTATGGAACACCAAAGTCTGAAATAGATAGAGACGAAAATAAAAATTTTAAAATATTGTTGGAGATTGATTGGCAAGGAGCATTGCAAATAATGGATCACTATCCAGATGCAGAAAGTGTTTTCATCTCACCGCCTTCAGTTGATGAATTGCGAAAGAGACTCATGGAACGAGGTCTTGATTCAGAAGACGTTATTAATCGTAGAATAGAGGGAGCACAATTAGAAATGGATAAATCAATTCATTTTAAGCATCAAATAACCAATATTTCACTAGACATAGCAACTAAAAACCTTTTAAATATCATGTTCAGAGAAAACCATGGCTAGAATTACAGTAGAAGATTGTTTAGAAAAGGTCGAAAGTAGATTCGATCTAGTTCTAAAAGCGTCAGAAAGAGCTAGAGATTTAATCTCAACTAGTGCTGAGCCCTTAGTTGAACCTGAAAATGATAAGCCTACTATCATTGCATTAAGAGAGATTGCCGAGGGTGTGCTAGACGAAGACTATGTTCCACCAAGTGACACTGAAGAAGGTGACACTGAAGAAGAATTTCTTGATAATGTTGATGAGGAGTAGAAAAATCATTGTTCGAATCAATAAGTCTCTTTAATAAACCAAAAACTTCGCGCTTAAGTGGAGAGCTCGATCAATTATCTAAATTATATTTAAACCCTCTGTCTAATCAGAAGATAAAGAAAGCTGTTGATTTTGCTGATAAAGCTCATGAAGGACAATTTCGTAAAAGTGGTGAGCCTTTTCTTATACATCCTATTAATGTTGGTCTAATACTCGCTTCGTTAAAAATGGATGCTGACACAATTATTGCTGGGTTGTTACATGATGTAGTTGAAGATTGCGAAATTTCTTTAAAAACAGTGAAAAAAGAGTTTGGTACAAATGTAGCGAAGTTAGTTGATGGGATGACCAAATTGCTACAGCTCGACGATAAGCTGAAAGACCAAAGCCAAGCAGAATATTTTCAAAAAATGGCACTGGCTACTGCAGAAGATGTTCGTGTTGTGATTATAAAACTTGCTGATCGTTTACATAATCTTCAAACCATTGAGCATTTGCCCAGAGATAAACAAATAAAAAAAGCTAAAGAAACATTAGAGTTATATGCTCCTTTAGCACATCAAATTGGCATGCATAAAATGGCAACTGATTTAGAGGACCATTCTTTTAAAACAATTCATCCCTTTCGACATAATCTTATTGAACAAGCTTTAAAGAAAAATGAGCTAAACAGAAAAACTTTAATTTCTAAAGTGAAAAAAACACTTAAAGCGAAATTTAAGAAAAATAAATTGGAAGCAGGTACCAAAGGTAGAAGAAAAAGAATTTATAGCATTTATCAAAAGATGAAGTCGAAACATAGGTCTTTTGGAGATATATATGATGTCTTTGCTTTTAGGGTCACCGTTGAGAAAGTTGAAGAGTGCTATAAAGTTTTAGGAATTATTCACAATGTTTTCTCGCCAATATCTGGTAAATTTAAGGATTATATCGCTGTGCCAAAAATGAATGGTTATCAAGCTCTTCATACTGTAGTAATGACTTTCGATGGTGTGCCTATGGAGGTTCAAATCCAAACCTCTGCGATGGAAACTTTTGCAAACTATGGAATTGCTTCGCATGGTTTATATAAGACGAAAGTAAATGATGACCAAGTAAAAGCAAAATCAAGACAATTAGTTCAAAGACTTACTGATATGAGTAAAAGAAGCTCATCTTCAATTGAGTTTTTGGAAAGTCTTAAGACTGACATGAAGGGAAAAGAGGTGTATGTCTTTTCTCCGAACGGCAGAATATTTTCTTTAAAGCAAGGCTCCACCAGTATTGATTTTGCTTACGCAGTTCATAGTAGCCTCGGAAATTATTGCCTTTCGTGTGAGATAGATAAGAAGCTTTCTCCTTTATCAACAGTCTTAAAGAGCGGTCAAACTGTCGAGATTATTAAAGGGAAAAAGAAAACCGTTAATCCAGCTTGGTTAAATTTTGTCATTACTTCCAAGGCAATAACAGAAATAAAAAAAGAGCTTAAAAAAGTAAAAATAAGTGATGCAAGAGTTTTAGGTAAAGATCTGCTTGAGGATAGCTTGCAAGATGCTGGTATTGAGTTAAGTGAATATCCAAACGAGCAATTGAAAGGAGTATTTAACCTTCTGGGCGTTAGATCACTCAACCAATTACTTGTAGATATTGGATCGGGCAGAAAAAGGAGTAACTTGGTATCCCAAAGTTTTGCTGAAGGTTTAAGAGGTTCTTCAAAATCCAAAGAAGTTGCCTCTGAACTAAAAATTGGGTCTTCCAAAAAATATGGAGCAATTAAGTTTCCAGAATGTTGTTATCCTGTGCATGGCGATCCATGTCTAGCAGTTCACAATGAACTTGGCATAACAATACATAGAGAAAATTGTGAAAATTTAAAAGGATTCTTAAATACACCAGGCAGGTGTTCAAATATCAATTGGGAAAAAAATGATGACTCTGAGTATCTAGCAGCTTTAACAATGACTCTTGTGAATGAACCAGGAGCTTTAGCTGATGTGTCAAAAATAATTTCTAGCAATGAATCAAATATACAAAGCGTTTTGACTAAAACACTTGATGAAAATTTTATTGAGCTTACTGTAAAAATCTTAGTTAGAGATATTGAGCATTTAGATACAATCAACTCGAAATTAATGAAAAATAAAACTGTAACAAACATTGAGAGAAAATTAACTTGAACAAGATTTCTGATATAGCCAGTCTAGAAAAAGATTTTATAGATAATATTTTTGATCTTACTTCTAATATACGTAATAAGTGGCCGAAAATTGAGCAAGTTGGAGTTGGAAAAACAATTTGTCTTTTGTTTTGGGAACCAAGCACTAGAACTAAATTATCATTCGAGCACGCAGCAAAAAAATTAGGTTTTGATGTTTTAGATTTCTCTCCTGAATGTTCCTCAATAAAAAAAGGAGAATCATTTGAAGACACGATACAAACTTTACTTGCAATGAAAGTTGATGGTTTCGTCATAAGACATCCTGAAGATCAAATTTCAAAGAAAATTATATCTATGCTTCCAGAAGATGTTTTCTACATCAACGCTGGAGATGGCAATCACGCTCATCCCACACAAGCAATGTTGGATGTATATACGATGAAAGAAAAGTTTGATGACTTATCTACTATGAAGCTAACAATACTAGGAGATGTAAATCATTCAAGAGTAATTCCATCGCAGATTGAGCTCTTAAAAAAATACTCATGTGCCAGCATTAATTTTGTTGGACCCGAATCGCTTATATCAAAAAAATTCTCACCATCTTTTTCAGAAATTTCAAAAGATTCCCTGGCAGATAGGGATATTTTATTTATTCTCAGAGTTCAGAAAGAGAGATTTAAAGATGATGATGGTCTGGATGAAGCAGGCTTCATTAAAAATTTCCAAGTTAATAACGAATTTCTTAAAAATTCTGGTTTCAAAGGTTTTTTGATGCATCCAGGCCCTATGAATATAGACGCAGAGATAACTAGAGAGGCAGCTAATAGTGAAAATTCATTAGTTTTAGAACAAGTGGAGAATGGACTGTACCTTAGAACAGCTTTGTTAAGTCTTATTCTTTAAAATTCTTTCGGTGGTATCAACAATAGCTATTGTTGACTGATCAATTTCTAAGTTAATTTCATCACCAAAAACTAAATTATCTAGATTAGTAGTTTTTAGTGTTTCAGGTATTAAATGTATTTGAAATCTGGAATCATGTATTTTTCCAATTGTAATGCTGCAACCATTTATACCTATATAGCCCTTCTCAGAAAGATATTTTGACCACTCTGGTAATGTGTCAATGACTATATCTTTTGAATCTCCAACAATCAGCACTTCTTTGACTATACCTTTTAAGTGAATATGACCTGACATTAAATGGCCTCCAACTGATCCACCAAAAGACAAAGAAGATTCTATATTTACATATGAACCTTTAGCATAATTTTTTATTATGGTTCTCTCTAAAGTTTCTTTTACCGCGTCAAATGTTAAAGAACTATTAGTTTTTTTTGTTATGGTTAAACAAACACCGTCTACCGAAACACTATCACCAACTTTTTTATCTTTAGCGAAAACCATAGAACAGCTAACCGTGATAGTTAAATGCTCATTTCCTTCTACCAAAGAGTCAATTATTCCTATTTCTTGAACAATTCCACTAAACATCTTCACCTCTGAATTTATCTCTATAGTTTCTTATGCTCTCAAGGACACTTTCATCAATCATTTCATTAGCATCTAATAAGTCATCCAGAGAAATTATTGAAAGAATATCAAGACCCTCATCTATTAGCTCTGAGGATGCCATTAGTTTTGTATTTTGGCCTTGTTCTTGACGGTCTAAGGTAACCAATGCGCCTGCAACATTTACATCATATTTTCTCAGATAATCTAGAGCCTCTCTTATTGCTAAGCCAGAAGAGATAACATCATCAATTATTAGTACATTGCCTTTTGGTAGAGCTCCAATAAGTGAACCTCCTTCCCCATGATCTTTAACCTCTTTTCTGTTGAAACATATTGGCATATTTCGTTCTTTACTAAGTTTAGTAGCTAAGATTGATCCAAGAAAAATACCTTTGTAAGCTGGTCCGAAAATCATATCAAACTCCAAGTTCGAGTCTTTAACTTTTGCTGCCAAAATTTCTCCTAATTTATCCAAGGAGCCATGTTCAATTAGGGCAGAAGCATTGAAAAAGTAAGGACTTTTTCTACCAGACTTTAGGGTAAATTCACCAAATTTTAGAGCATTAGACTCTAAAGCAAGTGTTAGAAAGTTTTTTTGATAATCTTTCACTTAAGGTTTAATAATTTCTTTTTGTAATTTAAATAGGTCTTTGATTCCACTTTCAGCTAAATCAATAAGGCCATTAAATTGCTCTTTGGTAAATGCTTTTTCTTCACCTGTTCCTTGGATTTCAATAAAGTCTAAGTTATCGTTCATAACAATATTTACATCACACTCAGCATTACTGTCTTCTTCATAATTTAAATCAAGTATCAATTCATCTTTATAAACACCAACACTAATTGCAGCAACTAGGTTATCAATAGCATTTTCTTTGCCAATTTTCTTCAAAGCTTTACATAGAGCGATCGTTCCACCTGTTATTGATGCTGTTCTAGTACCACCATCAGCCTGAATTACGTCACAATCAATAGTAATCGTATAGCCTGTTAGTTGATCTAGATCTACTACTTGTCTTAATGACCTTCCAATCAATCTTTGTATTTCCATCGTTCTACCAGATTGCTTTCCTCTTTGAGCTTCACGATTCATTCTTTCGTTTGTTGAGCGGGGTAACATGCCATATTCTGCTGTTACCCATCCAGTTTTTTTATCTTGCATCCACCTTGGTACAGCTTTCTCTATACTTGCATTACAAATTACTTGCGTGTCTCCAAATTTTATTAAAGCAGAGCCCTCAGCATGTTTATTAAACTCAGAAATAATGCTGACTTCTCTCATTTGATCATTTTTACGTTTGTCTAATCTATGCATAGCTAATTTTGTTGTTTACTATTATACAGTCAAGGAATAAATAGATGATAAAGAAATTACTACTACCATTTTTTACAGTATTTCTTCTTGGATGTAGCGACCAAACAGTCTCAATTTTCCAGAATGAGGCGGAAGGCTCTTTCACAAACTTTGAAGAAAATTTACACGGAACATATGCATCAACTTATAAGCCACTTGCACCAGAAAATATTGTCATAAGAAATGCGACCGTTTTTGATGGAAACGGAAATAAATTTCAAAACTTTGATGTACATTTTTCTGACGGAAAAATTCAGGCTATAGGTTTGAGACTAGTCGCTGATGGAGCACAAGAGATAGATGGCACTGGAAAATTTGTTACCCCAGGAATTATAGATAATCACTCACATATGGGTGTATATCCTGCTCCAAGTGTCAGAACAAGCAGTGACGGTAATGAAGCAACTAATCCTGTTACCTCAGAAGTTTGGGCAGAGCATAGTGTTTGGACACAAGACCCACAATATAAGTTGGCATTAGCTGGAGGGATTACAACTTTTCATGTCTTACCAGGGTCGGCAAATCTTTTTGGAGGTAGAGGCGTAACTCTTAAAAATGTTTCGGCAAATACTGTTCCAGAAATGAAATTTCCTGATGCCCCTCACTCTTTAAAAATGGCATGTGGTGAAAATCCGAAACGGGTCTACAGTTCAAGAGGACCCTCGACAAGAATGGGTAATGTTGCTGGCTATAGAAATGCCTGGATTGGTGCAGAGAATTATAAAGAACAACTGGAACGTGATCCAAACCATAGAGATATAAGAAATGAGACTTTGGCAGGTGTGCTTGACGGAGAAATTTTAGTTCATAATCATTGCTACAGGGCAGATGAAATGGCCACAATGATTAATATTGGAGAAGAATTCGGATATAAAATTTCCACTTTTCATCATGGGGTAGAGGCTTACAAAATAGCAGATCTTCTTGCTGACGAGGGAATTTGTGCAGCTCTTTGGGCAGACTGGTGGGGTTTCAAACATGAGGCATATGACATGACCATTGCAAACATAGCTATAGTTGATCAAGCAAGAGACGGTACTGGATGTGCAATAGTTCATTCAGATGATGAAAGTGGTATTCAAAGACTTAATCAAGAGGCTGCAAAAGCTCTGGCAGCTGGAAGACGTGCTGGTTTTGAAATCTCAGAGGGAAGAGCCATGACCTGGTTAACAAAAAATCCAGCAAAGTCTTTAGGCATTCTAGAACAAACTGGAACCTTGGACATAGGAAAAGATGCTGATGTTGTTATTTGGAGTGGAAATCCTTTTAGCATCTATACAAAAGCAGAACAAGTTTATATTGATGGTGCTCTTGCTTTTGATAAAGCAACTAACTTTATGCCTCATACTGATTTTGATCTTGGTGTGAAAGAATGGGAGGACAAATAATGAAATTTATAAAAATTTTGGCTCTTATACCTCTCTTAGTATTTTCTCATGCTGAAGATATGTATCTGATTAAGGGTGGAATAACTTTTTTACCTGATGGTAGTTTCGCTAAAAAAGATATCTTAGTAGATGAGGGCTTAATAATTTTAGTAGAAGACAATATTGGTGATGTGGGTGCTGAAAATATTATAGATGCTAACGGCAAATACGTTACACCTGGTTTGATTGTTTTTTCATCTCTTGGATTGCTAGAATTAAGTTCTCTGCCAGAAACTAATGATACTTCTTCTAATATCTATAATGCTGGTTTTGATCCTAGCAAAGCTTACAACCCTTTTTCACAAGCAGTAAGACTCAATAGAGCCAAAGGTGTTTCATCAACTGTTCATGTGCCTCAAGCATCTGGTTATTTTTCAGGATTATTAACATACACAAAGATAAACGAGGGCTACAAACAAAAGAAACAGGGGCCACTGGGACTGGTTACAAGTTTTGGTCAATCATATGATGACTCAAGAGCTGCAAATTTATTATTCATGGAAGACCTTTTTAATTATGTACGTACAAATAAAGATGATAATTATGCAGATATGACACAATTTATGCTTGGAACGGCAAATGATTACAAATTTACGAGCAGAGATTTCAAAGCATTATTAAAAGTTCTGAATGGTGAAATACCACTAGTAGTTAAAGTTAGCAGAGCAACAGATATTTTAAATGTTTTGAAGTTTGCTGAAAGTCAGCAAATTGATCTTATTTTATGGGGAGCTGCCGAGGCACATATGGTTGCAGATGAGATAGCCAAAGCAGATGTGCCAGTAGTATTAGATCCTTTAGATAATGTACCAAGAACATTTGATTCATTAAATTCAACTTACGAAAATGCTATTCGATTAGATCAAGCAGGTGTAAAAATGGCATTTTACTACTCACAAGGAGCCGGATCTCATAATGCATATCTCGCTACTCAATCGGCTGGTAATTCTGTTGCAATGGGTCTTGATTACGCTACAGCAATGAGATCAATAACTTCTAATCTTGCAGAAATTTTTGGGTTGGTAGGTGTGGGCTCTCTAGCGCCTGGTTACGATGCAGATTTAGTGGTGTGGGATGATGATCCGTTAGAGTTAATGACTAATGTAGAAAATCTTCTGGTAGACGGAATGGATCAAGATTTATCTAATAGGTATGAAGAGCTTACTGAAAGATATATGAAGGAAAAAGAACTCCCTAATTCTTATAGGTCAAGAGAGTAACTCTTTAACAAAAGAACTAGCTTCAGACATCTCTGCATTTGGATGTTTTGTTTTAAGCTCCTTCATTACATTACCCATTTCTTGCATGCCATTAAAGCCTTTTTCAGAAATTATTTCACTTATAGCTTCTCTCAATGCATCACCAGCTAAAGCTTGTGGTAAATATGTCGCAAGCAAATCAAGTTCTTTTTGTTCGATTTCCTCTAAATCAGGCCTTCCACCATCTTTATATTGCTGAATAGAATCTTTTCTTTGTTTTGCCATTCTTTTTAAAATAGCAACAATATCTTCATCAGCAGGATCTTTCCTATTATCAACTTCAAATCTTTTGATCTCAGATGTAACTAATCTCAATGTGTCTCTGACAAACACATCTTTGTTGAGCATTGCTTGTTTCAGCTCAGCATTTATTTGATCTTTTAAGACAGACAACTTTACTTAAGTTTTGAGAAAGAGTCTTTCATAACTCTTTTATAGTTTCTTTTAACTGCTGCAGCAGCTTTTCTTTTTCTTTCTTCAGTAGGCTTCTCAAAAAATTCTCTTTTTCGAACTTCAGTAACAATACCTGCTCTCTCACAAGCTCTTCTGAATTTTCGTAAACCTACATCAAAAGATTCAGTTTCTTTAATTTTTATACTTGGCATAATGTAGTGTGTATTTTAAGGATAAATATAAAAGAATCAACAATGTTAATCTTAGGTATTGAAAGTTCTTGTGATGAAACTGGTCTAGCTCTATATTCAGAGGACGAAGGTCTCCTCGCACATATGGTCAATTCTCAAGTTGAATTATTTACAGAATACGGCGGTGTCATCCCTGAAATAGCTGCACGAGACCATAGCGTAAAAATAATTAACATCCTCAAGACTTTACTAAAAAAAGCTGATAAAAATTTGCATGATATAAATCTAGTAGCATACACAGCTGGGCCAGGCCTTATAGGCTCTCTAATGGTTGGTGAAACTGTAGCTAAAACTATTTCTAATATTTTAGATATAGAGTTGCTTCCAATTAATCATCTTGAAGGACATATTCTTGCACCTGGTCTGGAGGATGATAACTTACAAACACCATATTTATGCTTACTGGTCTCTGGTGGCCATACACAAATAATTAAATGTTCGGAGTATGGAAATTATCGAATACTTGGAGAGACTATCGATGACGCTTGTGGTGAGGCTTTTGACAAAGTGGGCAAGTTATTAAATTTAGAGTATCCCGGCGGCCCTAAAGTATCAAAACTTGCAGAAGGTGGTGATCCTACAAGATTTAATTTCCCAAGAGCATTAATGAAAGATAGAAACTTGAATTTTAGTTTTAGTGGGCTAAAGACAGCAGTTTTATATGCTTTGGACGATCTTGAAGAAAAAGATTATCCAGATGTAGCTGCATCTTTTCAAGAAGCTGTCATCGATGTCCTTATTAAAAAATTAGCTTATGCTATTGAGGAAACAGGTATTAAAAAACTTGTTTGTTCTGGAGGTGTTGCAGCAAATAGACTTCTGAGAGAGAGATTAACAGATATGTGCAAAACATCAGAGCTTGAAGTGAGTTATCCTAAGATGGAATTTTGCACAGATAATGCTGCTATGATTGCATATGCAGGATTTATTAGAAAGAAATATAATCTTAAAGAGTATCCAACAAAATATGCGAGACCTAGATGGCCATTAGGAGAGTTATATGATTAAAAAAGATCGAATATATGTAGAAGATCTTCGTGTCAAAGGAACAATTGGCATCTTTGATTGGGAAAAAAAGATTAAACAGGAAATTAGTCTTTCTTATGAAATAGATCACGATAATTTATCAGCTTCAAAAGAAGATAAGATTGAGGCAACAACTAATTACAAAACAATTACAAAAAAAATTATTTCCTTTATTGAAGAAAATAAATTTGAGCTTGTTGAAACCTTTGCAGAAAAAATTGCTGAAATGGTTATCAAAGATTTTGATGTAAATTGGATTAAGCTTAGAGTTTCAAAGCCTGGTGCACTTAGATTCTCCAAAGACGTGGGGGTAATAATAGAACGAACCTCAAAAGACTATGAATAAGTTTTATGTTCTTGTTGGTTCTAACATCAATCCTCATGAGAATGTTAATAAAGGCCTAGATCTCATAAAAAAAAATAATGAAATCGTTCTGGAAGCTGTAAGTAGTGAGTATATCTCCAAAGCTGTGGGAATGGATGGCAATGATTTTTTAAATTTAGCACTAAGATGTGCTACAGAGCTAAGTTTTAAAAATAGCCTTAAGTTACTCAAAGACATTGAAGCCTCTTGTGGCAGAGAAAGAGATCCTAATAATAAATTTACCCCTCGCACCCTCGACTTAGATATCATTGTATGGAACGATTTTGAAGGAGTCATTGATGGTTATGAATTACCAGATCCTGATATAAAAAAATACGATTTTATTCAGATACCTTTAGCAGAAATCTTGAACTAAATTATTCAAGTGTTGCTCTTATTCTTTGCTGCTCTGTAAAAATGAATCTTTGACTTAGGGGATCCCAGAAGACAAAAGCTTCTTGTTGTGCAATTTTGCTTGCTTCTAATGCAACATCTTTATTCATTACTCTTAGAGGCTGATTATTTTCTTTTAAATAATTTAGATAAGCTTTCAAAGATATTTTTTCATACTCACTCATCGTATAGTAGTAATCACTTTCCAAGGTTATATAAGGGTCTATATCATTAACAATTGTTTCATATTCGGTAACTGCTAAGTCTCCATAAATTTCAAAAAATTGAATGGCTTGCTCTTCATTCACTAAATTAATATTCGCTCCGTTTGAAAGCACCAAAGATGCATAAATATCAAATGAATATCCCTTTTCAGTTAAACACTTTATAACTGATGACTTAAGTACAAAAGCTTTAATGCTGCTGTCTGCTGTTACATTTTCCTCTATTGAAGCTCTTTCACTTTCTGCTGTTATAGCGCCCAGTAAAACTATTGGACCAATAGTTGCAGCTAAAGAACTTGCCACACCTGCGGCGGCTGTTGTGCCCAGTCCAGCTATTGCTCCACCTGAAGCTCCAAGAGAACCTGCAATTGGTCCCAAGATTGCGATTGCTAGAATACCAGCTGCTAGAGCACCTACTCCTACAGCAGCGGCGCCACTTGCCACGACTTCTTCCGCCCCGCCAGCCTCAAGTTCTTTTTGCGCAATATACTCTCGAACAAACTGATTATGATTAACGTCGTATGTTAATCCAAAGTCAACACACTCCTTGATATCTTGGCCAATACCATTTTTTTCGGTACTGAATACAACTCCCTCAAAACTTGGTAATAACTCAATAATATATGGAGTAGAAAGTAAAAGTTGGCGTTGTTCCCTTGGTGTAAGATTTTCTCTATATGCTATATCTTCTGCTTCAGCTATTGAGTTTGTTGGTGTTCTATTAATTGGTGTCGGCGCGCAAGCAGTGAGAAATATTACAAGAAAAGTGCAAAAATAACGCATATTTATTTGATTATACTTACACAGAAAAGTTCAAATTTGTATAAGTTGAGAATTATTTATTTGTGCTCTCAAATATCTTATCTGCTGAAGCAGTCACAAAGCCTTGATATATTTCTCCTGATTTATCTGCATAACGTTTAGCAAATTCGTAATAACAACTAGGCACAATTTCATCAATTGATCCAAATTTAACTTTTATTTTGTCTGCCATGATCGACGATTGCTCTAAAAGCTCTTCCTTTGTACCTTTAATTTCTCCTCCTGAGCTATTCATAGTGAAGCCATTCTCCTTAATCATTGCATTAACATCAAAAATATCTTGGTATTTAGTTAAGTGATTTATTGACACAGTAAAATGATTTGGACAAAAGCCCCACACATATAGCCACGAGGCATATTCACTTTCTTGAGCAAGTTTTTTGTAAATTTCATAATCTAATTTCCAAGATCTGCCTCCCATAAATAAATCTTTTTCAGAGAGGTGAATTTTACTAAAAAGATTCACAAAAAATTCTTTTAACTCTGAAGAAAATTCTTCAAGAATAAGTTCAGATAGAAAAATTTTAGGAAGTTTTTCGTCTATATTTTCTAAATGTATTGCATTTAATTTTTTTTGTTCAAAATGATAATCACCTGAGACTTTGTAACCAAACTGTTGTAAATAGTCAGCTTGTTTAAATATGTTGCACTGCTCTAAATCTAATGTTCTAAAAGCAATATGATCATTTACCACTTTTTCATCAAAAAGCTTGGATATTTTTTCAGCTGAGGGGGTATATGAAATATAATTCTCCCATAGTTCATTTAAAAATGTATCGATATTTCTCATGATATTTTTTTTGCTTTCTCCCAACCTAAATCTGCAAACATCTTGGCACGCTTCCCCATCTGAATAGCAAACTCACTTGCTGCTGTCCCATCTCTTACTCTTCCCAAAATGCCTTGGCATATGCCTGCCACCTTAAAAAGTGAAAAAATAATGTAAAAATCCCATTCACTATCTAGCTCCATTTTAGTTCTTTTCAAATAAAGATCTAAATACTCCTTTTCAGTATGAATTCCAAGTTTTTTAGCAGCGTCATCATCGATATTTCCAATATGCCAAAGCAAACAGTGGTAACCAAAATCTGCCAGCGGATCACCTATAGTAGAAAGTTCCCAGTCAAGCATTGCCATATTTTTATCATCGCTTGTCATAACAACATTATCTAATCGATAATCGCCATGAACTACGGTTGTGTACTTTTGTTTCGGTGTTTTGCTTGGCAGCCAGTCAATTAATTTATGCATTGAGTCAATAACATCAGTTTCGGAATCAAAATATTGTTTCGACCATCTAGAGATTTGCCTTTCTATGTAGTTTCCTTCCTTACCAAAGTCTGCCAAACCTAGTTCCTTATAGTTTTCTGCATGAAGAGCACTAATGCCAAAATTTAATTGATCAAAAATACCTTTTCGTCTTTCGGTATTGACTTCAGAAGCTACCGGATCCCAATAAATAATACCGTCACAATATTCCATAATATAAAAGTCAGTACCAATAATTTTTGGGTCTTCACAAAGATGATAAGTTTTAGGAGTTGGTACAGGGGTATCCTTTAATGCAGTAATTACCCTATATTCTCTGTCAACTGCATGCGCACTTTTAAGAAGTTTGCCAGGCGGCTTTCTTCTAAGTACATAATTTTTCCCATTGCCAGTTAATAAATATGTTGGATTTGATTGTCCGCCTTTAAATTGTTTGTACTTTGATATTGAAGGAATATTGATTTCCTTCTCCTGTATGTATTTATTTAAATCATCTAGGTTAAAAGCAAGATTTTCTGCGACTTCTTTAGTTCCTGAAAACTGGTTACTCACTGTTATTATTCTCTGAAGATTTAATGACTAATGATTGATTCTCACTTTCGAGGTGTTCAATTTTACGTTGCAACTCTTCAATTTTATTACGCATAGATTTAGATTCCGTTTTTAATTTGAAATTTTGTTCTATAAGTTTATCTACTAAGGCTGATAACTTTTTTATTTTTTCGTGCATAATATGCGTCTATGTCAGATTTAAATGTAAATACTTTTAAAGCTAGAAGAGCTGAAATTGTAAAAAGGATGGATAAAAATTCCGTTCTATTAATTAGTTCAGCAAAACTAGTATCAAGAAATAATGATACTACATTTCCTTTTAGACAAGACAGTAACTTCTATTACTGCACAGGCTTCCAGGAGCCTAATTCTGTAATGTTGTTGCATAGCAATGGCCATTCAACATTGTTTTGTAGGCAAAAGAATCCAGAACTTGAAAAATGGGATGGTTTTATGTGGGGCCCAGAAGCAGCAAAAGACTCTTTCGGTTTTGATGAAGCTTATGACATTAATAATATAGATGACATTTTGCCTGAGTTAATTAGAGGTAATGAAACTCTATATGCGCTTGTTGGTAAGAATATAGATTTTGACTCAAAAATTACTAATTGGATTAATTCAGCTAATTCTAAGGAAAGACATCAAGGCAACATTGATTTGAAAAACTTTTCCAATATTTTGGGTAGCATGAGACTTGTCAAAGATGATAAAGAAATTAGTTTAATAAGAAAATCATGCGAAATAGCAGCTATATCTCATAGAAATGTAATGCAAAAAGTTGAAGTTGGTATGACTGAATATGATCTTGAATGCATGTATCTAAATGAATTTAAAATTAATGGTTCTCGAGAAGCCTCATACACACCAATTGTTGCCGGTGGTGCCAGAGCTTGCATATTGCATTACATCAATAACAATCAACAAATTAAAGACGGTGAATTGGTTCTGGTAGATGCAGGTTGTGAATATGGCATGTATGCTTCTGATATTACGCGAACATATCCAATCAATGGAAAATTTTCTGGTGAACAAAAAGCTGTTTATGATGTTGTTTTGGCAGCTCATAATGCAGCCTGTGATGCAGCTAAAACAGGAGCTTCCTGTACAAATCCACAAAAAACCTCAGAAAAAGTTCTTTCAGAGGGCTTGCTTGATATTGGGTTCTTAACAGGAAGTTTAGACGAGGTTTTAGAAAATAAGCTCTTTAGAGAATTTTATTACCATAAAATTGGGCATTGGATGGGTCTAGATGTTCATGATGATTGTCCTTATTCTTTAGATGCTGAAGAGGTAAAATTTGAAAAAGGTATGGTTATGACAATTGAACCTGGAATTTATGTTAATGACACCGCTGATGTTGATGATAAGTGGAAGGGAATTGGAATCAGAATTGAAAATGACATTCTCATAACTGACGATGGCTACGAAAATCTTACGTCTAAGGTGCCTGTTGAAATAAATGACATTGAAAATTTAATGAAGTCATAATGTCAAAACCAATTGTTATTGCAGGTGCTGGGATAATAGGCTGTCTTCTGGGCATGATCCTTAAAAAAAGAGACATACCCTTCGTAATACTCGAAAAAAATAAAGAACTTAAAAAAATTCCCTTCAGAACCGTTGCTTTGACAAAAGATACAATTTTATTCCTTAATTCTCTGGATAAAAAAATTGACATAAATAGATGGGCCACTCCTGTCAGAAAAATGGAACTATACCAAAATCATGATTTAACAATGACTTTAGATAAGAACGATAAAGATAAAGTTACATCAATTTGTTTGCTTTACGATCTGCATGAAAAACTAATTAAAAATGTTGAAAAGAATATTAAATGGGATGAAGAAATAATAGATTTAAAGACTCCTGATAATCCAATAGTTCAAACGAACAAAAATAAGATTGAAGCTGAATTTTTGTTTGCTACCGATGGAATGAATTCGATGGTAAGGCAATTACTAGATTTTGAAAGTGATGAATGGTTCTATGGGCAAAAAGCCTATGTAACATGTGTAAAAGCAAAACATAATAATGTAGCAAAACAGTATTTCTTAAATTCAGGGACTCTAGCATTGCTGCCTTTAAATGATAAAGAAGAGCAGTATTCTATTATTTTTTGCACAAATTCGACTGGTGTTGTCAGTGAGGAGCTTCAAGAATTGAATTTGAAGTTTAAACTGGGATTAGATTTTAGTAGCTTAAAGCTAGGCAATGGTTTTGAATTAAAACATTCTAGAGCAAAAACTCTATATATAGGAAAAACCGTACTATGTGGGGATGCTGCAAATACTTTTCACCCAATGGCTGGACAGGGTTTGAACTTAGGTATTGGTGATATTATGGAGCTGGATGAAAATCTAGATCAACTTATCTCAGGAGATATGAAAGTACTGAGTCAATATAACAAAAAAAGAAATAATAAAAATATCCAAATGACATGGATAATTCAAAGTATTTTCGGTGCTTTTGGAAATGTGGAAGGCCTATCAGAAAAGATACTTAACTCTGGGATGAAATTCCTAAATAAAATTCCAGATTTGAAAGAAAAGATAGTAGATTACGCAAATAAAAATTAAAGGATATTTAACTCTTTTAAAATTTCATAGGTTTCATGTACTGGTAGACCTACTACATTTGTATAACTACCCTCTATATTTGTAATATATTTGCCTGCTGGACCATGTATACCATAAGCTCCTGCTTTACCAACTCCTTCTTCAGATAAAACGTATTCTTCAATTTCTTCTTTTGTCATATTTTTAAAAGAAACTTTTGTTTCACAGGTTTTTAACATTGATTGTTCAGTTGTGCTAATCATTACTGTTGAGAATACACTATGAGTTGCGCCTGAGAACTCTCGAAGAAGCTCCCTTGAATGCTCATGATTTTCAGGCTTTCCAACAATTTTTCTGGAAGGTGTAAAGACTAATGTATCTGCTGTTAAAACTGGAAAACTTTTATCCGTTGTTGATAATAAAGCTCGCGCACTTTTATTTTTTCCTTCAACAATTAATTTGGAACACATTACAGGATCTGTCTCGTTTACTGAGTCCTCGTCGAATTTTTGATCAATAACTTTATGATTTATGCCCATTAAGTCGAGCAATTCTGTACGTCTTTGGGATGCTGAAGCAAGTAAAAGCAAGATTAAACTTTTATGCCTCTTGATCTTATATCTTTAAGAACAGCATCAATACCATTCTTATCAATGATTCTCATTCCTTTAGTTGATAAAGTGAGGGTTATAAATTTTTTCTCGGATTCTACCCAGAATTTATGTTTGTGAAGATTAGGCTTAAATAAACGTTTCACACGGTTTTTTGCATGGGAGACGTGATTCCCTACCATAGCTTTTTTACCTGTTACTTGACACACCTTACTCATAAGAACGGATGATAATAAAATAGTAATTCATTTTATGCAATAATTAACCTCCTACTCATGAAATTAAAATTTAAAATTCTTGATCCAAGAATAGGTAAAGATTTTGAAATACCTAAATATCAGACTGCAGGTTCAGCTGGGCTAGATCTAATAGCATGCATTGATAGTCAGTTAATACTAACACCAAATGAGTCAACTATAATTCCTTCAGGTATTTCAATTTTCATTGAAGATTCTCAATTTGCAGGAATGGTAATACCAAGATCTGGTCTTGGAGCAAAAAAAGGTTTAGTTTGTGGAAATTTGATGGGCTTAATAGATTCAGATTACCAAGGACCTCTAAGCATATCTCTATGGAATAGATCAGAAGAAGATATTTTAATAGAGCCTGGCGATAGAGTGGCACAATTAGTAGTTATTAAAGTTGCACAAGTTGATTTAGAAGAAGTAGTTGAATTTGCTGAAACTTATAGAGGTGAGAAAGGATTTGGGAGTACCGGCAATTAGCCAGATTTCTTACCAAATTTTTTCTCAAATCTTTGAACCCTTCCACCAGTATCAAGGATCTTTTGTTGACCAGTATAGAATGGATGAGATGCTGATGAGGTATCTACAACGCAATAAGGATATGTTTTACCATCTTCCCATTTTTTCGTTTGAGTAGTTTTCAAAGTTGAACGAATAAGAAAATATTGATCCACACTTGTGTCGTGGAATAGCACTTCGCGAGATTCTGGATGTATATCTTTTTTCATAACAAATATTTTGAGTGTGAAATAATATCAAATTAATAATCTATTACAATAAATTCATGAATTTTGTTCAGGTAGCAATTCCTTCCCCATTACGTCAAACATTTACCTATAAGAATCAGTTTAGCTCTGATTTGATTGGTAAAAGAGTTTTAGTTGAGTTTGGAAGAAGAAAGCTCGTAGGTGTAGTAATCAGCCAATCGGAAGAGTTTAATGAAAAATATAAATTGAAACAAATTATTGAGGTTCTTGATGATATTCCGTTATTTGATAAACAATTACTAAAGCAAATAGTTAGTATTTCTGATTATTACATGCATCCTATTGGCATTGTTTTTGAATCTTTTATTCCATCTTTTCTAAGAAAAGCCAAACCTCAAACAGTTCTTGAAAAATATATAAATAAAACTGAGTTTGATGAGATCTCAAACAACCTTCATAATCTAACCAAAGATCAAACCAAAGCTTTAAATTCAATTAAAGCAAAAGCTTCAGGAGAAATACTACTTTCTGGTATAACATCATCAGGAAAGACAGAAGTCTATAAACACTTTATTAAAGATCTAATTAATAAAGGCAAAAGTGCCTTAGTGCTTGTGCCAGAAATTTTTTTAACTCCTCAAATATTTAATAGTTTTCAAAAAACTTTTGGTAATAAGGTGCTTTTGAATCATTCTGGCTTAACAGCTATTCAAAGAATAAAAGTGTGGCTTGCCTCTAAGAATAAGGGGCCAAAAATAATTATTGGAACTAGATCTTCAATTTTTCTACCAATTAAAAATCTTGGTGCAATTATTTTTGATGAAGAACACGATCAATCTTATAAGCAACAAGATGGTTTTAGATATGATGCAAGAGAGATTTCAAGAATGCTTTATTGTGCGAAAGCAAGAATCGTTTATGCATCTGCTACCCCTTCTTTAAATAACATTAATCGAGCAAATAATAATGAAATTGAACATTGCATTTTAGATAAAAGAATTTCAGATGCTCCGATACCAAAAATATCTATCCATCAAACAACTCAACATAAAACTACTGGTGGTATTTCAAATGAATTACTTAAAAAAATTGCAGAGAACGAAAAAGCTGGCCATCAAACACTTATACTTTTGAATCGAAGAGGTTATGCACCAATTTTTATGTGTAATTCTTGTGGTTGGATAGCAAAAGGCAATTGTTGTGATGCAACATTAGTGCTACATCAAAATGTTCAAAGATTAAAATGTCATAGATGCGAAAGTGTGTGGGGAATACCAAAAACTTGTCCAGATTGTGGAAGTAATGACTTTACATATAGAGGATTAGGAACACAGCAAGTTGAGGAGTTATTAAGGCAAGAACTTCCTGATGCAAATATTGTTCGAATTGATCGAGACGCAGTATCAGGAAAAACAAGAAGAGAAGAGAGCTCAACAAACATTAAAGATACAAAATCAAAAATATTTATTGGCACACAGTTATTAGCAAAAGGCCATGATTTTAGAAATGTAAGTTTAGTAATTGTTTTAAATATGGATTTTGGTTTATTTGGTGCAGATATACATATGCAAGAACAAACAGCACAATTAATAATACAAGTAGCTGGAAGAGCTGGTAGATCAGGAATAGAAAATAACGTTTATTTACAAACGAGAGTATCAGATCATCCTCTCTTTAATTTAATTCAAACAGGCAGTTATCACAAAATTGCTAAAGAGCTGCTAGTTGAGAGAAAAAAACTTGATTTGGCACCTTATATAAACCTTATGTATTTAAAAGCTGAAGATGCAAATCCATCAAGATTAAGAAAATTCCTCGTTGATTCTAAAAAAGAACTATCTCAAGAAGATCTTGAAATTTACGGTCCATTTGATAGTCCTGTAACTAAAATTGGTTTTAAACATAGAATGTTTTGTATTATTCAAAGTTCGAAGAAGCAAAAGATGCTGGAAGTTTTGTCAAAATTCACCAAAAATACTGAAAAATCAAAAAAGGAAATATCAAATTGGGTTATTGATATTGATCCTATTAATGCAGTTTAAAAATTTTTTATTATTTGTCTGTAATTCTATGGATCTATTTTGACCAGACAAAGAAAGTTTCAAGAAAAATTCTTCACCAAAATTAAAATTAGAAATTTTTTCAGGCCATTCTATAAAAAGGATTCCTTTTGAATTTTCATTAATTTCAACTCCAAGCATCTCAAAATCATTTTGATTCTCTAATCTATATAAGTCAGAATGAAAAATGTCCTTACCAGCTATGTAATATTCTTCTAGAATGCTAAACGTTGGACTTTTAACTGCTCCCTTCCAGCCCATTGCCTTGAGAATTTCTCTCACCAATGTTGTTTTACCAGTTCCCAGTTCACCATCAAGATAAAATATTGCTAAACCATTAAACCTAATTAAAAATTCAGCAATTTTTTCTCCTAGCAATTCAGTCTGTGTAAGGTTGGAGATATCTATTTTCATTAAAAGAAACTTGGCGTTAAATTGACAAACTCTCTACCTTTGATTTCCCTTTGAAGACAATCAACAACTTTTTGATAGTCGTCGTTATTTGCAACAAAATCTACATCATTGACATCTAAAACTAACAAAGGAGTCTCAGAGTAGTCAAAGAAAAATTCTGTATAAGACTCACACAATCGCTCAAGATACTCTAGAGCAACATGATCTTCATATGATCGAGCTCTTTTATTAACTCTTTCAAGCACTCTCTCAGGAGTAGCTTGCAAATAGATAAGAAGGTCAGGTTTGGGGTGAGAAGCATAAAATTTTGACTTTACTTCTTTAAAAATTTTAAATTCATCTGATGTGAGATTTAATTTCGCAAAGAGATCTTCTTTTTGAAACATAAAATCAGCAACAATCCTTCTTTTAATTAGATCATCTGAAAAATACATATCAATTTGCTGAGATCGTTGCATTACAAAGTATAGTTGAGAGGCAAAAGCGTAATTTTGCTTATCTTTATAGAATGACTTTAAGAAAGGGTTTTCATCTGATTCTTCTAAACAAAGTTCATGACCAAAATCCATAGCTATTTTCCTTGAAAGTGAAGTTTTGCCAACACCAATTGGCCCCTCTATTGCAATGTAATTAGGAATTTTGCTTTCTTGCATTTTTTTTCTTAAGTGTATTCAACAACCTTATCTTCTTATCATAGTTCGCTGTTTTAAATTCTGTCCACCAGTTGGTTGATACTTCTAAATTTTGTTCATTAACATTTCTCAGCAATAAGAAGTCATAAGCAGCTCTAAATCTCAAACTCTTTGTAAAATTAATTGATTTTTTCCCAACCCTACTAAAGCGTACTTGATTCATCCAGACGTCTTTAATGAAACTTGAGAATTTTTTTGGTATTGATGTAATCATTTGTTGTTTTCTAACAACTTCAGCGATTGATCTATAGAATCTTTTAAAATTTATTTGCGTGCTTATGCCTGAATCAAAAAATACTTTAGGCCAAAGTAATACCGCAAAGATAAACCCAACATTAAGTTTTTTATTCAATTTAAACCTTTTGTCAGTTTCTCTGAATGCTTCAAGGTAAAATTTATCAAAAATCCCATCCTCATCTTTAAAATGAGGGAATAAAACATCGAAGACTCCATATGCCTTTAACTGAATAAATGATTGCTCAGCATGTCCTGTCATAAACATTTTTATAACTTCTTCGTAAAGTCTTGCAGGCGGCATTTCTAATAATTGAGTTTTATGTTCTTTGATACCATCAGCTATTTCTTGATCTATAGAAAAGTTTAATTTTGCTGCAAATCTTAATGCTCGCAGAATTCTTACAGGATCTTCTAATATTCTTTCTCCTGAATTGCCTATAAATCTAATTTTTTTATCTTTAAGATCCTTAATGCCTTTTGTGTAATCAATAATTTCATGTGAGAAGGGATCATAATAGATCGAATTAATAGTTAGGTCTCTCCTTAACACATCTTCTTCTTGCGTACCCCAATTGTTATCCCGTACTATTCGACCCTTTTCATTTATTTCTATTGATTCCGTGGTATTTGTTCCTCCTGCACGGAATGTTGTGGCTTCAATAATTTCATCGACAAAAGCTATATGCACTAGCTTAAACCGTCTGCCAATTATTCTAGAATTTCTGAAAATTTTTCTAATTTCTTCAGGTTCACAGTCTGTAACTATGTCGAAATCCTTAGGCTTGAGACCTTTAATCATATCTCTTATGCCACCACCAACTATGTAAGCCTCAAAACCAGATTTATGTAATTTTGAAATTATATTTAAAGCATTTTTAGAGATATGGTTTTGATTGATACCAAATCTTTTGTCGTTATATATTTCAGGAGTCACTTCAATAATCAGCTTTAAGCTTTTTGTACTGATCAATAGAAAGTCTTGGGCTTTTTTCTTGAACAATTATAGATGATGCATAATTTCCAAATTCACATGCATTTAAAAAACTATCCCCTTCAATAATTTTATTTAAGGCTGCACCTGCGAATATGTCTCCAGCTCCATTTGAATCAATAGCCTTTACACTTTTTGCTTTTATTTCTGCGTAAGAACCCTCTTCAGAAATATAGGAAGATTCAGCCCCATTAGTTACGACATAATTTAATGCCAAAGAGCTTAGATCTTCTACAAAATTTTCTCCTACCAGCGATATTGCCTCCTCCTTGTTACAAAAAAGGTAGTCAACTTTTCGCACGTTAAAGACTTCTTTAAACCTAGATTTAAATGTTTGAACAACCCCTGGATCTGACAGGCTTAGAGCAAGTTTAGTTGTTTGTTCAGTTCCTTTAAGAATGCTTAGAAATGCTGAAAAATTCTCATCCGATGTGAATTGATAACCTTCGGAAAACAAAATTTTCGAGTTATTGGCTACTTCTATAAAATCTGAATTAAAAACTAATCTTTCAGATGCCCCAAGGTAAGTTCCCATAGTTCTCTCACTATTGGGAGTTATAAAGACTAGACACCTACCTGTACGGACTTCTTCATGATAAAAAGAATTAATAGATACAATTCCATTTTCTTTAAGATTGTCTTCGTAAAGTCGGCCCCTATCATCGTTTGCCAATTGACAAATATGTGCGCAACTGGAACCAAAATTAGAAGTTGCAGCAAGGCTATTTGTTGTTGAACCTCCACAAACAACATCAGGTGCTAAATCTGAGGGTAATCCAGCAAGAATGTCTTCCTGATCCTGAAAGGAAATTGACTTAAATTGATTGAAGAAGAGATCTGTGGAATCAACAAAGCTTTTTTCAACGTAAAAAGTTTCATCAACAAGAGCATTTCCAACACCCAAAATATCAAATTTCATCTTTAATTTCTTTTAGAGATTGTTTTGCAAGTTTAGCAGCTTTTGTCATCTTGTCTTCATCATGAAGAGTTGATATGAAACAACTTTCATAGGCAGATGGTGGCAGATAAATATTTTTCTCAAGCATTTTTCTAAAAAATTTCGCGAATAATTCTATATCTGTTTTCTGAACGTCATCGAAATTTTTTGGTAATGAATTAGAAAAGAAAAAACCAAACATTCCACCTCTAACATTAAATGAGAAAGGCATTTTTAACTCATCTGCATATTCTTTGATTGGGTTTAGGAATGATTTGGCATTCTGTTCCATAGAAGCGTAGATTTCTTTATTTCCTAGCTGTTTTAATAAAGCTGTACCTGCGCTCACAGCAATTGGATTACCTGATAATGTGCCAGCTTGATAAACCGGACCATCCGGAGAAATATTATTCATTATTTCAGCTTTACCACCGTAAACACCCACTGGTAAGCCAGCACCTACAATTTTGCCCAGTGCAGTTAAATCAGGAGTTATTCCTAATAATTCTTGAACACCACCTCTAGCCACTCTAAAGCCGGTCATAACTTCATCGAATATTAGAATCGTTTTATTTTGGGTACATAAATTTCTTAATTCTTTAAGAAAATTTATATCAGGTTCTATAAAACCCATATTTCCGGCAATTGGTTCAATTATTACCGCAGCTATATCATCGCCGTATTCTTTGAATGCTCTACCCAAAGCTGAAATATCGTTGTATGGAAGCGATATTGTTAATTGTGACAATTCCTCTGGTATCCCGGGTGAGTCAGGCACTCCTAAAGTTGCTAATCCTGAACCAGCTTTTACCAATAATGAATCTACGTGTCCGTGATAACAACCAATGAATTTTATTATTTTCTTTTTGTTAGTTGTGCCTCTAGCTAATCTTATGCAACTCATAGTTGCCTCTGTTCCAGAGTTGACCATTCTCAGCTTCTCAATGCTTGGCAAGTATGATTTTATAATTTTTGCAATCTCTAATTCATTCTTAGTGGGTGCGCCAAAACTTATTCCTTTGCTTGCCTGACTTTTTATTGCACTGACTATATTTTTATTTGAGTGGCCCAAAACCATTGGTCCCCATGAGCCAACAAAGTCTAGATATTTATTTCCATCTTCATCGTATAAATAACATTCTCTCGATTTTTTAAAAAATATAGGTGTTCCACCTACACTTTTGAAGGCCCTAACCGGAGAATTCACCCCTCCAGCTATATGATGTTTAGATTTTTCAAATAAATCCTGTGACTTTTTAGTTTTCATAAAGACGTTTATGGCAATCTTTGACTCTAAAGATCAATTTTTTCACTTTTATAATGATAGTTTTATATGACTAATTAAGCTAATACCAACACCTAACCAAATAAATTAAGATTTTAGAAAATCATTCAAAACTTTATTTCCAAAGGACTCAACTTTATTCCAATCTGTAAATTCAAAAACTTTTGAGGGATCAGTTGGCCCCTTAGACATCCACATAATAAATCTAATCATGTGCTTATCAAAAAAATGGTATTTTGGATAAGAAATTTTTCCAGCAAAAACCTCTAAAAGATCAGGCTTCCAAGAAACTTTCTTTAAGAACTTAATTAGGTAAGGGTTTGTTGCTGGCGTATTCTTATCCTCTTTTCTAGCAACAGCATTAACATTAAAAAATGCAGTTTGTTTTTTATTTAATACATCTAAATTACGTTTAATAAATCTGAATAAACTAGCTTTATGATTACCATACCTTATGCTTGCACCTACTAAAATAAAATCAAAACTTTCTAGATCTAACGAATCAGCTTCCTCAATGCTACAAAGGCTTACCATTGACTTATGCTTAATGATCTCAATAATCTTTTCACAGATTCTTACTGTGTGACCGTCAGTGCTTGAATAAATAACCGCCGTTTTTTTCATACCGATAAGAATTATAAGTCATTAATTATTTTTGATAGAATATGAACTTATATATGGATGTACAAATTAAAAAAGCAGCGCCTTTCGAACTTTCAGAAAGAGCAATTTCTAAAATTTCTTTACTGAAAGAATCAGAAAATAATAAATTCTTTAGGGTTTATGTCACTGGTGGTGGATGTTCTGGTTTCCAGTATGGCTTTAAATTTGATGAATTCGATCAAGATGAAGATGCGAAGCTAGATTTTGGTGAAGGAGTTCAGGTAGTCTTAGACCATATGTCTTATCCTTATATACTTGGTTCAAAAATCGATTATGTCGAAAACCTCATGGGGTCAAAGTTTACTGTTGAAAACCCAAATGCATCTTCCACATGTGGGTGTGGAGCATCCTTTTCTATTTAAATAAAACGGCCCTTTCTTTGAAAGCTAGATAGGCAAATGCAGCTGATTCGACGTACTTTGAAGAAATTAAATTATCAATTGTACTAATTTCAGCTTTGATGGTTTCTTTTATTCTATGCATCAAGTATTTATTTTCTGAGCCCCCTCCATGAAAAATAACTTTTTCAGGAGCCCCACAAAAATTAAAATATTCTTGAATTTTCTTCACAGTAAGTTCTGTCAAGGTAGATAAAATATCTTCAGGAGTTTTTTGATTAAGAGATTTTTTATTTTTTTCTAGCAGATTCATGTAAACACTAAGATCGTCTGCGCGTGGGTATGGAAGAGAATCAATTTGACTTAAAAGCTCCTCTAATAAAAAACTATCAACATTACCTTTTGATGCCAATGAACCATCTAAATCAAATTTACCTAAATTAAAGTTTCTCATAGTTGCATCCAATAAGCAGTTACCGGGACCAATATCAGATGAATGAATTATATTCTCATCTTTCAAGTAGGTTCCATTGCATATACCACCAATGTTCAGTACTAATTTTTCTGTTTCCTTTTCTGATAATAAGTACTGATGAAAAGCTGGAATGAGTGGGGCTCCTTTACCTCCTTTTGCAATATCAAAATTTCTAAAATCTGAATAAACCGGTATTTTTGTTTGTTTTGCAATTATTTCTGGTGAACCAGCTTGTAAACTAAAATCATCATTATGTGAAATTGTTTGGCCTGGAAAAGCTATAGCTACTACATTCTGTCTTTCGGTTTCTACAAGTTTGTTAACTAGTTCAATACTTTTGTCAGTAATTTCTTTGCAAATGAATGCTTGGTCTTCCGATGTTTGATATCCTTCAGAAAAATTTAAAGTTTTACAGGATAAGACATTTAAACCATTTTCAAAGGAAACTAAACATCCATCTAAGCTGTCTCGACTTGTGCCAGACATAAGGCCTACATAGAGATTTTTCATTGAATGCTTGAGATGTTAGAGATAATCTCAGTTCTCTCTTCTACAAGTTTATCGAAGTATTTTTTGTTGTAAGAATTTATCGATTGAGCATTGGGTGGCTCTACCTTAACAGGATCAGTATGCTTGCCATTTATATGAAATTCATAATGTAAATGTGGTCCAGTAGCTAATCCCGTTGAACCAACATATCCAATAGTCTGGCCCTGAGTTACTTTTGCACCTTTTCTTATTCCGTCAGCAAAACCTCTAAGATGCGCATATCTAGTCATGTATTTATTGAAATGCATGATATCAATATAATTACCATAAGAATTTGAGTATTGTGCATTCTTAATAACACCATCTCCTGTAGCCTTTACAGCAGTACCAGCTTTTGCAGCGTAGTCAGTTCCCTTATGAGCTCTAATTGTATTTAAAATTGGATGTTTCCTATTCGGATTGTAGTGAGAGCTTATACGAGCAAATTCTATAGGTGTTCTCAAAAAGGCTTTTCGAACGTTATTACTATCGGTGGTGTAGTAGTCTTTTCTGCCCCTTTGTGTAAAACGTATAACTGTTATTTTGGTACCTTTATTGGTGAATTCTGCAGCTAAAATATCTCCATTTGAGACAAGTCTTCCATTTGAAAAAATATCTTCATAAAGAATTTTTACTTTATCGCCATTTCTAATATCAAAGGCATAGTCGATGTCCCACCCAAATATATAAATTAGATCTCCTAAAACAGATTCAGGAACATTTGCTTTTTTTCCTGAGGAGTAGAGTGAATCTGATATAACAAACTCTCTAAATTGGGCAATCCTCTCAAGATTATCTCGTTTTTTTTCAAAACTATAATCATTATTCTCAATTTTTAGCACATCAAGGTAGAAGTTTTCATCAAATCTTTTTACAAATAAACCTTCATTGTTAGAAGTAATATAAAGTTCATCATTCACACGCAAATTGATGAATTTTTTTAATTTACGATCTTTTGCAATCTCATTTATAGTCACGGGACTTACCCCAAAACCTACTAATGTCGAATAAAATGTATCTCCAGATTTAATTTTTATTTTATTTTCTTTGGGAATGTTTATATCTATATTTACTGGCTCTAAAGATATTCTTTCAACGGTAAGTTCTGGGTCTTTAATAAAATTTCTATTTTCAGAATCAGCTGCTATTAAAAATATAAAGATTGATGGTACCAATAAAATGGCAAGAATTAATTTTAAATGAGAGCCTGTGTACATGTTCTGATATTATATATAAAGCTTTATGGATCCAAAAAACCAAATTGAGATTATAAAACAAGGAGTCGATGAGATCATCGGTGAAAATGATTTAATCGAGAAACTTAAACAAGGTAAAAAACTTACAGTAAAAGTTGGTTTTGACCCAACTGCTCCAGATTTACATCTAGGACATACAGTAATACTCAGAAAAATGAGGCAATTTCAAGATTTAGGCCATAAAGTTATTTTTCTAATTGGGGATTTCACCGGCAAAATAGGCGATCCCAGTGGAAAAAATAAAACTAGACCTCCACTAACTGATAAAGAAATAAAAGAAAACGCTAATACCTATGCTGAGCAAGTGTTTAATGTCCTTGATAAAGATAAAACTGTGGTAGATTTTAATTCTAGGTGGGGCGATCAGATGACAGCAGCAGATATGATAAAGCTGTCAGCTCAATCGACAGTTGCCAGAATGATTGAGAGGGACGATTTTTCAAAAAGATATAAAAACAATCAGCCGATTTCTATTCATGAATTTTTATATCCATTAATGCAAGGCCAAGATTCAGTTGAGCTTGAGGCAGATGTAGAATTAGGGGGAACTGACCAAAAGTTTAATCTTCTAGTTGGTAGGGATCTGCAAAAAAATCAAGGTATGTCTCCTCAAACTATTATTACTTTGCCATTGCTTGAAGGGCTTGATGGCATAAAAAAAATGTCAAAGTCTGAAAACAACTATATTGGAATTACCGAAGATGCTGATCAAATTTTTGGTAAAACTATGTCAATTCCAGATGAGATAATGTTTAAATGGTTTGATCTATTGAGTCTTCAATCCTCAGATGAAATAGAGAAAATAAAAAAATCAGTTGATGAGGGCGGCAATCCTAGAGATGCAAAAATTATTTTAGCTCTCGAATTAACCAAGAGGTTCACCTCTGAAAAAGAGGCAGAAACTGCTAAAGAAAATTTTTTCAAAAAATTTGCAAAGAATGAATTGCCCAGTGATATTGAGGAAAAAACAGTAAAGCATAAAGGAGATTATCCTTTACCTAATCTTCTTAAAGATATTGATTTTGCCTCAAGCACATCTGAAGCTTTACGTCTTATAACCCAAGGCGCAGTAAAAGTTGACCAAATCAAAGTAGATTCAAAAGATTTTCATATCGAACCTAACACAAAAAAACTTATCCAAGTTGGCAAGAAAAAAATAATTTATATCACTATTCAAGGGAGTTAAACATGAGTGAAAAAGAATATGACTTATTAGTCTTTGGCGCGACCAGTTTTACTGGAAAATTAGTAGTGGAATATTTAAATGAAAATTATTCTGATCTGAAATGGGCTGTAGCAGCTAGAAATCAGGAAAAAATTGACGCAGTTACAGCTGAACTTTCATGTGATGTACCAGCCATATTGCTTGATTCAACTAAGATGGAAGATATTGAAAAAGCTTTAAGCCTGACAAATTTAATTTTAACTACAGTTGGCCCTTATCAAATTTACGGAAACGATATTCTGATGATGTGTGCTAAATATGGTGTAGATTACGTGGATTTATGTGGTGAGCCTGGCTGGATGTTTGAAATGCAAAAACATTTAGCTACTGCCAAAGAGTCAGGTGCTAGGATAGTACATAGTTGCGGATTTGATTCTATTCCGTCTGATCTAGGTGTTATGTTGCTCCAAAAAATTGCAAAAGAAAGGTTTGGAAAACCAGTCGAGCAAGTTAAATGCAGAGTTAGATCCATGAAAGGTGAATTTTCTGGTGGTACTGCTGCATCGCTTAGAGCAACATTAGGAAAACTAAAAACCAATCCGGACTTTTTTAACGTATTGATTGATCCATTTTGTTTATGCGAGGGTTTTAAAGGGCCTGAGCAAGTCAGAGATAATAAACCTTACCACGATGAAATTACTAACGAATGGGTTGCTCCATTTTTTATGGCTGCCATCAATACGAAAAACGTCCACAGATCGAATACGATGATGGGACATCCTT
Organism: uncultured SAR86 cluster bacterium; assembly: GCA_902619265.1. Taxonomy (GTDB): domain Bacteria; phylum Pseudomonadota; class Gammaproteobacteria; order Magnimaribacterales; family TMED112; genus TMED112. The sequence continues at coordinate 262,544 of CACNDL010000001.1, forward strand.
ATGGCGAAAATTTTCTTTATGATGAGATGTTTTCTTGTGGGCCTGGAGAAGCAGGTAAAAAAAAAGCAGAGTTAATTTCAGCTTATAACCCACTACTTGGCGATAACGTTCCTAAACCTGGCGAAGGCCCTTCAAAAGAATCCAGAGATTCTGGGAGCTACGACATATTATTTACTGGAGTAGACGATGGAGAGATAAAAATTAATGTCTCTGTAAAAGGTGAAGGGGATCCTGGTTATTCCTCTACTTCGAAAATGATTGCTGAAAGTGCTTTGTGTTTGTTATTTGATTGCCCTGAATTAGCTGGTGGCATTTACACTACTGCGCCAGCCATGGGTCAAAAATTACTTGATCGGCTTGAAGAAAAACATGTTATGTTTTTTGCTGAAGAATAAGAACTGTTACAAAATAGAAACAAAAAATTTTTAATACTGTTTCAATACTTCAAATTTCTGTAACAAATAATTCATAACATTAAATTTCGAACAATTTCGTTTGAGAGGAATTTTATGAAAAATTTTTTTAATCCTATTTCGATTGTAATAGCGACTTTATTTGTTGCAGCTTGTGGTGGTGGTTCAAGTGAGCCAGCTCCTACTCCTGCTCCAACGCCGGCTCCAACGCCAGCGCCAACGCCGGCTCCAACGCCAGCGCCAACCCCGGCTCCAACGCCAGAACCAACACCAGAACCAACACCTGCACCTTCTGCATGTGCTGCTGGTGAAGATTCAGGTATTGTTGCTACTGACTTTGATGGTCAAAGTAAATCTGTGTGTATTCTTACTTTCCCATCATCAGCCCCAATAGCATCTGATGTAACAATAAGCTCTGATGCAATTTATGCTTTAAATGGAGCAGTATTTGTTGGTGCAGGGATTAACGCCGATGGCTCAAGTGCCGGAGATAACGGATCATTGACAATTGAAGCAGGTACAACAATAGTTGGTACCGCAGGTGCCGGATTTGAAGGCGCAACAAGCTTTGTTGCATCTCTCGGCGATTCAGTCTCTGATTCTGATGTGGATTACTTGGTTGTTAGTCCAAATTCTCAGTTGAATGTGAATGGTACTGCCTCAGCTCCTGTCATCATGACCGGTGCAAGTGATTTAACAGGTGAAGTAACAGATGGTGCTGAAGCACAATGGGGTGGTTTAGTTATATCTGGTCTCGCAGCTCAAAATAATTGTAATGAAGCAGACCTTGGAACAGCTGCATGTACTGCAGAAGGCGAGGGGGCCTCAGGGTACTACGGCGGCACAAACGATGAAGATAATTCTGGTTCAATCAATTACATGCAAGTTAAATATGCAGGCTATAGGTTCTCTAATGACGATGAATTGAACGGCGTTGCTTTTCAAGCAGTTGGTTCAGGAACATCTGTTAACTACATTCAAGTACATAATGGTTCAGACGATGGCATTGAATTTTTCGGTGGCACCGTAGGTATGAAGCATTTTGTTGTCACCGGTGCTTCAGATGACTCTGTTGACTGGACAGACGGATGGAGAGGGTTTGCACAATACGGTGTGGTTATACAAACACTTTTCCCTGTAACAGATGCAGCAAGGTCTAAAGATAATGTTATCGAAGCTGATAACTATGGCAGTGATATGGACAGATCGCCAAGATCATTCCCAGCTATGGCAAATATTACTTTTGTCCAAGATTATGGTGGCGATACCCTACAACTTAGAGAGGGAACTGGTGTAAAACTTTTGAATTCAATAGTATCAGGAAATGCAGAAGATAGTTCAGGTTGTGTTGATGTCGATGATGATGAAACATATCGCTTTATGGCTCAAGAAAACGGTTTAAGCTTTGCTGGAACTCTTTTTGACTCCATTAAGTGTGGCGCAATTGGCCAAGGGGGCTTAGTGCAAGACGAAGAAGTTGGCGAAGCAGAGTTTCCAAATGCTTTTAGTGTAAGCGACTATATCTTAACAGGAAATAATGGCGCCCATTTTGGTGCTTCTGGCTTACATGGAAGTATGAGAAATGCAGCTTATATTACTCACCCACTTGCTTCAGGATATTCATTAGCGACTGCTAGTGCACAAGATGCAAATCTAGAAGATGCCTCTTTTATTGGTGGCGTTGAAAGTGATGCTAACGATTGGACCAAAGGCTGGACTTTTGGTCTTCATATGGATTCATTTGAGTGTCCATATGGAACGACACTTGGAAATATGAAAGATGGTGCTGGTCCGGCATGTGAGCTTGTTTCAGCTCAATCCGAAGACAAGAATATAAGACTTGTCGGTGGTGGCTTACCATACTTGATGGTTAAACAAGTAAAAGTTGGAACTGGGGCTGCAGATGGGTCTGGTGCTAAGTACATGCAAATTGATCCTGGTGTTACCCTTTACAGTGACAGTTATGCTGGTGAAGGTGCAATAACAGATTTTGATGCAGTTCTTGTCCCAATTCATTCTAAAATAATGATTAATGGTGCACCTGGTGCTCCCGTCACTATGACTTCAGGTAGAGAAGTTAGAGATACAGCTGCAGATATGTCAAGTGTGGCATCCGACTGGGGTGGTTTGGTTATTAATGGTCTAGCTAGTCAAACAGCTTGTAATCTTTCAGATGTTGGTACAGCAAATTGTACTGCAGATGGTGAAGGAGGTTCAGGCTCTTACGGTGGTATTGACGATGCTGACAATAGTGGAAATATTTTCTACCTTGTATTAAAACATGCTGGAAGACTATTTAACTCAGAAGATGAATTGAATGGTATTGCATTCCAAGCTGTGGGTAACCTAACTGAACTAAATTATATTCAGACCTACAATACATCTGATGACGGTGTAGAGTTCTTTGGAGGTACTGTTAATGCTAAGCACTTACTTGTAATGGGTGCTTCGGATGACTCTATCGATTGGACTGATGGTTGGCGAGGTAATGTACAGCATGCAATTGTTTGGCAAAATCAAGGTCAAACATTTGATGTTGACAGATCTATCGAAGCTGATAACTACGGTTCAGATATGGATAGAGAGCCAAGATCATTACCAACATTTGCTAACTTAACAATTGTTAGTAGAGATGGGCAGGCAGTACTACTTAGAGAGGGTACAGGTCTGAATATTTATAACTCAGTGGTTGCTGATGAAGGAGCAAGCACATGTTGGGATATAGATAATGATGAAACTTATGACTTTAATGGTGACGGTACTGCCGGAGAAGGTCATGACTATGATGGTAACTTGTTTGCTTGTGCAACGTTAGCACAGGAAGATACTAGTGGCCCTACTGCCGCTCAAATTGAAGCTTTATTATCCTCAAATACTAATACTGCTTCAGCAGGAGGTTCTTCATTAGCAGGATATGTTAATGGTGCTACGGAGTCAGCTTTAACCCCAGTTACTGTTGCAGGAGACTTCTTCGAGGCAACAGGACATGTCGGAGCTGTTCCTTCAGCAGATGCCGATTGGACTGATAATTGGGCATTTAAGCCAGCTAGTTCATCAGAATAGTAAAAATATTGATGATTAAAGCTACCCTTTCGAGGGTAGCTTTTTTTTAAAGTTACAAATTTGTCACAAAAAGGAATCATTAAAGTATTAATTTAGAGTTAATTTAAAACTCTTAGGAGTCTATATGAGAATTTTGTTCACAATATCATCACTTTTAATATCAATAATTTCCTATGCCCAAGAAACAGATGTGACCAGTGAAAGTATTGAAGAGGTTAGGGTTGTAGAAAGTTTTATTCCAGATGAGAAAAGAGATACTAGTGAAATTTCTAATGTTATTGATGCAGAAGACATTAGTGTTGCTGGAGATAGCGACGCTGCTGATGCATTAAAAAGAATTACGGGTTTAAGTTTAGTAAAAGGAAAATATGTTTATGTTAGAGGATTAGGCGAGAGATATTCCTCAGCGTTGTTGAATGGTGTTTTATTGCCTAGCCCCGAACCTTTAAAAAGAGTTGTTCCCTTTGATATTTTTCCAACTTCAATATTGGACTCCGTTTTAGTACAAAAAACATACTCCGCTCAATATCCAGGTGAATTTGGTGGCGGAGTGATCGATATGAGAACAAAATTGATACCAGACCAAGAATTTACTGAAATTAGTTTTTCCACTTCTTACGATTCTTTAGCCACGGGCGAGGAAGTAGATTTGATGCCGCAATACGATAATGATTGGACAGGTTTTGATACGGGTGACAGAGACTTGCCTGCATCACTAGCACCACTTTATGCAAATTCGGATTTCATTTCCCTAGCGACTTCATCGTATTACGATATTCAATATGCTGCTCAAGGATTTACTGGTACTTGGCAACCACTTAAAACCGAACTATATCCAGATTTCGGTTTTGATGTCAGTTATGGCAATGCTTATGACTTAAACGAGCTGGGCAGATTGGGTCTATTAATTAGTGCAGGTTACGATTCAAGTAAAGATAATCAACCTGATATTCTTCGATCAGAATGGTCAAGTGGGTCAGGAGAAAATTTAGTTAGAAGAAATAACTACGCAGTAAAAAAAGCAAATTATCAAATAGATACAAATTTTCTTAGTACTCTTGGGTGGGATATTGATGATTTTAATTATCTACAGTTCACAGGATTAATTGTAAGAAAAACAGATAGTAGGACAACAATTAGTGAGGGTAGGAATGTTGAAGCAGATTTTGATGAGCGTAGAACAAAATCTGAATGGGTTGAACGAGAGATTAAAACTGTAACATTGTCAGGTAAACACGACTTATTAAACGGGTTATCCATTGATTGGAGATTGAATGGTTCAACTGGTAAAAGAGAATCACCATTTGAAAGAGAACATTTTTATGAATTTAACAATGGTGCATATGAATTTTCCCGAAGACAAGATAGTAATTACACAAATTTTTCCTGGTTAAATGATGACTCATCCGAGGCGGCAGTAGATTTTTACTATCCTATCGAAACTGAGGATTTATTAATAGATTTTAAATTTGGTTTACTTCATTCAGAAAAAAACCGACAAACAGATGTGAAAAGATATGCATTCTTGCCAGATTTTACTAATGGGGCTTTATTTGCTGATCAAGAATTTAGAAGACAGCCAATTAACTCAATAATGCATCCACAAAACTTTAGATATGATCGTACTGGTTTGGTGTTGCAAGAATTATCGCTAAATACCGATGATTACACTGGTGATATGACTATAGATGCCTACTATTTTTCACTGGAAACAGATATTTCAGATCAATTGAGTTTAAGCATCGGAGCTCGAAATGAAGAATCTTTTATCGAAACAAATACTCAACAATTTTTTGGCAATCAAACAAATATTCAATCTGTTGATGAGTTGGATAAATTATTGCCCGCATTAACTTTAACTTATGAGTTGGCAGAAAATATGCAAGTAAGGATTGGTTTTAGTGAAACAGTTTCTAGACCACAATTTAGAGAAATGTCTCCAGTATTATTTGTTAACTTCGAAACGGATAGGTTTGAAAGAGGATTTGCAGAATTAACTTCAGCGGAAATTGAAAATATTGATTTGCGATACGAGTATTACTTTGGCTTCGATGAGTTTTTAACGATCTCCTATTTTGAGAAGAGCTTTATAAACCCAATTGAACAAGTTCTAGAAGCAGCAGCAACGGACTCTTACGTAAGTTACAGAAATGCTGCATCTGCAACTCTTGAGGGAGCAGAATTTGAATTTCAAAAACAATTTGGTGAATTAATATCTGGGTATGATTTTTTTGGAAAAGTGAACTATACCTATACAGATTCAAATGCAGTAACCAATCCTGAATACATAACTTTATCCTCTTATGACGATAGACCTCTTGTTGGGCAGCCTGATGATATTTTTAATCTTCAGTTTGGTTTTTATGGAGCTGATGATTCAAGGTTTAGCGTTGTTTACAATGATGTTGGCAATAGAATAAGAGAGCTTGGAGTTGATACTATCCCCAATGTTATGGAAGATTTACCAGCTCAGTTGGACGTAGTTTATAATAGAACTTACGAAGCTTTAGATGGTACGCTTGACATCACTTTAAAGTTGAGAAATTTATTAGAAGACCCCTATGAAGCTCTACAAGGTAATGAAGTTTTCGAAAGCTATTCCACTGCTTCATCAATCTCTTTAGGTGTAAAATACAGCTTTTAGTATGCTAAATGTATTGTTTGTATGTGTTGAGAATGCATGCAGAAGTCAATTAGCTGAACAAATTAGTAATAGAATTTATGGTGATAAAATTTTTGCACAATCAGCTGGATCTCAGCCTGCTAAAACTGTTAATCCAAAAGCTATAGATTCTCTCAAAAGGATTGGTATTATATTTGACGAAATTCAACCAAAGAATGTCACAAATTTTTCTAACGAAAGATTTGATTATGTTGTAACAATGGGTTGTGGCGATGAATGTCCTTTTTTTCCAAATACCAAAACTTTAGATTGGAAGATACCTGATCCAAAACATATGAACGATGATGATTTTGATAATATTAGAGACTTAATAGAGATGAAAATTAATACTGAACTATTGAATGGGTAATTGTAAGAATAAAATATTTGCTGAATTTACAGGCACAGCTTTATTGGTTTGTGTTGTAGTGGGTTCAGGCATAATGGGGCAAAATTTATCGGATGGAAACGATGGTATTGCACTTTTAGCAAATTCCTTAGCTACGTTTTGGGGTTTATACTTTTTGATTACAATTTTTGCTCCGTTGAGCGCTCATTTTAATCCTGTTGTGTCCTTAGTTAGCTACATTAGAGGAGAATTAAAATTTCCAGCTTTTATTAGTTACGCTGCAGTTCAATGTTTGGGAGGATTATTAGGGGCAGTACTTGCTAATTTAATGTTCAATTTACCATTGATTGAATTATCAACAAAAATAAGAACAGGTTCAAATTTGTGGTTTTCAGAGCTAATCGCTACTGCCGGCCTAATAATGATTATCTTAGCTTCAGATGCTAAAAAAGTTCCAATAATGGTAGCTTCTTATATTGGTGCTGCCTATTGGTTTACAGCATCAACTTCTTTTGCTAATCCTGCAGTAACATTTGGGAGAATTTTTTCAGATACATTTGCCGGCATTAATCTTAATGATGCTCCATTATTTATTATTTTTCAGATTATGGGAGGAATATTAGGTTATTTAATTTATAAAGTGATATGGGGTAAGTAGACGTCTAGACTTACATGTCAAAAAACCTATAATAATTTGTTCTTTGGGTCTGTAGCTCAGTTGGTTAGAGCGCACCCCTGATAAGGGTGAGGTCGCCGGTTCAAATCCAGCCAGACCCACCATTTAGGATAAGTATGAAAAAATTTTCCTTAATTTTTGTGAGTTTGCTAAGTCTTTTAGTCTCTCCTCATGATGGCTGGAAAGCAACCAAATTATCCGAAACAATTGCTCACACTCCGTCAGTGCTTCCAGACAGGGTTGTGCTCACATGGAACGATAATACGGCAACGACCCAGTCAGTTTCTTGGCGTACTGATACTTCTGTGATGAGTGGCTATGCCCAAATTGGTATTGCAAATGCCCAAGGTAGATCTATGCAAACAAATGAATTTAAAGCTGTCACAACACTTTTTAGGAGTGATATTAACGATGCGCATTATCATAATGTTACTTTCACTGATCTTGAGCCAAATACTATCTATGCTTACCGAGTAGGCGACGGTGAAAATTGGACAGAATACTATCACTTTAAAACTGCAAGCTTAGAACCTCAACCATTCAGTTTTATTTACTTTGGAGATGCTCAAAATGAAGTAAAAACCCATTGGTCTAGAGTCTTTAGGGAGGCATTTCGTGACGCTCCCAGAGCAGCATTTACACTCCATGCTGGCGATCTAGTCGATGAGCATTATATGGATGCTCAGTGGGGCGAATGGCACCAAGCTCCTGACTGGGTTAATGGCACAATACCTGTGATAGCAACACCAGGTAATCACGAATATTTAGATGACTCCCAACGCAAACGAATATGGACAACCAAAGTTGGCGCTGAAGTAAAAATAGATGTTGATGAGTATACATTACATGCTCCGGGCGTATTCAAATTACTTATAGAAGACGAATTTGAGCAAAGTGGTTCTTTATTAGTGCAGGAAAATGGTCAGATACAGTCGATCGATACTGGCATCGAGACAATTACTGGCTTTTCTCAAGCTGAATTAAAAGGCAAGGTAATTTTAGGAGGAGGAGCACCTCTTTACGATCGACTGCAAAACCCAACAGGAATTCCAATTTTAAGTACACATTGGCGCCCACAATTTTCTTTCCCTATTCAAGACGTGCCCAAAGATAGTTTGAAAGAAACCGTCTACTTTATTGATTACCAAGGCGTAAGATTTATCTCTTTAGATTCTAATACTGAGCTGGAAGCACAAGTTCCGTGGCTGGAGAAAACTTTGGAGCAAAATCCGAACCGATGGACAATTCTTACATTTCATCATCCGATGTATTCACCTGCTTCTGATCGAGATAATGTAGAGCAAAGAGACCTTTGGAAGCCGTTGTTTGATAAGTATAAAGTCGACTTAATCCTGAGTGGTCACGACCACACTTATTCTAGAACGGGCCTTGTTGACACCAAGAATTTACAGAATGTGCCAACCGGTTATCAACAAGCTTACGATCCGGAGATTGGCACAGTCAATGTTGTCTCAGTCAGTGGTCCAAAGATGTATGAAATTACCAAAGGTCAGTACGCTAAAACTTTTGGTGAAAACAAACAGTTGTACCAAATCATCGATATTGATGGCGATAATTTACGCTTCAGAGCTTTTACAGCAACCGGCGTTTTACACGATGAATTTCAACTCCAGAAAAGAGTTGATAAGCCTAATTTATTAATCGAAAAATAGATTTCTGCTTTAAACCTTACTATTATCTTAATTAGTGCAAAGGGGAGGCTTGTCCTGAGATCTGAAAAGGAACCCTTTGAACCTGAACCATATAGTGATGGCGGAGGAATTGCATGAAAAACATCATAAATTATCTATATATTTTCGTAATTTTTTTTGCATCTGAATTTATTAGTTCAGATGAATTAGAAGAAGTGATAGTTGTGGCTGATTATCGTCAGACCGACTTAAGCAAAGAAGATTCAAGCGTATTCATACTTGATCAGGATGATATAAAAAGTGAACCAATCAAGCATTTTGAGAATCTTTCATACCTTATACCTAATCTTAATTTTGCTGCGAGTGATTCCAGAGCAAGGTATTTTCAAATAAGAGGTATTGGCGAGCGGTCAGGGTATTTAGGAACTCCAAATTCATCGGTGGCATTCTTAATTGATGATGTAGATTATTCAGGACAAGGTGGCATAGCAACCACTTTTGACGTTGAACAGATTGAAGTCTTTAGAGGTCCTCAAGGAGCTAGGATTGGTGCCAATGCTCTAGCTGGTTTAATTTACATAAAAACCAAAGAACCCACCAAAGAATTTGAGGGTACGTCTGAGATTACATACGGCGATTACAATACTTTAAGCTCTGGTCTTGCTTTTGGCGGACCAGTCAATGATAGTGGCAATATTAGGTTTAGATTTGCCGTGAGGAAAGATGATACTGATGGTTTTCGTGAGAATCTGTATTTGAATAGATCTGATACTTCTAGAAAGGATGAAACTACGTTACGACTTAAACTCGATTTTGATTTAGACAGAGACTTGTCTGCTAAAGTTCTATTGAGTCAGGTTGATATGGATGATCCTGCTGATATTTGGACCATAGATGGCTCATTGAACACACTATCAGATCGACCAGGTATGGATGCTCAGAAAACCGATACTCTGGGCCTTAAATTTTTCAAAAAAAATAGATATTCAGAATTTCAAAGTCTGACAAGCACTACCGATACAGATGTAGTTTTTAGTTATGATGCGGATTGGGGTAATGTTGATTCTCATGCACCCTATACGTACGATTATTTTTCTCAAACATTACGTAATCGTAAATCCTTTGGTCAAGAGTTTAGACTGGTATCAAATGAAAGCTTCGAGGCTGAAAGATTCCCTTTTTCATGGGTAATAGGCCTTTCTTATCTAAAACTTGACGAAACAAATGATCGCCAAGATGATGGCTTATACGGAGATCCTCTGGATCCTTTCAGTCCTTATGCAAGCCTTACTATTTCCTCGAGCGATTATTCTTCAGAGAACACTGCTTTATTTGGCAATCTCGAATATGACTTCACGGCATTTACTAAAATATCCTTGGGTCTTCGTTGGGAGGACTGGTCAGCTAAGTATTCAGATTCAGATAATGAGAGATTTAAACCATCCAATAGCATGATCGGTGGTAAAGCATCTTTAATTCATAATTTTGATGGTGATAAAAATCTATTTATTAATTATGCCAAAGGTTATAAACAAGGTGGTTTTAATGTTGGGTTAAGTTTAATAGAGGGCACAACTGCTGAAGATTTAGAATACGATCCAGAATTTTTGACCAATTATGAAATTGGTGTAGACCTGCCTATCAACACAAATACCGATTTAAGATTAAATGCGTTTTATTCTGATCGAGAAGACCAACAAGTGCTGATATCGACACAAGTAGATCCAAATGATCCAAATACGTTTGTTTATCTTACTCAAAATGCTGCCGAGGGCTTAAATTTCGGATTAGAGTTAAACCTTAATACTGTTTTCTCTGAAAATTTAAGTGCTTTTGTAAATTTAGGCTTGCTCAAAACAGAGATTAAGAATTGGGAATCAAGACCAGATCTTGAAGGAAGAGCACAAGCTCATGCTCCAACAAATTCATACTCCATTGGGTTGAATTACATACCTTTCAACAATGCTTATTTAAATGTAAATTTCACTGGAAAGAGCGGTTTCTATTATTCAGATTCACATAACAATAAATCCGATTCATATTTATTAACGAATGTAAATTTTGGATATGAGCTAAATGATTGGGCCTTTGAGATTTGGGCAAGAAATCTTTTTGATGAGTATTATGCAACCCGAGGATTTTACTTTGGAAATGAGGCACCAGATTTTGTTGATACCTTGTATGAAAGACATGGTGACCCAAGGCATCTTGGGTTATCAGTAAGATATGATTTTTGATTTTCTTCAAGCAAATTGGTTTGAAATAGTCGCAGCACTTCTTGCTATTGCTTATTTAGTGCTAGCAATGATGCAAGATGTAAGGTGTTGGGTAGCGTGGATCATTAGTTCCTTAATGTATTTATTTGTAATGTATTCAGCAGGTCTATACATGGAGGCTTTGCTTCAGATCTTTTATATTTTTATTGGTTTTTATGGTCTGTATCAATGGAGATTTAAGTCTGACCTAAATGAGTCTTTAAAAATTACAACTTGGAGTGCTAGAAATCATTTAATAGTAATTGGAATTTTAATTTTTCTGACTTTTGTATCTGGTTATATTTTGACAATCTATACTACTGCTGCATCACCTTTTGTAGACGCATTTACAACTTGGGGAGCAATAGCAGCTTCGTATCTTGTTGCTAAAAAAATTCTAGAGAATTGGTTCTACTGGTTTGTTATAGATTTCGTCTCAGTTTTTCTTTTTATATCACGTGAGTTGTATCCAACTGCATTACTCTTTGGAGTTTATTTGGTACTTGTAGTATTTGGATATAGTGCTTGGAGTAAAAGTTGGCAACATGCAGATGAGCAAAATTAAAATATTAGAAACTATCAGTGAAACACCTTATTCTCGGGTTTCATATTGCTATTTAAATGATGTAAAAGCAGTATTAAAAACTAAAAAAGAAGCAATTATCACTAATTCTATTGCGACAGAGTTAGAGATACATCAATTTCTAATGAAATATGATCTTTGTCCAGAAATTCTTGACTATGATTTGCTAAACAATCGCATTGTCTATGAATACATAGAATATCCGGTTGAAAATTCTGAGTACAATCAGGTTCTTTTAAAAATATTTGGTGAGACATTAAGTAAACTTCACTCATTAGATTACAAAAACTTAGCCATAGATACTTTTGAGGAAAAGATCGAAAGTTACAGAAATATGCTCTGCACAAGTGCCACGATTGAAATTAAAGAGAGCTTTGCAATGTTTGATAAGCTTTATAAGAAACCTTATAAGCTCGCGTTTTGTCACAATGATCTCAACAAAATGAATATTTTTCTCGATAAAAACATGAAATTTATAGATTGGGAATATACTGGGTTAAATCAACCAATATATGAAATTGCATCAATAAAAAAATCGTTTAATTTATCTTCAGATCAACTTGATATTTTTCTAAAAGCTTATGGTCAAGATTTTAATCCTAAAGAAATTGAAGAATTTGAAGTACTTGTAGGTGTCATTGAAAAGATATGGCAAAAAGTCACAAATAAGCTCAAAACTCATCGATAAATCAATTTTTTATGTAAATTTATTGATTTATGCTAATAAAATTAATATATTCTTCCTAAATTCATCAAATAAACTTACATTTTTAACTAATAGACAAATAAATGAGGATTGCATTAAATGGTTTTGGCAGAATTGGTAGAAACATTCTGCGCTCATATCTGGCTAGAGAACAAGTCTGGAAGAAATTTAATCAAATAGAAATTGTAGCTATTAATGATCTTGGATCTCCAAGTGATAACGCCCATCTTTTAAAATACGACTCAGTGCATGGGAGGCTCAAAAATGAGGTTAAATGCTCAGAGACCTCTATTAAAGTTGATGGTCATGAGATTGCATGTTACTCAGAAAGAGAGCCTTCAAAACTTCCTTGGGAAAAATTAAACATAGACATAGTATTTGAGTGCACTGGTTTGTTTACTAGCAAGGATAAAGCAGAACAACATATAGAAGCAGGAGCAAAGAAAGTTTTAATTTCAGCTCCAGGAAAAAACGTTGATAAAACCGTTGTATTTGGTGTGAACCATGAGACGTTAACGAAAGAAGATAAAATTATTTCAAATGCGTCATGCACAACTAATTGTCTCGCACCATTAGCAAAAGTTATTCATGAGGAATATAAAATTTTAAATGGTATGGCAAACACTATTCATGCATATACAAACGATCAGTCATTATTGGATGTACATCATTCCGATCTCTTAAGAGCGAGAGCAGCCAGCTTATCTATGATTCCAACAAAAACTGGTGCTGCAACAGCTGTTGGCGATGTATTGCCAGAATTAAAAGGAAAACTAGATGGACTTGCAGTTAGAGTGCCTGTATCAAATGTATCTTTATTGGATTTCACATTTACAACTCAGAAAGATTTTTCTATTGATGAATTGAATACAAGACTTTTAGCAGCTTCCAAAAATGGCCTCTCTGGAATTTTAGATGTTAATGAGGTGCCTTTGGTAAGTACAGATTTTGGGAATGATCCTCACTCAGTTATTTATGATAAATCTCACACAAGAAAAATAGATAACTCAACTAAAATTTTAGCCTGGTACGATAACGAGTGGGGATTCTCAAATAGAATGCTCGATGTAGCGAATTACCTAAACCAACTCTCAAAAAAAGAATCTCAAGCAGCTTAAGCCTATGCTTGAAATAATTCTCAATAGTCTTAAATTTATACAATGAAAAATTTATATGTATTTTTACTCTTTTTAACTATGAGCGCATTTGCTGGAATGTCTGAAAAACCCGATCAATGGTATGTTGTAACTGACAGAGTTATGGGTGGATCATCAAATTTGGAAGCTGATTATGATGATGGCACATTCAAAATGACTGGTAACGTCGTAAAAAAAGACGGTGGGTTCGTTAGATTAGCCCACAGACCAGAAGAGATAAATAAAAATGCTAAGGGTATAAAATTCAAAGCCAGAGGCAACAACGAAACTTATGAAGTTCACTTGACTCTCAAAGGAGTAAAAATGCCCCCATGGTCCTACTTAAGTTCAACTTTTAACGTCAGTGAAAACTGGCAGGAATTTGAAATTAGTTTTAGCGATTTCAAAAAAAATGGATACATGATGGCATCAATGAAGCCCCAAAATATCAGAGATATCAGTATCGCTGGTTATGGTAGAGATTTTGATGTAGACCTTGAATTCAAAGACGTCACTGTTTTTTAAACTAGCTTTTGTAGATCATTAAAGTAATAATACCTCTTGTGAGGGAGCTTAAATTATTAGTACTCTTATATGCACTTCTAGTAAGTGTGAGTACACTTCACTCCCAAGAAATTGAAGAAGTTTTAATAACTGGCTCTAATTTAAAAGATACAGAATTAGATTCATCTCCTATAGAGCAAATATCATCTGATGATTTTGATAAATTTAATATCAATAATATTGCTGAAATTAGTAAATTTTTAAATAGTTCATCTGGTTCACGTTTCCAAACTAATGCACTTGAGGGAGTTGACCAAGGAATGGCATCCATTACACTTCGAGGTTTGAATCAGGCATCCACTCTATTACTTATCAATTCTAAAAGACATACATTTGCGGGAACTCCTTCTAATGATGGAGAGGGCTATATTGATGCAAACATCATCCCTGAGATTGCTTTTAGGAATATAGAAATCTTAAAAGAAGGCGCAACAACTGCTTACGGTTCCGATGCTGTAGCTGGGGTAATTAATTTTAAAACTTACAAAGAATTTGAGGGATTTAAAATTAGATTTGGTGATCAAACTGCTGAGAACAATAATAATAAAGAAACAAACTTTGGCTTATTATTTGGTGCCAAGTTCCTGGGCTTAAACGCTGTTTTTGGTTTTAATCAATTAGATCGCTCACCTTTTTCTGCCTCAGAGATCCCCCAAATTGCTGAACTAGCAATTAGCGGTTTGGGCAATACTTTTATTTTAACTGATGACGATACCGTGAATGATGGTTTGTATGCAGGAGAATATACATCTGGTCAGGTTGTACCTGATCCAAATTGTGAGCAGAACGGTGGAATTTTAGATGGATTTTGTAGGTTTAGGTATGGCACAAGATTTAATCTTTATAACGATGAGAACCACAATAAAATCTATTTGTCATTATCCAATAATAACCATGATTTCACACTTTTAACTTCAAGCGTTCAAGTGAATGACAATCCCCAATCTCCATCCTATCCGGCACTACCCTTTTTATCTCGCGAAATAAATCCGGGTGAAGGTGGAAGCCCATTTAATGTTCCAGTTAGATGGCTGGGAAGACCTCTGGGAGCTCAGTATTCCTCACCCTTATCACCAAAAGATATTAGCCAGTACCATTTAAGTTACAGTTACCTATTAGCTCTGAATAATTTTGAGATAGATTTATCTCTCACAACAAGTGAACATAAAAATGAACATAACAGGCCAGATATTATTGACTCCCGGTTCCAACAAGCCTTACTTGGTAACGGTGGAGAAAATGGTGATCTCACTTGGAATATATTCGATCACACGCAGAACTCACCAGAACTAATAGATTTTGTTAGGGGGGCAGAAATTTCAACAAAAGACGGCGGCCTTACAACTTTAGAAACTGTAGCAAGATCCTCATTCAATGATTTTAATTACGCATTCGGGATTCAGCTCAATAATGAGACTCTTGATATTGAATATAACGATTTAGCAAGAGCAGAGTTTGATAGTGATGGCAAGATTACCAAAACAGCCGATTTATTTTTTCTTGGTGGAGGTCAAAATGTTGATGAAAGTAGAAATAAATATGGTGCTTTTTTTGAGGGTGAGCAAGAATTTTTTGGATCACTTGGCTTACGATTGGCAGCCAGATATGAAAAAGTTGATAATTTTTCATCATTAGATCCAAAGCTTTCTTTAAGATTTAGCCCAATAGAAGAAATAACTTTCAGAATTTCACGTGGAACATCATTCACTATGCCATCTATGGCGCAAATGTTCTCAAGTGACATAAATCTTGGCAGTGTTAGAGATCTTGATGATAATATTTTTGTTCGACAAGCAAGAATAGGTAATCCAGATTTAAAACCAGCCACCTCAACTAATTCTAATTTTGGGTTCGTATACGATTCTGACGTGAATAGATTTTCTCTCGATTATTGGGAAATTGATTATCGAAACAGAATTGAAGCGGAAAGCTCACAAGCTTTACTAGACCTTGACCCCCAAGGTCCAAGTATCACAAGAAACGAGAACGGTGAACTTATCGCAGTAACTACAACATACTTTAATGAAGAAAATACATTAATCTCCGGTATTGACTTAAGCTACGAGCATAATTTTGATCTTGATGATAATGGCCAATTGGAATTCGCTCTAAAAGGAACTTCTTTTTTTGAGTTTTTGACACCCGATCAAAGTGCAGATGGTTCAGAAAACATACTGGTAAACAGAATTGGCAAATTCAATTTTGATACACATACACATGCACTTCCCAGAAATAGAATTAATTCATTTCTAACTTGGAAATATAAAGAATATGAGACTGGTTTTAATGCAAGGTATATCAGCAGCTATGAAAATAATCGTTCTATTCCAGATAGTGCGGCTAGCCTTGGATACAGAAGTAAAGTTGATTCATTCCTGGTTTTTGATTTATCTTTTGAACTCCCAATTGGAGTGCTTTTCAATAATGTAAGCCTGGATGGGAAGTTCGCCCTGATAAATCTTTTTGATGAGGATCCGCCACTTTTATATGACGCTCCAGACTTTAGTTTTGACACAAGAGTGCATGATCCTAGAGGCAGAATGTTAAATATACAATTTGAACTTGGCTTAGTGGATTAAAAATTACTTTAAGTGGATAACATTTTAAAAGGTAAGTAACATATCAAAATGATTAAAACTCAATTACGTTCTGATCAAGCAGCAATGACTCTTTCTATTGCATGTTTAATCCATTGTTTTTTTGCTCCTTCAGTTTTAATTTTGGGTTCAGGGTATTATGCATTTAACCTTGGAGATGAATTAATACATAAAATTATTGTTATTCTTGCGATTCCCTTTAGTTTTTTGGCCCTTTATTTTGGATATAAAAACCATAAAAGCACTGCTTTTATTGCCCCAGCAATTTTTGGGCTATTGTTACTTATTACTGCAGTAACATTTGGGGAAAGTATGTGGGGAGAATCTGGAGAGAGAGGCCTTACATTAATTGGTTCACTTCTTCTTACATTTGCTCACTTAAGAAATTTTCAAACGTGTAAGGCTTTAAGTTAAGCAGCATTTAAAAAAAATAGTTTAAAATTAAGAAATGAAAAAATACATCCTGTTTTTAGTTTTAATGAGTTCATCTTTGATTTCAGAGCAAAAAGAACATCAATCATTGATGGCAACGTTGTTTGTTCAAAATTCAGCTGAATCCTATACCAATTCAATGAGCATTTATAAGGCAGCAGAAGATCAATTAGAAAAAGTAGTTGAAAATACCAAAGTTTCAGCTGCCATTGAGCAGACTAAAGGGTTTGCAGGCAAACCACCAGCAGTAATTTTAGATGTAGATCAGACCGTGCTAGATAATATTGCTTATCAAGCAAGACTAATTGAAACCAATACTTACTATCCTGTCGGATGGAAGGAATGGTGTGAAGAAGAACAAGCCGATTACATGCCTGGTGTAGAATCATTTCTCAATAAAGCAGCTGATCTTGGTGTGGAAGTATTTTTCATTACCAACAGAGATGTAAACGTCGAAGTCGCAACTAAAAATAATTTAGAGAAATTAGGTTTTAAATTTACTGAAAATTTAGATCAGCTTCTTATGAAGAATGAAAAGCCCAACTGGGGCTCAAACAAAAACTCAAGAAGAAGTTTAGTAGCTGAAAACTACAGAATTGTGATGATGATTGGCGATAATTTAGGTGATTTTGTGGATGGTTCCGATAATAAGGCCACAGCTGAAATAAGGTTGAATGCAGCAAAAAAATATTCTCATATGTGGGGAACTCATTGGTTTATGCTGGCAAATCCAACTTATGGTGACTGGGAAAATACCATTATAGATTTCAAATATGAGATTCCAAGATCAGAGCAACTTAAAATTAAGCTGAATACATTAGATTCCCTTAGAAATTAAATTAATTTTGGAAAGAAAAATTTATGTTGTCGGTATCTAAAAACACGATTTATTCAGGAATTTTCTTTTTTTTCGTTTTGCTTTCAATATTCGTTTTACGACCATTCAGAAACACTATTGCTGCGGATATTGGTACAGCAGATCTAACACTGTTTTTATTTATTGTTGTTTTTGTAATGCTCTTAGTAAACCCAATATATTCCTTTATTGTCTCAAGGAGCTCGCAAAAAAATCTTGTGCCTTATATTTATGGCTTTTTTATCGTGAATTTATTGAGCTTTTTAGCTTTAAATACTTACATGCCAGATAGTTTCTCTATTAAGGCAACGTTTTACGTTTGGTATAACATTTTCAACTTCTTTTTAGTTGCAATATTTTGGGCTATGACAGTGAACTCTTTCAATATTGACGGAGGTAAGAAATTCTTTGGCCTTATTAGTGCTTGTGGTTCTTTAGGTGCTTCCTGTGGAGGTTTCTTAGTTGATTCTTATTTATATGATAAGCAAAATTTATCTCTTCTCATTACTGTGCTTGCTTTATGTTTGGCAGTCTATTTCTCATCAAAAGTAGAGCGAGAAGAAATTAAACTAAAATCTAATACTTCTTCAACTTTTGAAGATATTTTTGAGCAATTTATTCAGATCAAAAATAACCCTTTAATTAGGAACTTCATTTTTTATGCTTTTACTTGGACCTGTCTCTCTACAGCCTTATGGTTTTTTCAATTAGAAATAATTAATAGCTATACAGACGATTCATCGGTTAAAACAAAAATTTTTGGTAGGGCAGATTCAATTGTGCCAATAATAACTCTTTTGACACAGCTTCTGCTTACATCTTGGATTTTGCGGTCTAAATTCTTAGGAATAAGATTTGTATTAACAATATATGGTTTGATGTTTACAGCTTCATTTTTAGCTATTTCCGGTTATTTTTCAGAATATTTACTTAGTGCTTCAGGTATAACAGTATTTTTAATTCTACAAGGTACCATGAGACCTTTTGAATACGGTCTAAATAAGCCTGCTAGAGAAGCAGTTTTTACAACACTTTCAACAAAGGAAAAATATAAATCCACTGTTTTTATTGATACCTTCACTAATAGGTTTGGAGATGCAACGGGAGGTCTGTTATTTAATTCTTTATTAAGTATGGGTTTAGTTTTATATACAGCACCATTAGCAATAATCCCTTTAGCAATTTTCTTAATTAATTTAGGTTGGAATATTTCTAAAAATATAGACACCCAAAAATCTGTGTAATAAATCTACAAATTAGTTGATATTTTCAATTTCGTGCATAAAATATCCCTTTCGCTTATGCTAACTAAAGAAAAAATACTAAAAGCTCCGAAGAAAAATTACATGAACAAGGAGCAACTTGAGTTCTTTAAAAATCTTCTTGAAGATCTAAAGAAAGAAACCCTCACACACATACGTGATGCTAAGGATAGACTGAGCAATCCGCCGTCTTGCAGTGATGAAGTAGATAGGGCGCAACACGAGATAGATTCTATGCTTTTTCTCAGGATTGTTGAAAGAGAATCAAAATTATTGCCTAAAATAGACAAAGCAATTATGCGAATAAAAGCTGGTGACTATGGCTATTGTGTTGAAACTGGAGATCCAATAGGGTTGCCAAGATTAATTTCTAGACCTACAGCTGAATTTTGTGCAGAAGTAAAAACAATCAACGAAGAAAAAGAAAAACACTTCGCGGATTAATTCAATTTTCATATTAATTCTTCTTTGCTTATAATTTATCTTGCATGAGCATCTTGAATAAAATGACTGACCCAATTGCGGAAACAAAATTAGGCGTTCTTTCGGAGTGGTCTATAAGATTATGTCTCGCTTGGGTATTTTTTGAATATGGCTTGCCAAAGTTTAGCTCCTTGATAGATTCACCAAGCACATCTCTTAGTTTTATTCTTAAAATGCAATTCTTCTCTGATTTTCCTGTAATTTCATCGTGGTTAATTGCCATTGCTGAAGTTTTGTTGATACCTTTATTTATTATTTTGGGTGGTTTCAAATTTATTGGACCAATAGCTAAAAGTTTTTCAACAGTTGGAGGTATTTTGGGAACATTTGTCATGGTTGTAATAATTTGGGGATTTCATTTTCCAATTTTGGACGAAAGTTTTTCAGACATTCATTTGCAGATGATGCTTTTAGCAATGTCGCTCTATTTTCTTTTCAAATAATGTTTAGATATACCGTTGGTACCATTATAGGTGGGATCTTAGTTGCTACAGTAATGACAGGCATTGTTAGTTTTTTTGTCACAGCAATAAATACCAATATGTTTCCACCGGTAATCCATGAATGGGTTAGAGCTTGGATGCTTGCTTGGGCTATAGGTACACCAGGGGTCATAATCCTTTCTCCAGTATTTAGATATATTGGGATTAAATTTTCCGACGATCCAAGAGACAATTAGTTGTAATTTAAGTAAATGCTATTTATTATTTGTGTTCTTGTGGGGCTATAGCTCAGCTGGGAGAGCACCTGCTTTGCACGCAGGGGGTCAGGAGTTCGAATCTCCTTAGCTCCACCATTTAGAGGAGAAATTCTTAATGGAGCAAAAAATAAAAAAACTTACAAGTATCTTATTTCTGCTCCTATGTATTCCTTTAAGTGCAGAAAATAAAGATGCTGATCTCATAGAGCCCGAAGTACATGCAATTTTAATTCCTGGAAGTGGCACATATAGCAAAAAAATTTCAACACCAAATAAAGAAGCTCAACAATTTTTTGATCAAGGCTTGAGATTAGCGTGGGGTTTTTATTTCCCTGAATCAATAGCTTCCTATTTAGAAGCAGCACGTCACGATCCTGATCATCCAATGCCTTATTGGGGTATGGCACACGCAATGGGACCAAATCCAAATTCACGATATTCAGGGATGCCCGACGATCCAAAAGGAGAGGGATTTAAAGCAATTAAAAAGGCAATGGATCGAATTGAAAATGCATCTGATATGGAGGCTAAATTAATACAAGCCCTTCATACACTATATGACAAGGATGCTTACCCAGATGCAAAGCAACGTGATCAAGCCTATTTAGCTGCAATGAGAAAATTAAACAGAGATTACCCAAACGATCCGGATATTGCAGCTTTATATGCTAGTAGTTATATGTCAATCCAAAGATGGAATTATTGGGGAGATCAAGGCGAGCCAATTTCAGAAACTCTTGCAGTTGCTGAAGCGTTAGAACATATTATGTCTAAAGATCTATCGCATCCAGGAGTACTGCACTTACACATTCATTTAATAGAAGCTTCAGCAGAACCTGAAAGGGCACTTGTAGCAGCAGATAATTTAGAAAAAACAATACCTATAGTTGGCCACGTTGTTCATATGCCCTCTCATATTTATGTAAGAGTAGGTCAGTACCAGAAAGCACTTGAACAAAATATTCGCTCTCAAAAAGTTGATAAGGAATTTGCAGAAATCTGGGGTGATTTGCCTCTCCCAAACTTAGGCACCTACCCGCTATCCCATAAAATACATTCTGGGCATGCTCTAGATTTTGTTCGATATGCCGCGAGTGTGCAGGGAAATTATGGTTTAGCTAGCAAGTCAGCATGGACTATGGCTAACAGCATTAAAGATAATCAAATTATGATTATGCAGGGTCAAAAGAGAATCGCTGCCCCGTGGCAGGTGCTTAAAACTTTTGCAAAATGGGATGAGATACTTGAATTAAAGCCCAAGCATACCGGTACACCATACCTTGATGGCATTTGGTCGTATGTGAAAGGAAGTGCATATTTAGCAAAAGGAAATAAAGCGCAAGCATCGCAAGAACTAACTAAACTCAAACAAATTATAAATTTACCAGATGTCGATAAATACCGAGCAGGAGCAACACCTGTATCTCGGGTGCTCAAGGCTGCCGCTTATGGGCTAGAGGGTGAGATATTTTTGGCTGGTGGGAAATACTCAGAAGCAATTGAAGCTTTTACATTAGCTGTAGCACTAGAAGATCAAAATAACTACACTGAGCCACCAGACTGGCCACATCCCATGCGGTTATATTTGGGCTCTGCATTAATTGCCGCAAAGAAATTTAAAGAAGCTGAAAAAGTTTATAGGCACGATTTGGATTGGAATAAAAATAATGGATGGTCGCTTTTTGGTCTCCAGCAATCATTACAACTACAAGGTAAGACAGAAGAAGCTGAGATAATTTATAAGGAATTCCTTTCAGCTTGGCAACGAGCAGATATTGAATTATCTGACTCTTTTATAAAATAAAGGTTTGGTACATGGAACTAGAAGTTTATTTTATTGATTCGTTTACCAGTAAGGTTTTTGGTGGCAACCCTGCAGGCGTTGTATTTCATGAAGATGAGCTTACTTCTGATTTAATGCAGAAGATCGCAGCAGAAAATAATTTATCAGAAACTGCTTTCATACACACCAGCAATAACAATCGTATAAAATTCTTTACACCGGAACTTGAAGTAGATTTATGTGGTCACGCTACCCTAGCTTCAGCTTTCACTTATTTCAATTTCCTTAATCCAGCAGCGCATGAAATAGTATTTCAAGCTAATCGCAGTGAAATTAAAGCCGTAAAAGCTGATAACGGCATCACCTTATCTCTGCCTAAAGACGTACCCAAAGAAATTTTAGACTTGAATACTTTTTCTCAAGCATTGAATACTGAAGTTCTTGAGGTTTACAAAGGGATAGATGATTTTATGGTTGTGTTAGAAGATGAAGCTGCCGTTGCAAACAATAAGCCTAACTTCAATTTAATTGAAGTTATGGACTCAAGAGGTCTTATTATCACGGCAAAAGGTGAAGAAGTAGACTTTGTTTCTAGATGGTACGGTCCACAGACAGGCATTAATGAAGATCCAGCTACTGGTTCTGCTCATGCCCTTTTAGCAACTTATTGGTCAGAAATTTTAAATAAACCAGAAATGAGTGCGCGACAATTATCAAAAAGAGCTGGTCACCTGAAATGTGAAGTTAAAGATGATCTTGTGGAAATTACAGGGGAAGCGAAACTTTATTTAAAAGGAACTATACAAGTTTAGTAATATATAATACAAACATGAAAATCTTGAAGTACGCTCTTGCAGGTTTCTTATTTGTGATGGGCGTATATTTTCTGTTTAATACATTCATTAAGGAAGAAGCAATGCCAAAAGTAAAACTTACCACCTCTTATGGGGATATCGTACTTGAGTTAGATCAAGAAAATGCACCAATTTCGACGGAAAATTTTTTAAGTTACGTTGAAAGTGGATTTTATAATGAAACAATCTTTCACCGAGTAATATCAGGTTTTATGATTCAAGGTGGAGGTCACTTGGAGGACATGACTCCAAAAGATGCAAATCTTGAACCAATTACGAATGAAGCTAACAATGGTTTACGTAATGACAGAGGCACAGTTGCCATGGCGAGAACAGCCTACCCACATTCTGCTACTTCTCAATTTTTTATAAATCACAAAGATAATGACTTTCTAAATTTTAGAACCAACCAAGTTGAAGAAGGCTGGGGCTATGCCGTATTTGGCAAGGTGACAGAAGGTATGGGTGTAGTAGATAAAATTGCGTCTGTACAAACAACAGCTGTATCTTATTATCAAGACGTGCCAGTTGAAGCAATTAAGATTTTAGAGGCGGAAGTTATCGATTAAGGGTGACCACCGCTAATGGCTTTTTCAATTTCCTCTTGAGTTTCATAAGGCTTTGACATATCTGCCCAATCAATATCGAAATTGTCTTCTAACTCCGCGTAGCTGAGGACCCCTAGCTTTTCATATTGCGGTGCAACTTTATCAGTCAGTAAGCCAATACGTTTGAGGTTTGGCACTATTTTAGTAAAAAGCAGCACTCTGAAATTTTGTCCTTGGGCAGTATTGGCAGCAATTTCTTGAGCTTCTTCAGGGGTGTAATCAAGAAAACGGGAAATAACTTCACCAGAAATAAGTCTATTTCTCATGACTACACAAGCCTCAAAAGCAAATTGTGCTCGATCTTCTATTTCACTCTTTGATAAGGTTTTTAAATAATCTTCCAAATAATTTACACCAAAAGTAACATGCCTTGCTTCATCTCTAATAACATAATGAAGCAGTTGCTTCAAAAGCCCATCATTCAAAATGAACTTCATATTATTGAAAGCTGCAAGAGCTAAACCTTCAATGATGATTTGCATACCAATAAATTTTAAGTCCCATCTCTCATCGGTCAGAATTTTATCCATTAATGATTTGAGGCCTTTGGTCGCAGGATATTGAAAACCAATTTTTTCCTTTAAGTAACGATTAAAACCCTCGACATGTCTGGCTTCATCAAAAGTCTGTGAAGCGGCATACATTTTGGCATTGAAGGTTGGGGCACATGAGACTAATTGTGAAGCGACTAGTAATGCTCCTTGCTCACCATGTAAAAATTGGCTCAAGTTCCATGAGACTTGATGTCTGTCCATCTCCAGTCTTTGTTCCATGGTAAGTTCGTCTAAACCAACTATCTCATCTGGCACTAGTCTGAAATCTTGATTGACTAGAAATTCATTCTTGGGATGCGTTTGTGACCAGTCTAGGTCGTCCGAAACATTCCAATTAAGTTTTTTGCCTAGTTCATAAAGTTTTTTAATTCTGTCATCGACAACTGTATAGTCCCAGTTATATGAGCCTTTTAAAGGTGTATTGAATATTTCATTTACGCATTCAACTGCGTCTTGTTCTTTAGGATCAATCTCCAAATAATTAGTAACTTCTTGAGGTTGATTATCGACTAATTTACTTTTCATGTTTTTTTGTTGAATACTAGTTTAATATATCCGGAATTAAAGAGGCAACAATGGGAAAAAGATTAGAGAATAAAATAGCATTAATAACAGGTGGCGCTGCTGGTTTTGGTAAAGGAACCGCTGCAGTTTTAAAAAGGGAAGGCGCCAAAGTCTACATATCAGATATCAACAAAGAAGGCGGCGAAAAAGTTGCGTCTGAATTAGGGGTAAGTTTCTTTGAACACGATGTAACAGATCCCAAAAGATGGCAAGAAGTGATCGCAGAAATAAAAACTGCTGATAATCAGTTAAATATTTTAGTTAACAACGCTGGCATTGGTTATATGGGCGATGTTGAAGGAACAACTAATGAAGCATGGGATTTAGTCCATAAAGTCGATCTCGATTCGGTCTTTTATGGCTGTAAATATGCTTTGCCTTTAATGAGAGATTCTGGCAATGGATCAATTATTAATATTTCATCAATTTCAGGCATCGTTGCTGGACATAATTTCACCGCTTATAACAGTGCAAAAGCGGCAGTTAGGCATTTATCTAAATCTGTTGCATTACATTGTGCTCGTACAACTAAACTAGTGAGATGTAACAGTTTGCATCCTGTTTTTGCTAAAACTGAAATTTTAGAAGCACTATTGTCTGATACCTCAAATGACATGTTGAGCAAACTGGAACGACAAATACCGGTTAGAAAATTAGCTGAAGTTGAAGATATTGCTAATGCCATATTATTTTTAGCTTCAGACGAATCAAAAATGATAACAGGTACAGAAATTGTTATTGATGGGGGCCTATCCGCTCAGTAATGATAGATGCATTCGAAAGTTCTCTAGAGAAATTCAAGTTAGAACAATTAGACGAATATCTCTTCAGATACAATGGTAAAAACGCCGGTATCCAGCG
>CACNDL010000002.1 GCA_902619265.1 uncultured SAR86 cluster bacterium
AGTTAGCTTTTAATGAATTGCGAGCAAAATATAATTTTGATGAAAAAATTTCTGTTAGCAATCAATTTGCTAATCAAAGCTTGTAGCTTGAATATTATAGCCACCATCCACGTATATCGTTTGCCCGGTAATTCCACTAGACATATCACTTAATAAAAAAGTTGCAGCATCTCCAACTTCTTTAGCGGTAATGTTTCTAGCAAGTGGCGTGCTATCACCATGTTTGCTTAACATTGTTTTAAAGCCTTTAATGCCTGAAGCTGCTAATGTTTTAATTGGTCCCGCAGATATTGAGTTTACTCTTATTCCTTTTGAACCGAGTGTTGAAGCAAAATATCTTACACTAGCTTCAAGGCTAGCTTTTGCCATTCCCATAACGTTGTAATTTGGAGTAGCTTCTTGTGATCCAATATAAGTTAATGTAATTGCTGAACTATTTTCACTCATATGTGGATAAGCTTCTTTTAACAGGGCTGAGAAGCTATATGAGCTTACATCATGTGTGATTTGAAATCCTTCCCTAGTAATACAGTCTTCTATATTTCCCGAAATTTGGTCTGCAGGCGCAAAGCCAACTGAATGCACAATGCCATCAATGCTATCCCATTGCTCTACTGCAGTAGCTATAAGCTGTTTGATGTCCTCATCGTTTGATAAATCGCAAACTTTGGTAAAACCTTGCCCATTTTCTGCTGAAAATTCATTTATAAATTTTTCAAATCTATCGTTTTGATAACTAAACCCTAAAATTGCACCATTTTCATGCAGGGATGTGGCAATTGCCGCAGCAATGGAATATTTATTCGCAAGACCAACAACTAGAATTTTTTTCCCCTTAACCATGGATGAATTATAGTCCATTTTGAATAGATATAAAATTTTACAAAAAAGCGTGAAAACCCTTATGAAAAGTGACAATAGCACTAATTTTCCTGAAAAAGTGACAAAAATAGGGTATTTGTGACATTTATATGGCAAAAAAGTATTAAAAACGCCCAAATGAACTATTATTTGGGGATATTAACTTTTTAAAAAGGTAATTAATATGAATATATTCAAATATTTAATGAGCTTGCTCGTTATTACTACTTTCTCTTTGGGTGTTTTTGCTCAAGAAGAAGATGGTGATGTTGAGGAAGTTGTTGTTACCGGTTCAAAGATTAAAAGTGCAGACTTATATTCTTTTGCGCCAGTGACAGAGATTACTGCAGAGGATATTGCAGTAACTGGTAAAGCCTCAATCGGTGAGATTTTACTAGAGCTACCATCTCAAGGTTCTGGTCTTTCCAGAAACTATAACAATGGTGGTTCTGGTGCGGTCAGAATCGATATGAGACATCTTGGCTCAGGTAGAAACTTGATCCTTGTAGATGGCAGAAGATGGGTAAATTCAGGTCAAGGAGCTAATGGTTCTGTTGATTTGAACTCAATACCGTCTGCCATGGTAGAAAGAGTTGAAATCCTAAGGGATGGAGCATCTGCTGTTTATGGATCAGATGCGATTGCTGGTGTTATTAACATCATCACTAAGAGTGATTATTCTGGTACTTCAGCAACATACCAAATGGGAGAATACTTTGACGGCGGTGGTGCATCAGAAGTGATGACATTTACTGTTGGTGAATCTTCAGGCAATAGCTCATATGTTGCTGGTGTTTCTGTTGTTGACTTAGAGAGTCTAAGTAATGCAGCTAGACCTGAAACAAATGCAGCACCTAGCTTTGGTGGTTCTTCTGGAACACCACAAGGTAGATTTGCTTACTCTGGCGTAGTTGGTGATTGTTCAAACTTCACAGTAACTGAAGGAACTTCAGGTACAAATCCTGCTACTGACTTCAGATGTTGGACAAGTCCAGATGACAGATTTAACTACAATCCTTATAACTACATAGAAACTCCAAGTAAAAGATTAAATGCTTTTGCAAAGATGACTAGAGATTTGGAAAGTGGTCAAACTGTCAGATTAGATTTCATGTATCAAAAAAGAGACTCTGACAGACTCTTAGCTCCAATGCCATTATTTTATGGTTTTGGTAGTTTCGGTGGAAGAGAAGGTATTGGTGCTAACCAACCTTACAACCCATTCGGAATAGAGTTCTGTGATCTAAGTGGTGGTTCACAAAATTATGCCGACTGTTCAGCTGCACCTGAAGGTGTAACAACTGTTAATGGTTGGTTTGGTAGAAGAATGCTTGAGACTGGTAACAGACTCTACACAGATGATATTGAAACATACAGAGCTATGGCATCTTTAGATGGCATGGTAATGGGTTTTGATTACACAGCGTACTTCTCAAAAGCTACTAACAACGCTCTTAACACAACAGATGGTTTGCTTGATTCAGGTTCCATTAAGTTAGCACTTGCAGACGATTGTGGTCCTAATGGAAACGGTACTACTTGTCTGAATATCTTTGGTGGTCAAGGACCAGATAGTGCTTACATTGGTAACAACCTATGGTCAGGTTCAGGTTCAATTACACCTGAAATGGCTAGAGCTATTTCTTTCCAAGCAAAAAGTTCTGGTGGAAACCAAATGACAAACTACGGTATTGATTTAACAGGTGAGTTATTCGTTAACCCACAAGGTTTTGATGTACCAGTTGCGTTCGGTTACGAGCACAGACAAGAAGATGGATTTAATTTCCCAGATGCATTTATTGCTAAAGGGTTATCAACAGGTAATGCTAACCAACCAGTTTCTGGTGGGTTTGAAGTTGATGAACTATATGCAGAGCTTGTATATAAAGTACATTCAATGCTTGAGTTCACAGCAGCTACAAGATATTCAGATTATTCAACATTTGGTAATACAACAAACTCTAAATTAGGTATGTTGTTAATGCCTGTGGATGGTTTGAAAGTCAGAGCAACATTTGCAGAAGGCTTCAGAGCTCCAAGTATTGGTGCACTTTATAGCGGTAATGCAGATAGCTATCCTGATTTACAAGATCCTTGTGACGTTAATTCAGCAAACTTTACAGGTAATGCAGATGGTACACAAGTTGGACAATGTCTAGCTGATGGTGTTCCAACTGGTTTCACACAGCCTAATACACAGATTCGTATTACAGTTGGTGGTAACCCAAATGTACAACCTGAAGAGTCAGAAAGTTTAAACGTTGGTCTAGTATTTCAGCCAGCAGGAGTCCCAGGACTTAATATGTTCGCTGACTACTACGATATTGAAATCACTAACTTGATCAGCTCAATTGGTGCTCAGTTAATCCTTAACGGTTGTTACACAGGTAGTAACCCAGGATATTGTAGTTTAGTAGATAGACTTCCTACAGGTTTCGTTGATGATTTAAGAAATACAACTAATAACGTTGGTAATCTTGAAACAGCGGGTCTAGAAGTTGGAGGTTCTTATACTTTCTCAACTGCATATGGTGATTTTGCTCTCGGAGTAGATGCAAGACAACTAGATACATTTGATGTAACACAAGCTAATGGCGATATTTCAATGGCTGCTGGTTATGTGTTAGGTTCATCTAGAGATAACTATACAGATTTCAAAATGAACACATCATTAACATGGAGTATGGGCGATATGTTTGCTTCAGCAACTTTACAACACTTCGGTGAAGCTAAAGGTGTTGCAAACAATGCTCCAACTATGACATCTACAGGTCTGGTAACAGAAGATGAAAGAGAGATTGAAGCAATTACATATCTCGA
Organism: uncultured SAR86 cluster bacterium; assembly: GCA_902619265.1. Lineage (GTDB taxonomy): Bacteria > Pseudomonadota > Gammaproteobacteria > Magnimaribacterales > TMED112 > TMED112. The sequence goes on from CACNDL010000002.1 coordinate 3,682, forward strand.
TCTTCAGTACGGAATGGTACTACCAGAATACAATGCTACTGTTAGAATTGGTGTAGATAACGTATTGGATGAAGATCCAACATACTTCCCAGAGACATTTGCTAATGACTTTGACCCTGCGTACAGAACATGGGGTTCAATGCATTGGTATGCAAACGTTTCTGTAAACTTTTAATCGATTTAGTCGATGAATTAAAGGGTTGCTTCGGCAACCCTTTTTTTTAGAAGTTATCTTTTCTTATTCGAAGTTTTGTAAATTGCTTTAGAGGGGCAAGACCCTCCAAATCATCGGGCACTATATTTAAGAGAAAAGGATTTATTTTTCTTTCGAGTTTTAATTTTGTTGGTAAGGAAATAAGGCCATTTTGAATTTTTGGGTTATTTCTGACGTATATTCTTTTATAAAATTATCATTTATTTCTGAGTTTACAAATTTTAAATTTGATTCAGTATATTCATGTGCACAGTAAATTACTGTCTCTGGATCTAATTGATTTATTTTTTGAATAGAGTTGTGCATTTGCTCAAATGTTCCTTCAAAAACTCTGCCACACCCTGCAGAAAATAATGTATCGCCACAAAAAACAAGTTGTTTACGTTTTTCAACGTAGGCTATGTGATCAAGTGTATGTCCAGGTGTCTCAAGTACTGAAAATTCGTAATCTAATGTTTTAACTTCATCATTCTCTGAAACTTGTATATCTACACCATTAATGTCTCCAACAGGACCATAAACTTTGCCACTAATATGTTTCTTAAGTTCAAGAGTTCCGCCCACATGATCAAAATGATGATGAGTGAGCAAAATATCCACAATATTTAAATCATTATTTTTTATATGATTTAAGACAGGCGAAGCATCACCAGGATCTATAATCGAAATATCAGAACCTGATTGCATAACCCATATGTAATTATCTGTATAAGCAGGTATATGAAAGATACGCATTAATTTATAATAAACATTTATGTCTATAAAAGTATATACAGATGGCGCTTGCAGAGGTAACCCTGGTCCTGGAGGTTGGGGTGTCTATATACAATTAAATGACGAGGAAAAAGATCTATATGGTGGCAACCCTGAAACAACTAATAATCAAATGGAAATGCAGGCTGCTTTAGAGGCTCTAAAATATTTAAAAGACAAAAATGATGTCATAGAGCTCTATACTGATTCAAATTACCTCAGACAAGGTATAACTGAGTGGATTCATAAATGGAAATTAAATAATTGGAGAACAGCAGCAAAGAAACCAGTTGCAAACCGTGATTTATGGATAGAAATATCTGATTTGAATGAAAAGATGAATGTTCAATGGAATTGGGTAAAAGGTCATGCGGGTGATCCTGGAAACGAAAGAGCGGATCAATTAGCTAACTTAGGTGCTGACAATGTCTAATCGATTTATTTCTTTTGATACTGAGACCACAGGCTTAGATTATAAAACTGGAGATCGGGTTGTTGAAATAGGTGCTGTGGAGATTCTCGGCAGAGATAAGACTGGAAAAGAATATCAAACTTATTTAAATCCAGATGGCAAAGAGATGAGTGAGGGCGCTGCAGAAATTACTAATATTACTAATGAACAACTGAAACAAGCACCAAAATTTAAAGAAGTTGCTGACGAATTTATCGAGTTTGTAAAAGGAGCAGAATTAATTATTCATAACGCGGAATTTGATGTTGGTTTTATTAACAACGAGTTAAATTTAATCGAACATGAAGTTAAAGATATAAGAGATATTTGTACGGTTTACGATACCTTAACACATGCTCGAAAAACTTTTCCAGGCCAAAGGAATAACCTTAATGCCCTATCAATGCGGCTTGGTATTTCTGGGTATGATAGAACCTATCATGGAGCATTATTGGATGCACAAATATTAGCGGACACTTACCTTAATCTAACTGGAGGCCAAGTGACCTTTGATTTATCAGAATCACAAATAGAAGAATCTAAAGATGAAATTGATAATAAATCTGAAGATGTAAATTTTTTAAAATTTAACGCTAAAGATGAAGACTTATCTGAACACAGAAAATTTTTAAAGATTCTTGGTAAAAAAACTGATAAAGAGATAAATTGGTAAAAAATGAAAGTAATAACAAGATTTGCACCAAGTCCAACAGGATATTTACATATTGGCGGTGTTAGAACTGCTTTGTTCAATTATATTTTTGCAAAAAAACATAATGGTACTTTTCTTGTGCGTATTGAGGACACTGATAAAGAACGGTCAAAAGATCAATATATAAATGCAATAATGGATGGACTAAATTGGATTGGGCTGAATCCAGATAACGAACCAATAAAACAAAGTGAAAGATTTAACGTTTATAAAGAGGAAGCTTTTAGATTAGTTGATGCTGGTAAAGCTTATGAAGATCAGGGTGCAATAAGACTAAAAATTAATAAAGATGGTTCTACGTTAGTTAAAGATTTAGTTTATGGTGATATAGAATTTCCTAATAAAGAATTAGATGATTTAGTCATTTTAAGAAGCGATGAATCTCCAACTTATCATTTTTGTAATGTAATTGACGATAATTACCAAAACGTCAGCCATATTATTAGAGGTGAAGATCATTTGCCTAATACACCTAAACAAATTCAAATTGTGAATGCTTTGGGCTACAAGGGTTTTGAATACATTCACTTACCACTAGTGCTTGGCGAGGATAGAAAAAGATTGTCAAAAAGGCACGCAGCCACAGATTTAATGTCATATAAGGAAGAGGGATATTTGCCTGAAGCAGTTTTAAATATGTTGGCAAAATTAGGATGGTCTAATACAACCGAGGACATCTTTACAGTTGAAGAACTTATAAAAATTTTTGAAGTGCAAGATATTCAGAAAGCTGGTGCAGTCTTTGATATCGAAAGGCTTAATTTTGTCAATCAAGCACATATAGCTAAATTGAATAGTGAAGCGTTAATGCAAGCAGTAGAAGGTTTCAATAATAAAAATGGCTTCTCATTGAGTGATCACCATGCAGGTGATTATTTGCTCGAATTATGTAAAGGTAGCGCGAATAATCTGAGTGAAATATCTTTATTCATTAAACCTTTTCTCATTGATTTTGACGACTATAATACTGAGGATTTTGATAAACATTTGGTCAATGCAAAATCGGTACTAGAGTATTTCAAAATGAATCTAAAGAAATTAGATGATTGGAGTGAAGAAAGTATTGAAAATGTTATTTCAAATGCAAAAAATGACCTTAATCTTCCTATGCCAAAAATTGGCTTACCTTTGAGAGTTGCTTTACTGGGCCGAGCTAAATCACCACAGCTTAATTCGACGATTTATTTAATTGAAAAAGAAAAAGTTATTGATCGATTAGGTAGATCTCTAGAGGTTATTGCTGAACGCTAACTTTAGCATTGGGTCTTCTTAAATCAGCGTAGCCATACCTTACACCATCAATGATTTCGATACTCTGTGTGCTTCCCATAGTATCTGATAGTTCTAATTTATGGCCGAAAGATTCTAAAATTCTTAAAGTGTCTTCACTTATAAACTTTTCATATTCTAAACTTAAACTTTGTGAGTCTTGATGAATCCTTGGCACCATAGATGCAGCTCCAATATCTAAGTTAAACTCAATATTGTTTATTAAGACCTGTAAAATTACCCCAGGTATCTGTGAGCCGCCCGGAGAACCTGTTATTAATTCTAATTTTCCTTTATCAAATACCATTACAGGAGTCATTGTGCTCATTGGCCGCTTTAAGGGTTCAAGCTTATTTGCAGGTGAACTGCTTCTATAGTAAGAATCAGTTATCTCATAATTGTGGGCAAAATTATTCATCTGATTATTAGTCAAAATTCCAGTACCAGGAATGGTGACACCTGATCCAAAAGAATAGCCTAAGGTATAAGTTACAGAAACAGCATTACCTTCCTTATCAACGATCGAATAATGTGTTGTATCCTTCGACTCTTTATAAGAATCGTTAATTTTGTTTCCAGTTCTTGCTGTTTTTTTTGGTGATGATGCTTCTGTTAGGTTTATTTCTTTAGCTTTTTTACAGGCTAACTTTTTAGATAAAAGCATATCGTACGGAATATCAGAAAAACTTGGATCGCCAACGTATTTTGACCTATTGTGGTGAGCAAATTTCATCGCTTCAGCAATCAAGTGATATGTCCTGGCACTATTAGGAGCTAATTGAGACAACTGGAAGCATTCAAGTACATTTAATGCTGTTAGCACAACAATGCCACCACCTGAAGGCGCACCCATAGCATAAATTTGTTTCCCCCTATAATTTGTTTTTATGGGTGGATACAAATTTACTTCATACGCCTCTAAATCCTCTTTTCTGATAAGGCCATCATTAGCAATCATATGTTTATTTATTAGATCAGCGATGCTACCTTTATAGAAACCATCTCGTCCATCAGCTTGAATAATTTTTAATGTCTTAATTAAGTCTTCTATTTTTAATTTTCCGCCAAGCGAAAGATTTTTCTTAAAGATTTTGTTTGATTCAGGATCATTCTGTATATATCTACCTTTATTAATAGCTAAGTACAGATCCTGTGTAATTGGAACACCTTGCTCCAAAAGATCAATGGTTGGCTGAATTAAATCTTTCATCGGAACAGTTCCATACAGTTCATGAGCCTTAAAAAGGCCTGCAACTGTCCCAGGAACAGCAATAGCTTTATAGCCTTTTCTTGTTATATCATCATCTTTTTCCTTTGCTTCTTGGTAAAACTTACGAGTTGCTAATTTTGGAGCCATAGATCTGAAGTCAATCATAAGTAAGGTTTTATCTTCTTCAATGAAGACCTGCATAAAACCACCGCCTCCAATATTACCAGCTCTTGGAAGGGTAGCAGTAAGTGAAAAACCAACTGCAATTGCAGCATCAACAGCATTTCCACCTTTATTTAAGATTTCTATACCAATATCTGAAGATAAATAATTCTGTGAAACAACAATTCCTGATTCTGTATAAGTCGAATGATAGGGGTGAGGATAATCAATTAAGCTTGATTGGCTGAATGCTAAATTTGATATTAACAGTAAAACTAATCTAAACATCTAGAAAATTAATGGTAACACAAAGGTTGAAAATGCCGTCACAACTAAGATTCCTAAAATATTAAAATAAAGTCCAGCTTTCATCATTTGTGCAATAGTAAATTTTTCAGAACCATATACTATGGCATTTGGAGGTGTTGCTACCGGTAACATGAAAGCACAGCTTGCTGCTAGAGCAACAGGAATAGCTAATTGCGCTACAAGGCTTAAATTGCTCGTCCCATCAGGTAATAAATTTCCTTCAACTGTAGCCAAAATTATCATTATGGGCACAAAAGTTGCAGTTGTTGCCTGGTTGCTTGTAAGCTCAGTGAGAAAGACAATTAGAACCACAATCAACAGTATTAATAATACAGCGCTAATATCAGGTATAAGACCACCAATCCACTTACCTAAACCGGAGCTCATGATAGCGTTTGCCATTGATAAACCACCACCAAATAAAATCAAAATACCCCAAGGTAGTTTTGTTGTAATGCTCCATTCAATAAGACCCGAACCTTGGCTTGATCTTGTAATGAATACTGCAAGTGCAGCTATTATAGCAATACCATAGTCTGTAAGGCCTTGAAGGAGATAGGTATCATCTAGAAGATCTCTAAATATCCATGCTAGTGCTGTAAGAATAAATATTAATAAAACTCTTTTTTCGTCAACTGTTATAGCACCTAATTGTTGATACATTTCTTGTAAAGAATTCTTTGTTTCCTTATTGGCACTTATATTGACGGGAAAGATTATACTCGTAAGCAACCACCAACCAACAACCAACATGATAATTGAAATTGGTAAAGCAAGAAGCATCCACTGATTAAAAGATACTTCAAGACCTTGTTCCTGTATTAAGCTAATCACGACAATATTAGGCGCTGTGCCAATAGGAGTAGAGATTCCACCAATTGTAGCGGCGTAAGCTATACCTAAAAGTAATGCTGTCTGAAAATTAGTAAAATCTTTATCAAGATTTGTGGTTTTTCTCACCACACCAGCAATAGCTAGACCAATTGGAAGAAGCATCAAAGTTGTAGAAGTATTCATTATCCACATACTTATAAATGCACTTACAAGCATAAAGCCTCCAATTAAATATTTTGCATCAGTGCCTAAAGATAGAAGCATCTTCAAAGCAATTCTTTTATGTAAATTTACTTTCTCAATAGCTAGAGCAAGAATAAACCCACCTAAGAAAAGAAATACATTTGGATGTGCGTAAGGAGCTGCTGCTTTTGTAAATGCACTTTTAGGAGGGTTAGCAGCATCGCTAAAATCATAAATACCTAGTAAAGGAAATAAGGCGAGGGGGATTAATGCTGTAACCGGTAGTGGAATTGCTTCAGTAGCCCACCAGCTTGCCATTAATAATACTACGCCAGTGACATACCAACCAGAGATTGAAAGTCCTGCTGGAGGAGAAGTTAGAAGTGTAAAAGAAAGAAAAATTAAACCAATAAAAAAACCAATTGTTTTTGGATTAGAAAAATTTTTCATAAAAAAAAAGGCGCGAAATTAATCGCGCCTTATTCAGATTAACATTTAGTAAGTTACTCTAAAGTCTACGTAGAAGTTTCTTCTTAGATTGTTATCTAAATCTTCAAAGTAGCCTTGTCTAGAAGAAGCCAATGGAGCTCTTCTATCATGCCAGTTATTAACACCTAATCTTATTCTTAGATCTGCATCATTAAAATCGGTGTAATAATCGCTGTAGACATTCATAGTTTTGAATGGAACAACTTGCCACATTTCACCTGCACGAGCTACTGTTCTACTTTCATAGACAGAACTTCTTGCATTTTGGTTAATGCCAAGTGCCCAATCACCTCTACGAAATCTTAGAGATGTATATGATTTTCTCTTAGGTGCGCCATCAACTGCAAGCAGATCACCAAAACCTGTAATAGCTGTCACTGGTAAGGCTCCATCTTGCATAGCAGCATCTAGAGTTCTTAATGTTTCACCATATAATTGCTCTCTCTTAGTTAACATTGAGACTTGATGCTTAAGTGAGAAAGTACCAAAAGCAGTATCTAGATCATAGTAGACGCCTAGATCGTTACCCTCAATACTTCTATCATTTAAGTTAGCATAGTTGTCTTCAACTCTTTCAGCGAGACCAAAAGGACATAACCCAGCTGCTAAGAATGAAGCTGCATTATCTGGATCTTGTCTTACAACTGCTGGGTTTCCAATCACGGCACCACAGTTATTTATGTCATTAGTTGAAAGCCTTAAGAAGAGGTCTAACAACATGTGGTTTTCCTCACCAAATAAACCAATGGTATTTGTTGAATCAATTGACCATACGTCGTATGTGATAGTTAAGTTATCTGTAGGTTGTAAAACAAGACCTACAGTGCTGTTCTCTGATTCTTCAGCTGTAAGTTTTGAGCTACCCATCGCTTGTCTTTGCACTGAGTATCTTCCATCTGAATCATCTGTATCAATACCAAGACCTACCGCATATAGTGTTGCAGCATCAGTCCTTGTATTGTTACGAACAACCATACTTTCATTAATGGTAATCATATTTGGAGCTCTGAAAGTATCTTGCTGAGATCCTCTTATTTTGAGAATATCATTAACTACCCAACCAAAAGCTACTCTTGGAACACCAGTTCCTTCAAAGTCACTGTATGCTTCTTGTCTGTAAGCAAGCTGAAGGTCAAATTGTTCAACCACTGGAATATTCATTTCAGGGCTGACCAAAGGTACATCAAGCTCTATATAAACTGAGTTCACATTTCGAGCACCATCACTATCGGGAGTAGGGCTACTATTAGCTAAATCAGAAACATAAGGATATGTATCACCAGGACTTGTTGAAAGTTGGCCATTGGTTCTTCTTTCAGTGAACACAATAGTTCCGTCCAATCTTGGATCTCTGTCATCCATGAAAGTATCATTTCTTGCTTCAACACCAAAAGCCATACCAACATCTCCACCTGTAATTGTGAAGACATCAGGTTTTGACATTCTGAAATCTAATGTAGTCATTGTTCTTTCATTTGCTCTGTAAGCATCGACAACAGCTGGTCCAATTCCACCAGGTGTGTAATCAACAGGGTTGTGTGAAACAAAACCAGTTTGGTATAAACCAGCACCATTGAATGGGTTGTAAGCTGTTTCATCTGTTCGATGTAATAAAGCATCCATTAATGTGTTAGATACTCTGTTATGAGTGACATCAAAAGCCTCTGCAACTGAATAAGAAGCTGCTGACTCCCAATCCCATCCATCATCTGTTTGACCTCTAACACCAACGAGGTATCTATCTGTTTGCTTATCGTTATCTACAACTCTGGCACCTGCATCAACGAATCTATAGTTATCCATTAGAAGTGCTTTTCCAGTGAAGTTGTAAGGGTTAGTAGCTGGAACTACAAATTTAACTGAAGAGAAGTGAGAGACTGAGTGTCTGTTACCATTGTATTCACTCTGATATGAACCATATTCAGCAAATAATTCTCTGCCATCTCCTAAGTCATGATTTAAGAAAACAAAGAGGTTGTGTCTTTGCACAGCACCTAGAATATCTCTTTGACCATTCCAGTTGTGAGTGTAGTTTCCTGAAGAATCTGATGCAGCACAAACGCCGTTACCAAGATTTAGTAAACAATTAGGATCTCCAGCTGCTTTAATTAAAAATTCTCCAGAACTGTCTGTGTAAGGAGCAGTTCCACTCATATCAAATTGTCCCCATGATGAGTTTGATGAACATCTGTAGAAAGCACTATCAAATTGTTCAGGCACTAAATCACCATAATCACATCTTCCCATGATTTCATCTTCAGAAGCTGCAACCCTATCTCTTTGGTAGTAACTGAAATACATAGAAACATTAGTGTTACCACCATTAAAATTCTGTCCATATTTCATTGAGAATTTATGATCATCTCTATTGAAATGCTCCCAATTCTGAAATCTTCCTCTCATTTGAAATCCTTCAAAATTTGTATCAAGAACATTATTAACAACACCAGCAACAGCATCAGAACCATAAATAGCTCCAGCACCGTCTCGAAGTATTTCTACTCTGTCGACCAGTGATACTGGTATGTTGTTAGAGTTTACCGTTGCGACAGGAATAAAACTTCCTCCAACACTCTCAGTTTGATATGAAGGTGTAGAAATCATTCTTCTACCATTCAAAAGTACTAGTGTATTACCAGTACCTAATGATCTAATATCAAAAGCTCCGACGTCCCCTCTTGAAGCGTTAACACCGCCTCCGTTAGAACCTACGTCGTTGAACTGGTTAACACCTTGTTCGGTTAAAGTTGCTAAAAGCTCATCACCTGAGTTGACACCTCTATCGTCGATATCATCAGCTGTAATAACTGTTACAGGCAAGGCTTCATTAATACGAGCACCCTTGATTTGAGTACCTGTAACAACAACTTCTTCTACGTCATTGCTATCAGCTGATTCTTGTGCATTCACAGAGAATACAACTGCACACATTAATAAAACTAAATATTTAATCTTGGTCATATTGAAAACCCCTCTCGTTAAGACTATTTAACTAGAATTAAATCATTTTTTCAAGTTTTAAAACATATTTTAAAAAGGACTAAAATTATTTAAAATAGCGGGTCTGGGGCCATAGCTCAGCTGGGAGAGCGCAACACTGGCAGTGTTGAGGTCAGGGGTTCGATCCCCCTTGGCTCCACCAACGTTTTTTGGGGGAATATGGAAATATCATTAATTGGCTGGATACACACTGTTTTAGGGACTTTATCGATATTGGTTGCTTTAATAATTATAGTTACGCAAGGTTATATTAAAAGTACGAACAATCTGGGTAAATTCTATATTATCGCTACCTTAATAACTGCTGGAACTGCCTTAATGCTCTTCAAAAATGGAGGGTTTAATCTTGCACACCTTTTAGCAGTACTTACTATAGTTGCAATTATTCTGGGTTTAACCTCTGAAAAATATAATATTTTTGGATTCTCAAAGTATATTCAAGCAATGTCCTACACCGGTAGTGTTTTATTTCATTTGATACCTGGTATTGCTGAGGTCAACAAAAGATTACCTATAAATAATCCGATGGGACTTTCAGTCCTTGATCCAGTAAACATCCAGTACTACCTAATATTCACAATAATCATAGGAATTACTATTTTGGTTCAATGGTATTTTCTTTGGAAGAAAAAATCTAAGAGTTAGTTTTTTTCCAAATTTTATGAAGCAAATAGAACCAAAAAGCATTAATTATTGGTTCAATAAAAGCATCTACAGCTGCTAAGTTTAGCGGTGCATTAAAAATCACCGCTGCGCAGAGAGTGGCAACCATAATATGTCCGACAGTATAAATTACGGTAAGTAAAATATCTGAAAACTGATTTTTAAAAAACTTATGTAAAAGATAAAACCAAAAACCATTAACTATTGGTTCAATGAATGCATCGATAGCTGCAAGATTAAAGGACGCGTTGAATATTAGGGATGCACATAAAATAGCGATAAAAATATGACCTATGGTATAAATTACAGCTAGACTTAAGCTACCTAATTCCTTGGTTCTTTGAATTATTATTGATGCTAATTGCTCGGTTGGCTTTTCAGCTGTTTCTCTTATTATGGTTACTAATTCAGTCATTTACTTATTAAGCATAACTCTTCTTTGCCACATTCTATAGGCTTTCCACGCAATTTTTTGGAGAAAAATTCTATCTTCATCATTTATAGCACCGTAATAGTTAAATTCCAGACCCTCAGGAGATTTACCAGTGACAGAGGCGAACACTGTAGCTGCGCCCAAATACGTACCAAGTTGGCTTGGGTGAGTTCCGTCTACATGATGAAGTTTTATTTCTGGCTTTTCTTTATACGCAAGTTCATAAGCCAAACCTACCGGAATGATAAATGAATTGCTTTCTTTTCCAGCTGCAAAATATGTTTTTGATATTTTTTTGATTAAATTTGGCTCAAATCGGCTGTCAGCTTTTGTGTAAGCATGTGTCATGTAAAGAGCAGTCTTTACACCAACGTTTTGTGCTTTTGTGCCATATCTCTTAGCAGTTTGTATAAAGTTTTTTTGATCTTTTGCTGAAATAACTTCAGTGCTTCCACCTTGCATTATAAGCAAGTCAATTTGCTGGTCTAAATTCAAATTTTTGGGATTCAGTAAGTGGTCAATATTGTGATGATGTAGTTTTGAACCACCAATTGCAGACAGCTTAGTTTCTATTTCAGACCCATAATGTTCTCTTAGCATTGGTTCCACATAATTATGAACACTATTGTTGTAATAAAGATAACTATTCCCCACAAAGAGAATGTTTTTAGGTTGTTCAGAATGAGTTTGAAGTGCTAGGAAAAGCAGAAGGAGTAATTTAATAAATTTCATTTCTTTATGTCCTTGTGCATAGCAGTGAATTCTACCAAAGTGATTAACTCATCTTTTTCGTTCGTAATTTCTATTTCCCAAACAGATGTACTTTTCCCAATATGCTTAGGTTTGGCTTTGCCAAAAACATAACCTGATTTTGCAGACTTTAAGTGACTTGCATACAAATTTAAACCAACCACAGTTTTTAATTTGGGATCAACGCACAAGAAGGCAGCAAAACTTGCTACGGATTCAGCTAAGACACATGAAGCTCCACCATGCAAAAGACCCATAGGTTGTTTTGTATTTTCATTCACGGGCATTTTTGCCAGTAAATAATCTTCACCTATTTCAAGGAATTCAATCTGAAGATGTTTATCAAGGCCAACGTAACCTTGATTTAAGTCAAGGTTGGAATAATCTGTAAACCAAATAGCCATTAAGGAATTATATATAAAAATTGCTTTAAATTTCTTTTCTTCATTTAAGCTTATACGACATAAAAAATGTTGAATTTATGCCAGTTCTTTTCAATTTAATTGACAAAATAGCTTTATTTACACAAAAAAGTTCAATTTCTTTGATTTAAAGCATAGAATCTAACTAGGTTTTCATCGCTGCTTAGAAATTTTACTCAAGAATGTCTGGCCCAACTTCCATTCTGTAATTTACTAAGTAGCGAAACCTTTCTTTCTTTGTTTTATAAGCTCCTTTGTATAATTCAACATCGAATCTGGATTTTGTTTCTGTTTTTCTACAGATTTGGAAGCATAATCAAGATTTACAGGTAACCAAGTTTTATTCTCACTAAAACCAAGGTTTATTTTTTTTGGATTCCATGGCATCGGAGTTCTGCAGCCATCTCTGCCTTTAAACTCAGGCCAAAATGCCTTGCCAAAAGGATCTTGCAAATCTTCAAATTTAACTTCTGTTTCCTGCAATCCTAATTCCTCACCTTGGTAAATACATATATTTCCTTTTAACTCCATGAGTTTCTTCATAATCTCTTTAGTTGGCCTTTTGACCCTTGAGGCTATTCTCATCGAATCATGATTGCTAAATGACCAACATGGCCAAGAATTTGGATTGTTATGAAAAAATTGATCTACAATTTTATTTGTATCTGAAAAGTTGAAATCTTCAGATAAGAATTCAAAACAATACGCCATATGAAGCCTTTGATCGTTTGCATATTCGCCGATTACATCTAGAGGATTTTCAGAAACAATTTCTCCAACAGAGATTGCATCATATTTATTTAATACTTTCCGTACTCTGCTTAAGTATTCTAAAGTTTCAGGTTGAGTATTATCGTATCTATGGATTTGTAGGCCGTAAGGATTATCTTTGTTAAACCCTAGTGGTCTTACAAGCTTCGGATCTTTTGCAGGGTTGTCTCTGAGACCGCTATCATGATAAAGAAAATTTATAACATCAAACCTAAAGCCATCAACACCTAATTTTAGCCAATATTCAATTTCATCAAGCATCTGCTGTTGTACTTCTTCATTATGAAAATTTAAATCAGGCTGAGAAATAAGAAAGTTATGAAGATAAAATTGGCTTCTTTCATCATGCCACTGCCATGAGCTTCCGCCAAAAACAGATAACCAATTGTTGGGTGGAGTATTTGGTTCCCCATCAGCCCAAACATACCAGTCAGAGTATTTATTTGCATTTTGTTTTCTACTATTTATAAACCACTCGTGTTCATCAGAAGTATGGCTTAATACCAAGTCAGTAATTACCTTAATATTTTTTTTGTGATAGACCTCTAGCAATTTCTTAAAATCTTCATTTGTACCGAATAATTTATCTATTTTTCTGTAGTTCGAGACATCATAACCAAAGTCTTTTTGAGGTGATTCAAAAAATGGAGATATCCAAATGATATCTACTCCAAGATCTGAAATATAATCTACTTGTTTTGTAATTCCATTCAGATCACCAATCCCATTTCCAGATGTATCCAAGAAAGAGCGAGGGTAAATTTGATAAATTATTTTATTTTGCCAATTATTCATTTATTTGTAGATTAGCTTATTTTTTGACAATAGGAATAATTATATTTTTATATATAATCTGTACTATCCGGGGAATTAGCTTTTGAATACAGAAACACTTCTTATAGATCTTGGCGGAACGAACTTGCGTGCAGGAGCGGGTGATACGAGCTCCATGACGATCTCTGACATTCAGAAAATTAAAGTAGATACAAACAAAGATATTTTTGATGCTCTTAATGAAATTAGTTCAAAAAACAACTATGAAGAGATTGTTATATCTGCAGCCGGACCAGTGAGTGAAAATAAAATCTCAATGACAAATAGAGAGCTCGAAATTAGTGCAGCTGATTTAGAAAAAGAATTAAATGTAAAAGAGTGCCACCTTCTAAATGATTGGGAATCAATTGGTTACTCTCTACCATTAATGACAAAAAACGATTTTAACGTGATCAAAAGTGGAAATATGGATAATAGCCAAACCTGTTTGGCAATAGGGCCTGGAACGGGCTTAGGTTTTTCTGTTTTAAGGTATGTTGGTAATATACCTTATGTATATCCAACCGAGCTTGGTAACGCAAGATCATACAATGATCACTTATCTAATTTATTTGAAATTAGCAATTCTAAAAATTTTATTGTTCTAGAGGATTATCTTTCTGGTACAGGAATAAAAAAAATCTATGCTGAAAAATCTGGAAAGAATTTAACTACTGAAGAAATTGTATCCCTTTATTTAGAGGATGATTTAGCAACATTTGTCTTAAATAATTTTGTTGTTGCTTTGAATAATATCTTACAAGACCTTGCTCTTACATTTAATGCTAGGGGAGGTATATTTTTTGCTGGAAGTTTAATGCGAACTATTTCTGAAATGAACTCAATCAATTATATTAAAGAAGAATTTAATAAACATTCTTCAGAAGCACATAGCAATATTTTGAAAAATATTTCAATCAATTTAATAAATAAAGAACATACTCCTTTGTATGGGAACTTGAATTATTCTGTTATAAGGAGGTTACATGAATAGTTTAGATTATCTAATAGTTGGATTTTATGCAGTGGCTTTAATAGCAATTGCAACATATGTTTCAAGGTCAAAACAAGGCCAAGAAAAGACACCTGAGGATTATTTTTTGGCTGGAAGATCACTTCCATGGTGGGCTATTGGTACCTCATTAATTGCAGCAAATATTGCTGCCGATCAAATTATAGGTATGAATGGTGATGCCTATGCATTTGGAATGGCAATTGCTGTTTACGAATGGACCGCAGCAGTAGCATTAATCGTAGTGGGAAAATTCCTCCTGCCTGTTTATTTAAAACAACAAGTTTTCACTATGCCGCAACTGTTATCACAGAGATACGATACTCGTGTCAGTAAGTTGTTAGCCGTCCTGATGTTAATTATGTATGTGTTTGTTATTCTCCCAACAATCTTATGGCTCGGAGCTAAAGCTGTAAATAATCTAACTGGGTTGGACCTCATACTTTCAATGATTTTGCTTGGATTGCTTTCACTAGCATATTCGCTATATGGAGGTTTAAAAGCTGTAGCTTTCACAGATATCATACAAGTCAGTCTATTAATTTTTGCAGGGTTATACGTTTCATATGTAGGGTTAAATGCAATTTCAGACGGTTCTGGAGCATGGGAAGGATTCATGATATTACAGTCAGAATTTCCAGAAAAATTCGATGCATTACTATCTTACGTTCCAAAAGAGCAAGATCCAGAAGCCTATGGAAACTATGTAAAGCTGCCTGGTATATGGGTTCTTATTGGCGGTATGTGGATTGCTCATTTTTATTACTGGGGAACAAATCAATATATCACTCAAAGGGCTTTAGGAGCTAAAAGCCTCAATGAAGCTCAAAATGGTTTGATGTTTGCAGGCTTTCTTAAAATACTAATGCCAGTTGTGGTTGTTCTGCCAGGCTTGATTGCCGTTGCTTTGGAGGGAACTACTATTCCATCGTTGGAAGGAGATAGAAGTAGGGCATATCCTTCAATGCTTTCACTGTTACCTAATGGAATTTTGGGACTAACTTTCGCTGCACTAGTAGCAGCAATTGTTTCATCTTTAGCTTCTCTTACAAATAGTGTGAGCACTATTTTTACGATGGATCTATATAAAGGAGATATGTCTATGGAAGATAAAAGTCTTGTGAAGATCGGCAGAAGGGCAGGTTTAGTTGGTTTGATTATTTCAATTATAGTCGCACCGATATTTTTAGGCAGCTTAGATTCAGCATTTCAGTATGTGCAAGAATACATGGGATTATTCAGCCCGGTTATTCTCTTTGTATTTTTATCAGCAATAGTTTTAAAAAATTCGACTTCAAATTCAGTTTTATGGGGTTCAGCTGCAGCATTGGTGGCAGGTGTAATAATGAAACTATATGTAGCGAATACTTCAGAATCTCTGATTGAGCCATTCATGCATCAAATGGCAATATCTTTCTTTTTAGCGTTTATAGTAAGCGGTCTATTATCTCCTGCTAATGAGAATACAAAAGTATTTTCACTAACTGCTGAAGATTTTAGAACATCGACTTTGTTTAATGTTGGTTCAGTCACAATAGTTACTATTTTGGCAGCAATTTATATTACTTACGCATAATTACAATGAGATTAATATTTCTTGCTCTGTTTTCATTCAATATTTTTGCTCAAGATTTAGCATGGGATAGACAAAATTCTTGCCCTGTTGGTGATATGGCTTTTGTTGAAAAAGTTTTATCAGAAATGACAGTCGAAGAAAAAGTTGGTCAAACTATTATGGCTGATTTAGATTTTATTAAACCCGTAGATTTAAGAAGATATCCAATTGGTGGCATTTTGAATGGTGGAAATACTTCCCCTAATGGAAATCAACAAGCAAGCACAGATGAATGGAAAAGCCTTGCTCAAGATTTTTATGAAGAATCAATTAAGACTGGCTCAAATATTCCGATCTTATGGGGAACAGATGCTGTTCATGGGCATAGTAATGTTCTTGGTGCAACTATCTTTCCTCATAATATTGGTTTAGGTGCATCAGCTAACGAGCAGCTTTTAGAAGCTATTGGTGCTGCAGTTGCAGAAGAAGTTTTGGCTACAGGCTTATATTGGACGTTTGCTCCTACTGTTACTGTTCCACAAGATTATAGATGGGGTAGAACATATGAAGGTTACTCAGAGAGTCCTGAGCTTGTATCTAAATTAGGTGAATCTTTTATTTACGGTCTCCAAGGCAAAGGCGATGAATTTCTAAAATCAAATAAAATTATTGGAACAGCTAAACACTTTCTGGGTGATGGAGGAACATATTTAGGTGTTGATCAAGGTGATACGAAAGTTGATGAGAAAACATTACAAGATATACATGGAACACCTTATTACAGTGCTTTAGATGCCTGTATTCAAACAGTTATGGCAAGTTTTAATTCATGGAACGGTTCAAAAGTACATGGAAATGAGTATTTGCTGACAGAAGTTTTAAAGAATCAAATGGGATTCGATGGTTTTGTTGTTGGTGATTGGAATGGACATGGACAAATACCTGGTTGTTCAAATGGTAGTTGTCCAGAATCTTTGATTGCTGGGGTGGATATGTATATGGTCCCAGAAAATTGGAAAGATTTATACCGAAATACATTAAGACAGGCAAAAAATGGCGAAATACCAATGGAGAGGCTTGATGATGCAGTTAAAAGAATATTAATCGTTAAAGAAAGGCTAGGGTTATTTAAGGGCAAGATGCCATCAAACTCTCCGTTTTCAGAAGTAGGCTTACAACGCAATAGAGATATTGCTAGACAAGCCGTAAGAGAATCAATGGTGCTACTGAAAAATAATAATAACGTCTTACCTATACAAAAAGGTAAGAAAGTTTTGGTAGTAGGCTCAGATGCAAATTCACTCAGAACTCAAACTGGTGGTTGGACATTAGATTGGCAAGGTACAAATAATCAAAATTCAGATTTTCCCGGATCAATAACATTTTTACAGGCATTAAAAGAAGAACTGGGAAATGAGAATGTTACTTACGTAGAATTCTTAAATGAAGTTAAGGGCGATTACGATTTAGCTATCATAGCTTATGGTGAACAACCTTATGCTGAAGGAGTAGGAGACAGATCTAACTTAAATTTTGCATCTACAAGACACATTGCTTATTTGGAACTTGTGAAAAAAAATAAAATACCTGCAGTTTCATTATTTTTTACAGGCCGACCATTGTGGGTAACAAAAGAAATAAATTTATCTGATGCTTTTGTTGTTGCATGGTTACCTGGCACAGAATCAAGAGGCATGACAGATGTTTTGGTCGAGACTGATGGGTCAAATTATGATTTCACAGGCAAGCTACCATTTAGTTGGCCAAAAACCACATACCAAGCAAACCTAAACTATTACGATGCTACAAGTGATCCTTTGTTTTCTTTTGGATATGGTCTGGATTATTCAGACAAAATTTTAGTTCCAACACTCGATGAAGGTGCCGCAAACATAAATGAAGAGTTAACTAAAATTGAATTATTAAAAGGGAGTATTAACGATGGATTTATCGGATATATCCAAGAAAGCAATCTTCAACAAGTGCAAATAACAAGCAATAAAGTTTCTTCACAAAACGATATTGTGAGTATTGACTTAATTGATGTGAATAAACAAGACGATACATTAAATTTAAAAATTAAAGGCACAGACCACTTAAATAGCTTCTTGTTGTTATCGAAAGAAATTCTCAATCTTAGATCTTTTGACGATGGCTACATAAACATGAAAGCTAGACTTAATGAAACTAATGGCGATATAAAATATTTAATTTCATGTGGTATAGGCTGCACACCAGTTGTGGATTTATCAGAATTCTTAAAAGAATCAGAAGATTTTATTGAATACAGTCTTCCTCTTAAGTGTTTTTCTAATAATAGCAGTCTCGATTTATCAAAGGTAAATCTTCCAATGTACTTAGCTACAAAAGGACCTTTAGATTTAGATTTAATGAACGTAGAGATTGGAAGAGATAAAGGCGATAAGGTACTTAAGTGTTATTAAAGCACTATTTCATGCTCTGAAATTACAATGCCATTCTCATCAGCATAAACCCATTGGCTGGATTTTATTTCCACATTATCTACCTTAAAAATACTATTGAGCTTTCCTTTACCTTCTTTTTTACTTTTTTTGGGACATGATCCCCTTGCATAAATACCAAAATCTAGAGACTGTAAAATTTCTACATCTCTAACACACCCATTTACAATTACACCAGACCAATTATTTTGCTTCCCGAGAAGCGCTAAATTATCTCCGAGAAGCGCAACATTTTTAGAATTATTTCCGTTAATAAATAATACTGATTTATTTCCGTCAGTACTCAAAATTTCTCTAACTAGAGAATTATCATCAGGACAATTAACTGTTACTAATTTCCCAAAAAAACTTTTTTTATTTGAAAAGCAATTAAAATCCAAAATGAAAGGTAATTCAGGGTGCAAGTCTAAAATATCTGGCGTTGTCATAAACAAAAGGGAGGCGAACCTCCCTTATATCTTAAACAAAAAAATTGTTTACCAGTAGTACCCAAATCTTATTACTTTTTGTGAAGGAGCTGAGTAAGCACCTCTTGGAATTCCAGCTTCAATTCCAATATACCAAGGTACAACTTCACTTTTAGCATTATAAGAAGCGTACTGAATATACCAACTATCTTTTGAATCAAGGGTTAAGAAGTAGTCAAACATCTCCCAAGCTGGTCTTTTATCCGTATAGTTTTCAAGTGGCTGACAGAAATAATTTGGTCCATCACAACCCCCTTCATCATTTAGATGCTTATCCATATTCCATGGAGTTACGTATGAATCTGACTCCCAGTGATAATTAATTCCTGGTTTAAGTTCCATACCATTTTGCAGTCGATATGTATGTTCATATCTAACAGTCAGAGCTACATCAGGAGTATAAGGCGCTTCATTTCCTTTTAAATTCACAAAGTTATTTGGATTAGTTGGGTCAATTGAAGCTCCATAATCTCTTCCAAATAAAGCATCTTGCCCATATCTCCACATAGTATTGAAATCTTCTGTGAACTCAGTGTGATAGCTTGTTACAAAACCTGACAATTTACCACCATCGTACGGTAACCAAGTGTATTCAAATTCAACACCCCAATGGGTTTGTTCTCCAAAGTTTTCAGTTGTCCATAGAGTTACTCCTTGATCAAAGTAAGTGAATTGTCCAAATGTTGGTGAATTAGGATCAGAGTCGTAACCATAAACTTCGACGACATCGACAGGCAAGTTGCCTGTGAATTGTTTGCCGTCATATACGGTATAGAAAACATTAAATGCATAATTAAGTGTATTTTCTTCATTCTTAGCTTTAATTCCCCATTCAGCTGTCGTGACATATTCTGGATCATAGTTTAAATCCACTCTTTGGCCTTCTGAATACAGAATGGAGTTACTTGGAGCAACATAGACATCCGCTAAACTTCCTGATTTATAAGCATTAGCAAGGTAAGCATACATGAAAGATGTGTCACTCATATCCCAATCAAGCCCTAGCCTCCAAGAGAAATTGTCCCAAGATTGCGAGGTATCATTATTAGTAACAACAACACCACATCCTATCATTGGAGCAACACAATCTACCCCATCTATCATTCTTCCCATTTCTATCCAATAGTCTGGTGCTAACTGATTTATTGCATCAAATGGATTTCCACCTGTGTCGTAGATTTGCGGATAACATCCGTTTCCAGTATTACAATTAATGTTTCTTCCACCAACATCTGATTTTTCATCGTATGAAAATCTTCCACCAAGTGTAAAAAATAAATCATCCCTTAAAGCATATGTAGCTTGTCCATAAACTGCGTAGTGATTTAACTCTCTATTAGGTTGCCAGAAGAAATCGTGTCCATTTAGCTCAGCTGTAAAGTTAGCGAGCATATCGTTATCTTCGGTGCTTGAGAAAACACCACCAACCCACGCCCATTCTTCATTAGCACCTGTGATGTATGCATCAAGTACATTCGATTCCGTTAAAAGTCTATTTATATTAAAAGCCATACCATATTGGTAATTTACACCTCCATCTATCTCGAATTGACTTGATTGTTCAAGTTCTTGATAGCCGTAGTTGACAGTTAAATTTGTTGTAGCATCTAATTGTTTTTTGTAAATTGCTCTAAATGAGTCGATAGTCATTTTATTAAAACCAGGTGTATTGGCGTAAGATTGATATCGATCCTCAGACCCAAGGATGTCTGTACAAGTATTTACAGGCCTATCCTTTGCAGTAAAGCCTTGTCTTGTTTTCATGAGCTCACAACTAAGTACATTTGTCCAACCTTTGCCATTGTCCTCATAATTTTCATATTGAAGATTTAGATCAGAATTATCATCAATAACGTAGGTAGCACTTATTCTCCAAGCACTATCATTAATTGCAGTATAAAATTCTGATGGGTCAGCTTTTATTTTATTGTAGGGGTCTGAAAAATTTCCTTGACCGCATCCATTGCCAGGCTGAGTTGAACAACCAAGGTACCAAGCATAATCAGATATATAACTTCTTTGATCTGGGCTTGTTATTACTTGAAATTGATCACTTATATTAGATGGAAGCCTTCTCCAATCTAGTTGGGAACCATCCCAAAAACCGTCCAAAAATGAATCTTTAGATTGCTCCATATAAGCAAACCTCAAAGCTAACTTTTCATTGATCGGGAGATTGTAGTGGGCTCTAAGACCAGCTTGATTCAGTTGACCACCTTCAAGATTAAGTGAACCACCTTGAATATCAAAGTTTGGTTTTGCAGTAACTATATTTAATGTCCCTACAACTGAATTTCTTCCATATAGTGTGCCTTGAGGTCCTCTTGTTAATTCTGTTCTTTCCAAATCGAACATTAGTGCATTAGCAGCTTGGGGTCTTGCAACATAAACACCATCAACATGTATACCAACAGCAGGATCGCCCAGCTCAGTAACATTTTCAGTTCTGATCCCTCTCAATGTAATTATTGGAGCATTGGTATCAGTATTTTGTACATACAGACCGGGAATCATATTATTCAGGTCTCTGATATTATTAAGCCCCAACTCTAAAAGTTGATTGCCTGATAATGCAGTTACAGCTTGAGCCGTATCAAGTATATCTTTTTCTGTTTTTGTGGCAGTTGTAACAACTACTTCCAAGCCTTCGTCTTCATCCTCAGATTCTTGTGCAAATAATGGCAACAGCAAAGATGTGAAAAGTAAAGTTTTTAGAAATTTTTCTCGATAATTCATAGTTCCCCAATAGTGTTAAAAGACGTTAAAAAAATAAACTTATTGGCCCATTATGTCAATGATTTACATATAGTTGAACGTTGATATAATCAAGCCTGACGTTCGCTTGCTTTTGTAAATTATAAAAATATTAATGACGCGTAAAATATCAATTCTTAAAAATGCTTTTTTACTGATACTGCTTGCAGCATGTTCTGGTGGTTCGTCAGGTACAAATGAGGGAATATATCCTGTGCCAACTCCGGCACCAACTCCGGCACCAACTCCGGCACCAACTCCGGCACCAACTCCTGAACCAACCCCTGAACCAACGCCTGAACCTACTCCGGCACCGAATACTTTGTATGAAGATGATTTCGAAGATTATGCTATAGATGCAACATCAATAAGCCCATGGAAAGCTTTTGTAGATCGGTTCCAACCCGATTGCACAACCTATATTAACGGTTATCAAGTTAGTCCAGCACCAAACGGAGATAACATTAGTAGTATATCTTCGGGTGAAGCGGGGCAAAACGGTGGTACTCAATATTTAAATGTATTCAGCAATTATAATGATGATCATAATTCTTATTGCCTTGAAACAAGTGTTTATAGAGAATTTATTATCAACGATTCGTTTGAAGGGGATTTCTCTTTTACATTTGATGCTAAACGACCTGAGTCTCTGCAATATGCTGTAGCTGCTCCATCCAATGCAAAAGCGTTTATAAAAAAATTAGATCCAAATGCTGGTTACAGCACAGTTGAATATATATCCAAAGATCTTACCGAGATTTCTAGAAATGATTGGTCAAGGCATGAATTAACAACCGAAGTAGATTCAGTAGCAGAACAAGGTTTATATTTTCAGTTCGGTTACAACAACGTAGCAACTTCATATAACCCAAGTGGAGTTCTCTATGATAACGTTGTGATAGAGGGTGGTTTAGCTCCTGAGCCAACTCCAGCACCGACAGTTGATTTTTGTCCTAATAATTCACCAAATGAATATGATGACTATACATTAACTTGGGAAGATCAATTTAATGAGGATTCACTTGATACAAGTGTGTGGTCATATATGTATGGTGATGGTTCTCAATATGGTATTCCTGGGTGGGGAAATAGTGAATGGCAGCTTTACACTGGTGATGCTGAAAATGTTTATGTCGTAAATGGGTGTCTTTATATTGTTCCGAAATATAGTCAATCAGAGGACCAATACTATAGTGCGCGACTGAGGTCAAAAGATGGGCAGACGTTTCAATTTGGAAGAATAGATGTTGGATTTTCAGCACCTGCTATGGATGGTGTCTGGCCAGCAATTTGGATGATGCCAGAGGATGATAGATATGGAGGCTGGCCAAGAAGCGGTGAAATAGATTTATTTGAAGGTAAAGATAAATTGATTGATCAGATAAATACGACAGCTCATTATGGGCATGATTTCCATCGATATTATTCCAGATGGACTTCTCTGACACCGCAGGATTATACCAGCGATCCAATTAATCATAATGTTATAAGTTTAATTTGGGATGATGTAGGTTTTGAGTGGGTGTATAACGGCGTATCCTTGTTCACAGTAGAATATGCATCATTACCTAACTTAGAGCCAAATCCGTTTCTTGAAAGATTTCATATGCTTTTGAATTCAGCGGTTGGTGGACATTATCCTGCATATGCTCCTAACCCAGACCAATATTGTAAGTTAAATGATACTGCTGCGTGTTATGATTCACAGAAATTAATAATTGACTATGTTGCCTATTATCAAAAAAACACTAACTAATTTTTTACTTTTATTCTTTTCATCTGTTTTATTTTCTGAATCCAAAGATATTTCCATAGTTATCCATGGAGGAGCTGGTTGGTTTTCTTCAATGTCAGAAGAAGAAATATCAGGAATTGAAAGCGCATTAAACAAAGCAGCAGATTTGGGATATAAGGTAATGCTCGAAGGTGGAACGAGTTTAGATGCTGTCGAACAAGCTATAATTATCTTGGAAAATAATCCTTTATTTAATGCAGGTAAAGGGTCTGTTTATACATCAGAATTAAAACAAGAAATGGATGCATCCATAATGGATGGATCAAACCTTGATGCTGGTGCAGTAGCTTCAGTTACAAACGTAAAAAACCCTATAACCTTAGCTAGGCATGTTATGGAAAATACTGAACATGTAATGTTTTCAAGTACAGGAGCAGAAAAAGTAGCAAAAGAAGCAGGTCTTGAAATTGTTAGCCCTAGTTATTTTTATTCTGAAGAAAAGCTGCAAAGAGCAAAGAAACAAATTAAGGCTGATGCAAAAATGGGAACTGTAGGAGTAGTAGCACTGGATGCTTTTGGGAATATTGCAGCAGGCACCTCGACTGGAGGAATGACAAATAAAAAGCCGGGCAGAATTGGAGATTCACCAATTATAGGTGCAGGTACGTGGGCAGAAAATGGAGTATGTGGAGTATCTGGAACAGGACATGGAGAATATTTTATTCGTTTAAATGTTGCTAAAGAGATTTGTACATTAATGAAATATCAAAATCATGAGGTAAAAAAAGCTGCTCAAATAGTTATTGACCGTCTTGGGGGTATGGATGTCGATGGTGGTGTTATTGTATTAGATAATAAGGGAGAACCAGCAATGATATTTAATACTCCTGCAATGGCACGGGCTTACAAAAATTCACCTGATTATACTTTTGTAAGAATATATAAAGATTAGTGAAAACATTTATTGAGAATCATTTATTAAATTTAGATTTGCATGGCGTAAGACATGCTGATGTTAAGGATATCGTTGAAGATTTTGTTTTAACAAATCAAGATGAAATTCCATTAATTATCATATGCGGTAACTCAGCAAAAATGATAGAAATAGTTTCTTCAACTTTAAAAAGTATAGATGTTAATTTTGAGGAAACCCGTTACGGTAGAATTAGAGTAAATTCTCTTTATGCGTAAATTAAAAATTATTCAAATTTTACCAACTCTTAACACAGGTGGGGTTGAAAGAGGGGTTTTAGATTTTAACAAATACCTTGTAAATAAAGGTCATGACTCTTACGTCATCTCAAATGGGGGAAGGCAGGTTAAAAATTTAATAGAAGATGGCGGCAACCACATTCATTTACAGGTATCTAAAAAAAGTATTTTTACCTTACTTCAAGCAAAGAAATTAGCAGATATTATTAATGAAATATCTCCAGATATTGTTCATATTCGATCAAGAATACCAGCGTGGGTTTTACAAACTTCAAAAATATTTCTTAAAAACCCAAGACCCATTATATTTTCAACATTTCATGGTTTATATAGCACACCCTTTTATAGTCGAATAATGGCAAGTTTTGATAGGGTAATAGCGATATCTAAAACTGTTGAAAAGTACGTCAATGAGAATTATGAACGTCACTTAAAAAGACCACCCAGACTAATCTACCGTGGTTCTGACGAAGAGTATTTTTCACAAAAATTTGTGCCCTCAAATACTTACCTTGAAGACTTCTTCACAAAATTTCCCAGCCTAAGAGATAAAAAAATTATTTCTTTTCCAGGAAGACTTTCATCTTGGAAGGGGCAAGAATCATTTATTAAGTTAATCTCAGATTTGCCTCAAGAATTTAGTGGTTTAATTGTGGGGCCACATGAATCTGCAAAGCCTAAATACCTAAAAAATTTAAAAAAACTTATAGAAGATTACAGATTACAGAACAGAATTTATTTTCATAACGCAAAAGATGACATAAGAGAAATATATTTTTTATCAGAAGTAGTCTTAAATCTATCATCTAAGCCAGAACCATTTGGAAGAACAGTTCTTGAAGCAGCCATGATGGGAAAAAAAATTGCTGGCTGGGATAGGGGAGGTCCTGGAGAAGTTTTAGAGATGTGTTTTCCTCAAGGTAAAGTCGAATTTAATAACTTTAATTCTCTTGTCGATACTGTCAAAACTTTATCTGAGAAAGACGATATTCCAAGTAATATTTTTTTAACCTCAGATTTGATGCACTCAAAGACAATCGATTTTTATTTAGATGCCATTGATAAGAATTCTTGATACTTCTCGATTACTTTTTGAGTTTGGATTGAAAGCAGGTTGTTACTCACAATATTGTCAAAACAATCATTTTGAATTGAGGGTAATTCATCTACTCTGTCCATCCACTTTTTTATTAAAAGCTTAAATGATTCATCATTGGCATCTGCAACACATTCTTTTGGTAAAACATCACCGATATTTCCACAATTTGTAGATAGAACAGGAACTTTGCAATATAAAGATTCGTATAAGACTTTTGGAGATCCTTCTCTATCAGATGAAATTATCAATGCTTGCGCCTTACTAAGCACTGAGCCAATATCTTCGGTTTCTGATTGAATTTTGATACAGTCGCTTAATCCTAGTTCTCCTATTAAAGTTATTAGATTATTTTCCAATTGACCACTCCCAACCATTAGTAATTTTCCATACTTAGAATTCCAAGCTCTAATAAGTCTTTCAGGGTTCTTCACTGGTTCAAACCTTCCTAAATATAAAAAATATTCAGGGGATTTTTTTTTAAAATTGCAAAATCTACTTTCATCAACCCAATTCTCTAAAACCATAGATTTTTGTTTTGGTATTTTTTCTAGAGATTTTTTACTCGCCCCAAAAATAAATTGTGACTTTTTAAAAGCCGCCACGTTTTTCTTTGTTCCATGAATGGTCGAAAAATGTGAATCAGTTTTAATAATATTTGTCATTTTTTGACCATGGGTATGAACTACATCAGGATTAATTCTTGCCATTGCATCGCGTAATTCAAGCCAAAGTAGTGGTGAATAGCGCCATTGATTGGTATTAATTGTTGTGTAGTTAGCCCTAAATTTATCTTTGAATCTTTCTGGACCAATGACCACAACCTGGTGACTCTTGGATTGTTCATATGATAGCTCCTCAACATGTCTTTCAAGACCGGCAAAGACTTTACTAGAGAATAAGTGAAGTATTTTCATAAAATTTCTAATAGTTTTTGAACCACTTCTTTTGTCTCAGATAAAGGTTCATTAATCTTTGGATGAACCAAATCCGCGGATTTAATTGATCTAGATAAAAGGTATCTCTTTGAATCGACGTAACCTATTTGACCTGAATCTTTTAACTTATCGATATTTTTCGTAACTTTTGTATTTCTTTTGCCGTGTTCACCATCAGTGTGATGTTCGTGATGAAAAACATAAACTTTTGTATTTGTTGATAAACCCTCATAAAGTACTGATACACTCTCAGGTGTTAAAAAAGTAATCTCGCTCTGTTTTATTTCTTCAGATAACCAATTCTCAGGCGTATCTTTCCAACTAAAAAAACTTGCATTCCCAGAGTGTGCTGGAATATCTAAATTAGGAGATCTTGGTGATGTAGTTATTTTCCATTGATAATCTTTATAAAGATCATTTACGAGCCATTCAATTTGTTGCTTAACAACATTTTTACGGAAATGATAGTGTCGACTTTTTCCTCCAATTATTATCAGGCCTGTTTTGGGTTTAGTTTCCAAATCAGAGTATTTTGATAAAACACCTTTAGTGGTTATGACATTTTTTGGCTTTCCTAAATAATATGTATCCATGTCAGGAACAATGGCAATATCAAACCATTGTGTTGGTCGTAATGAGGGTTTCATCAATACAATAGTCTTAGCTTTTGGATGTTCTTTTTTTGCTGTGAGCATATGTTTATGGGTATTATTTCCAGCACCAATAATTATGTCTGGTACAGAATTATGATTTTCCCAAGAAGTGAATTGATGAAGGTCAATTTTTTTGAATAGGCTAATTTCTGAAATAAGGGCTTCTACTTGCTTTTCATGGCCTTTTTTTCCATCTTTGAAGGCCCAAATAGTAATTTCTTCTTTTTGTTTTATAGACATAGATTAAAATAATGCTACATGACTAATAATAATCAATACAAATCTATTTTTCTTTCAGACATTCATCTTGGATTCAATGGTTGTCAAAATGAAAAGCTAGAATCATTTCTATCATCAGTAAAATGTGAAAGCTTATATCTTGTAGGCGATATTATTGATTTTTGGTCGATGGCTGACAATTTTTACTGGCCTGAAGAACATCAAAGGGTTCTAAATATTTTTGAGGCTAAGCATAAAGAAGGCACTAATGTGTTTTATATATCAGGTAATCATGATGACCCATTAAGAGATAAGAATCTCATTAAGAAACTTAAATCAAAGGACAACACGCATAAAAAAATAATTGAGTCACTGGATAAATTTGAACACAAAGAAAAACATGATTTTGTATCTAAAAAATACGGAAAATTTTTAATTTTGCATGGGGATCAATATGATGTCGTCACTTCAAACGCAAAATGGTTATCAAAATTTGGAGGACTGCTTTACGACGGCTTGATTTACATTAACCGACCATTATCGAAATACTTAAAAAACTTAACCAAAAAAATTGTTTCAGGTGCAAGTGGCTTTCAAAAACTTGTTAAAAAAGAATGCGAGGAAGGTGATTATGATGGTCTGATGTGCGGTCATAACCATAGACCAGAGATCTTGAAATTTAAAACACACATTTATATGAATACTGGCGATTGGGTAGAATCATGTTCTGCTATAGTTGAAGAGATGGATGGAACTATAAAATTAATTAAAATTGATAAGAATTTTAAGGTGAATACAGTAGCAAAGTTATGAAAAAAATCTTAATTATTACAGATGCATGGGAACCTCAAGTCAATGGCGTTGTAACAACCATGACAACGGTTGTGCAGAAATTGAGAGAGAAAAATTTTGCGGTTGATGTTATCCATCCTGGTGTGTTTCATACCTTCCCATTGCCAAACTACCCTGAAATCTCGGTAGCTTGGAATTTTTGGGATTTAAAAAAGAAAATCGAAAAATCCAATGCAGATTTTATGCATATTTCAGTTGAGGGCCCCTTGGGTGTAACGGGCAGACATTATTGTTTAGAGCATGAAATACCATACACTACCTGTATACATACAAAGTTTCCTGAATATGTCTATGAGAGGTTTGGTATAGGTTTAGACGTGACGAAAGGGCTACTAAAATGGTTTCATAATTCCGCGGCAAAAACCCTTGTTAACACCGAGAGTCATAAAGCAGAACTTGAGGACGATGGTTTTACAGATTTAGTCCTTTGGTCGCGTGGTTTCGATGAAAAAATATTTTATCCATGCCCTGAGGGCGGAAAACAGAAATATTTGTTGTATGTTGGAAGGGTTGCAGTTGAAAAAAATATTGAAGAATTTTTAAAAATGCCTTCCGAACTACCAAAAGTAGTTGTTGGAGGTGGGCCAAGTCTGAAGTCCTATGCAAGAAAGTACCCAGATGTTGATTTTGTTGGATTTAAAAAAGGTAAAGAATTGGCTGATTATTATAGAGATGCTGCTTGTTTTGTCTTTCCATCTTTAACTGATACTTTTGGAATAGTATTAATTGAAGCATTGGCATGTGGCACACCTATAGCAGGATTCAATGTTACTGGCCCAAAAGATATTGTAATTGAGGGTGTGAATGGCTCATTAGATGATAAAAATTTAAAAGATGCAGTTAATCGAGCATTACAAGTTGATAGAGCAACTACTTTTGATTCCTCAAAAACTTATACTTGGGATACTGTGGCTGAGCAGTTTATAAACTCTTTAGTTCCAATGAAATAATGTTTGTTTTTTTACCCATCTCAGACGAGAATCCAACGCCTAGCAAACCTTATTTAACTTGGTCTTTAATTGCTATAAATTTCCTCGTATTTTTCTATCAATTATCACTGACTGGTACAGCTAACCAGATGTTAGTGAATGAATTCGGAGTCAAACCTAGTGTATTTTTTGAAATGCAAAACTTCCACACAATTTTAACTTCTGCATTTTTACATGCGGGTTGGATGCATTTACTTTCAAATATGCTTTTTTTATACATTTACGGAGACAATATTGAATCTTATTTGGGTCGAACTAACTTTTTAATCTTTTATATTCTTGGAGGGGTATCTGCTGCATTCTTACAAGCTTTCTTTTCTGGTGGAGTAGATGTACCAATGATTGGAGCTAGTGGTTGTATAGCTGGAATCATGGGAGCGTATTATGTTCTTTATCCTAAGGCTAAGATAAATGTTTTTTTATGGTTTTTTATATTTATTCAATTCATAAAAGTTCCAGCCAATATCGTTCTACTAATGTGGATTATTGGGCAATTTATTTCGGCAGCTGGTGGTTCATATACAGGTGTAGCTTATTTTGCTCACATAGGTGGATTCATATTTGGCTACCTAGCAATAAAATATTTTTTTAAAGAATATATTCAAGGTGTAGAAGTTGTTTCGAATTATGAGGAAGTAAATGAAAACGATATACCTATTTCAAGAAAAAATAAGTCTCAAGGACTTAGCAGAATGGATGAATTTAAACAAAGATTAAGAGAACAAGAGAAGTCAAAAAGGGATAATTGGAATGATTGATAATATTAAAAAAAATCTTACTAAAAATATTTCTTGTAACCATTTGGAAATAATTGATGAAAGCCCTAATCACGGAGGCTATAGTGGAGCTATTTCACACGTAAAGATAATTGTAGTATCAGATGATTTTGAGGGCCTTAGTCTGATTAAAAGACATCAACTTGTTTATAAAGCATTAGAAAATTTTGTGAAGGAAATTCATGCTATTTCGATAGTTTCAAAAACAGTATCCCAGTGGAAAGAGTCATCTGACTATATTCCCTCACCAGATTGTGCAAAAAACAAATGAAATTTTTTTTTCAATCAATAATTGCAAATAAAAATCTTGCCCTCTTTGTCTTAGTAACTCTGAGCGTTATTCTTTTTTCTTGGATAGATAAATTTCGATTTGATGCCTCATCTGAAACACTGGTTCTTGAAGATGATCTAAGTTATGAATTGTATGAGGAAATGAATGATCGGTTTTCTTCTTCAGAGTTTCTTGTTGTTGCCCTGATAGATCAAGATATATTTTCAAATCAGGGTCTTATTAATCTTAGAAAGCTTGAAGCCAAGCTTGAAGACGTCATTAATGTATCTAACGTCATATCTATACTTGATGCACCATTATTTGAGCAGCCAAAACTCTCTCTAGTTAAATCTGCTACCAATGATAAATATCTTTTAGTTGACGATCTAAATTTAATTAGTGCAAAACAAGAACTAATCGAAAGTCCTTTATTTAATCAATTGATAATTAATAATCTTGGTACAGCAGTTGCTATGCAAATAAATTTAGATGATGCAGAAGACTACGACATCACCGTCAAACAAATAAGAGATATTCTCAAAGAGGATAAAAATTTTGAAAGTTATCTTGCAGGACCAGCGATGATTGTATCGGACACTATTGCTTATATAAAAAATGACGTTTTAACTTTTGGTTTCCTTACTTTTGTGATGTTTTTCGTTCTACTTATAGTTTTCTTTCGAGATTTTTGGTCTGCATTTGTAATTATGTCTAATGCCTCTTTAGTTATATACATAACGATTTGCTTATTGGGTTATTTTGACTGGCCCATAAGTATTGTTTCATCAAATTTTCTAACCTTATTGTTCATTTCATCGGTGGCTGTTTCAGTGCACATGATAGTCAAACTCAAAGAAGGAAAAACTAAAAAATTTTCTTACGAGGAATCCCTCGCGAAAATTTTTATTCCTTGTCTCTACACAGCATTAACTACTATGGTTGGTTTTCTGTCATTGATATTAAGCAATATTCAACCAGTAATAGATTTTGGAAAAATGATGGCAGTGGGCGTTATCATTAATTTACTGATTTCTTTTGTATTTATTCCAGCTCTTATCGGTCTTCGAGGTATAGCTGAATCAGCAGAATTCTCACTATCAAAAATTTATTACAAATACCTATATATAAATACAAAAAATTTATTTAAAAATTTTGGAGTACCACTTATTTTTTTGTTTTTGCCAATCTTTATATACCTATCTTCTGGACTGAAAGTTGAAAATAAATTTATTGATTACTTCGATGAGTCTACTGAGATCCATCAAGGTATGAAATTTATAGACGAAGAATTAGGCGGCACTACCCCAATAGATATAGTTTTTACACTTCCTGAAGAAGAAATATTTATCGATGAAGATGATTTATTTTTTAGTGAGGGTTCTGAAACCAGCCAATATTGGTGGCGCCAAAAGAATATGAGGTTATTGAAAAGTATCCAATCTGGTTTGAATCAGTTTCCTGAACTAGGCAAAGATTTGAGTATCGTTAATGGTGTTCTCTTAGCGGAAAAGCTTAATGATTTTAATGAAATGGGGGATTTAGAACTAGCATTTGTGAAGAATTCACTTCTTACTAACGATAAAGCTAAAGATGTTCTGAATAGTTACATATCCCCAGATGATAGAAGTGCCAGGATTACTTTTAGAATTATAGATAGTTATAAAGACATAAACAGAAATGATCTATTAATGAAAATTGATAGTTATTTAGCTAGTAAATTAAAAGACACTAATGTCGAGTACCAATTAAGTGGACTTGGTGTTCTTTATAATAATTTGCTTCAAAGTCTTTTTGGATCCCAAATTACGTCTTTAACATTTGTATTTGGTGCAATTTTCGTAATGTTATTAATTTTATTTAGATCACTGCTTACATCTTTGATAGTAATTTTTGTGCCTTTAGTCGCAGTTGGATTTGTATTTTCTTTTATGAGTCTCTTCTCTATTCCCTTAGATATTATGACTATAACTATTGCTTCAATTTCAGTTGGTATGTCAGTTGACTATGCAATTCATATTGCATGGCGCTTTCGTGAAGAGCAAAAGATTTCACGAAGCAGTGCAGAAATAAATACAATTAATTCTTCCGGTCAAGCTGTACTGATTACGGCCATGACAGTAATTGTTGGGTTCTTGGTATTCATTTTTTCTAATTTTAATCCAACTGTATTATTTGGACTGTTATCAGCTGTTGCAATTTTCGTTAGTGCTGCACTTGCACTTAGATTAATTCCAATTTTCTTAGAGTCTAAATAGTTTTTTAAAATTACTTGTTGTTTGTTCTGCAACTATCTTGCTATCTTCTTTAATTAGATGAGAAACCACAGATAAAATATGTGCTAGATACATAGGTTCATTTCTGTGATTTTTTGGTTTGGATTCTATATCTTTTGGAACCAAATATGGAGCATCAGTTTCAAGTAACATTCTATCAAGAGGAATATATTTAATAATTTCTCTTAATTCCTGACCTCGTTTTGGATCACATATCCATCCAGTTATACCAATAAATAAACCGAGGTCTAAAAATTTTTTTAGTTCATTCTTATTGCCTGTAAAACAATGCACAATACTTTGAGGCACCTCACCAATAGCACTTTTAACGATGGGGTAAAAATCATTAAAAGCTTCTCTATGATGTAAAAACAAAGGATAATTTTCTTGAATTGCTAGCTCAACAAAAGTTTCAAAACACTTTATTTGAATCTGTGGGCTTTGAAAGTTTCTAAAATAGTCTAGACCTACTTCTCCAATTGATCTTACATACTTACTGTCCAAATGTGGTTTTAGATTAGCAATAGTGTCTGGTTTAAGTTCAGAAGCATGATGAGGGTGTATACCAATAGAGCAATAAACTTTATCCTCATAGACTTTGCAGTAATGCAATAAATTCTCAATTTCAGATTCTTTTGATGCTGGTGCAAAAAAATATTTTATTTTATGGTTTTCTGCCCTTTGAATAGTTTCATCTAAATCATTCATGAAACTGTCATGTATAATATTGAAACAAGAATCTGCTAGTAACATTTGCATATAATTTGATAAACTCTAATCTAGTCTAAATGAGATTCCAAGGTACAAAAAGCTATATAGCGACAGAAGATCTTAAACTTGCAGTTGATGCATCTTTAAGTTTGGAAAAACCACTTCTTGTAAAAGGAGAGCCTGGCACGGGGAAAACAATGCTAGCTCTTGAAGTTGCTGAGTCATTAGGTATGCGATTAATTGAGTGGCATATTAAGTCTACAACAAAAGCTTCACAGGGACTTTACGAGTATGATGCCGTATCACGTTTGAGAGATTCTCAGTTGGGAGATAAGAAAGTAGAGGACATTGCAAATTATATAAATAAAGGAAAATTGTGGGATGCTTTTACGGCCGATGAACAAGTTGTTCTGCTTGTGGATGAGATTGACAAAGCTGATATCGAATTTCCAAATGATTTGTTGCAAGAATTAGACCGAATGGAATTTTATTGTTATGAATTAGATCAAACAATTAAAGCCAAAAATAGACCGCTTGTAATTATTACCTCAAATAATGAAAAAGACTTACCTGACGCTTTTTTAAGAAGATGTTTCTTTCACCACATAGCTTTTCCCGATAGAGATGTACTAGAAAAAATAATTTCAGTACACATTCCTAAAATCAAAAAGAAATTATTGAAAGATGCAATGGATATCTTCTTTGATATTAGAAAAGTACCAGGTTTAAAAAAGAAACCATCAACTTCAGAACTGATTGATTGGTTAAAGTTAATTGTTTCAGATGATATAGCTCAAGAAGTCATTGCTTCAAAAAATAGTAATCTAGTACCACCATTGTATGGTGCTCTTTTAAAAAATGAGCAGGACGTCGAGCTTCTACAACGTCTAGCATTCATGACTAGAAGAGAATCTAACTAATGCTTATAAACTTATTTAATACTGTCAGAGCTTATGGTGTGCCTGTCAGCTTAAAGGAATTTTTAGATCTTTTAAAAGCGCTAGAAAAACAACTTGTTTTTGCTGATTGGAACGATTTTTATTTCTTATCCAGAACAATCTTAGTGAAAGATGAAAAATACTTCGACAAATTTGATCGTGCATTTGATGTGTATTTCAGAGGAATTGAAAATATGGATGATGTTTTAAAAATGATCATCCCAGAAGATTGGATTAGAAAAGAATTTGAAAAGAACTTAACGGCTGAGGATTTAAAAAAGATTCAGGACTTAGGCGGTTTAGAAAAGTTGATGGAAGAATTCAAAAAAAGATTGGAGGAACAAGAAAAAGAACATCATGGTGGAAATAAATGGATAGGTACTGCAGGCACATCTCCCTTTGGTAATTCAGGAAATCATCCCAACGGAATAAGGGTAGGAGGCAAGTCAAATAAAGGTATGGCTGCAAAAGTTTGGGAAGAAAGAAATTATGAAAATCTTGATGATTCACTTCAGTTAGGCACTCGAAATATAAAAATTGCCTTGAGAAAACTTAGAAAAATGGCTAGAAAAGGGGAGAACTTCGAATTCAATTTAGATAATACTATCAAGAGTACAGCTAAAAATGCTGGTTATTTAGAATTGGAGTATGTAAGAGAAAAACTCAATGATATCAATCTAATCGTATTCTTTGACGTTGGAGGGTCGATGGATCCATTTGTGAAGATGTGTGAAGAATTGTTTTCAGCTGCAAAATCGGAATTTAAAAATCTTGAATACTACTATTTTCATAATTGCATATACGAGTCAGTATGGAAAGACAATTTCAGAAGGAATGAAAATAGAGTTCTCACGCAAAGTATTCTGAATAAATTTTCTCCAAATCATAAAATTTTAATCATTGGAGATGCGAGTATGGCTCCTTATGAACTCACTAATGCTGGAGGTAGTATTGAACATTGGAACAAAGAATCTGGAGAACATTGGTTAAAAAAGATTCACTCATATTTTCATAAAACTGTGTGGCTAAATCCTGTACATGAAGATCATTGGGACTATACCTCAACGATAAAAATGATTAACGCCTTGATGGATGAAAAAATGTACCCATTAACTATTAGCGGTATATCAGGAGCAGTTAACCACTTATCCAAAAGACATTAATGAAAGCCTTAGAAATCAAAAATTTAAAAAAAATTTATGCCAATGAAGTAGTTGCATTAAAAGGCATAGACTTGGTTGTTGAAAGTGGCGATTTCTTCGCATTATTAGGTCCGAATGGTGCGGGTAAATCGACTACGATAGGTATAATTTCATCCCTAGTTACCAAAGATCATGGATCTATCTCAATTTGTGGCATTGATATTGATGAAAACTTTCCCCTAGCGAAGTCGAAGCTTGGTGTGGTGAACCAAGAATTCAATTTTTCACAATTTGAAAAAGTAAGAGATGTGATTATGGCGCAAGCTGGGTATTACGGAGTAGATCCAAAAACAGCTGCAGCAAGAACTGAGGAGTATCTAAAAAAATTAGGCATTTGGGATAAAAGAGATGTGTTCATAAGAGAGCTGTCAGGTGGTCAAAAAAGAAGGGTAATGATCATTAAAGCTTTAATTCATAAGCCGGAATTATTAATACTGGATGAGCCAACAGCTGGCGTGGACATTGAGTTAAGAAGAGGTCTTTGGGATTTTCTGATAGATATTAATAAAGGTGGCACAACTATTATCCTTACTACGCACTATCTTGAAGAGGCGGAGAATCTTTGTCGAAATATTGCGATTATCGATAATGGCACCATCATTGAAAATACAAAAATGGAACATTTGCTTAAGAAGCTGGAAAACCAAGTTTTTACAATAGAAACCACTGAAAGCATTCCAGATAATCTTAAAATTGAAGGTTTTAATCTTACTGTTGAAGACAACAATAAATTTTCTGTGATCGTTCCTAAAGATGTCAGTATGAATAAATTATTTGAAAACGATTCGTTCAAACAGTTAGAAGTGACGAACATTAAGAATCAAACCAATAGACTAGAAGAACTATTTTTAAACCTCACATCAAAAAAATGAATCATTTACAGTCCTTGAAAACATTGTCATACGTTCAGGTAAGAAGAATACTTCGGATTTGGATTCAAACAATTATTCCCCCTGCAATCACCACTGCACTATATTTTTTGATTTTCGGTGAATTGATTGGAAGCAGAATTGGAGAAATGCCTGGTTACGAAGGTCTGACATATTTAGAGTTTATGGTTCCCGGACTAATAATGTTAGCAGTTATAACCAACTCATACGCTAATGTTGCCTCAGCATTTTTTGGAGCAAAATTTCAGAAAGCTATCGAAGAAATACTTATTTCACCCATGGCAAATTGGGCAATTCTTCTAGGATTTATTGTAGGCGGTATAGCAAGAGGAGTTTTGGTTGGTGTGGTTGTTGTCTTGGTAAGCTTATTTTTCACTAATTTTGGTATCAGTAATGTATTTCTAACACTTTTTTCAATTTTATTAACATCAACATTATTTTCAATTTTAGGTTTAATTAATGGTGTTTATGCTAAAACTTTTGATGATATCAGCATTGTGCCAACTTTCGTGCTTACTCCACTAATCTACTTGGGCGGCATCTTTTACTCTATAGAAATTTTGAGCGATCAGTGGCAATTTTTCTCTAAAATCAACCCGATTCTTTATATTGTGAATTTCTTTAGATATGCAATGCTTGGGACTTCAGAGATTGATCCAACACTAGGATTAGTTCTTATTTGTGTTTTCACAGTTGGGTTTTTTGCTTTAGCGTATTATTTGTTACACAAAGGTGTAGGTGTAAAAGATTAAATGGCAGGACCACTTGGAAAAAAAGTAGCTGTACCAGATTCCTTCAGCCCAGAAATACTTTTTCCAATTTCTCGTGATAATCAGAGAAGAGACAAAGATCTAATTTTTGAAAAAGGTATGGATATATGGAATCTTCATGAGATTTTTTGGCTAAATCAGGAAAGTGTTTCCAATCATAACGAACTTTCTATTCAGATCCCCGCAGATTCAAAATTCACTGTAGAGTCAAAATCCTTAAAACTTTTTGTAAATTCCTTGATCCATACAAGATTTGAATCACTAAAAGAGGTCACAGATACAATCAAAAGTCATGTGGAAAATTTAATAGAAACTTCGATCAAAATCAGTGGTATTCACCCTAAAAAGGAGCTAAGCTCTAAAAAAATTATCATAAATTCTGACTTTAGTCATGCTCCTAAAGTCAGTGAAAATCATGCAATTACTAGATTCTCTGGTTTTCGTTCGCTTTGTCCGGTCACATCACAACCTGATATAGCAGACATATACATTGATGGATCTATAAATCCTGAAGACATAATTAATATTTCCAATTACCTAGGTACATTTTTTGACAAAGAATGTTTTCATGAATTATGTGTTGAATACATATTCAGCGATTTAATCAGAGCTGGATACAAAATAAATTCAGTTGAGGGTTATTTCGAAAGAAGGGGTGGAATAGCAATTATACCTGTTAGAACCACCGCTTAAATTTGTTATATAATGCTTTCTCTTGGAGAGATGGCAGAGTGGTCGATCGCGCTACCTTGGAAAGGTAGTGAACGTTTGTAGCGTTCCGAGGGTTCGAATCCCTCTCTCTCCGCCAAAACAGTGAATTTCAAAGAATTTTCTTATAATTTTGTCTGTATATAGATATTATTACTAATAATTGCCTTAAACCCTTGACTAAATGGGCGAATCAGGCGATAAATAAAGATTAATATTTAATTAAAGAGGAAAGATATGACTAAAAGATTACTTTTACTGTTAGTTTCCTTGGGATTCTTTGGTCTAACATTTGCTGATCAAGAGGTCGACGAAGCTGTCGATGCTGTTGAGGAGCAAGTTATGACTGGAGATGACGAAGATGAAGCCGAGCCAGAAGAAGTGGTTGTTACGGGTTCTAGAATTGCTAGATCTCAGTACGAGGTTGCTCAACCTATAACCATTATTTATGGCGAGGAGTATGAAAATAAGGGGTATACAAATGCCGCGGACGCATTATTTGATGTTCCAGGTATTGGTGTAACAAACTCTCTTACAAACGGTTCAGGCGGAGGCTTTGGTAACCAAAGTCAACTTAGTGTTGGACAAGCACTCGCTAATAACTTTGGACTAGGATCAGGTAGAACATTGGTTCTCGTTAATGGAAGAAGATTCGTTGGATCTACTTCTCCATTTGGATCTGGTGGTTCAGGTAACGCCGTTGATATAAACAACATTCCATCCGTCATGATTGATAGAGTTGAGATTGTTAACGCTGGTGGTTCAGCTGTATATGGTTCAGACGCTATTGCTGGTGTCATAAACTACGTACTTAGAGATGACTACGAAGGCGCTGCAATGACACTTACATATGATGACTTTGCTGGACTTGCATCTGATACATCATTTCAAGCAGTCTTAGGTGGAAACTTTGCTGATGGCAAAGGAAATATGGTAATGAACTTCCAATATGAAGATATTGGTACCGTTTTTACAAGAGAATGGGATAGATATTACGATCGTGATACAGGAACTTGTAATACAAATTTATTACTTAGAACATATGCTGCAGGTAAATCCTACCAAAGACAGTATATTAAAGCAGGAATGGTTGTCCCTTATACAGCTAACGTAGAAGGTAATCCACAAGTTTCTCAAAGAAACTGTATAACACTTGCTGCTGTTCCAGAAACTGGAAGAGCTACTTTATACGATTACTCTTTCAAAAATGGTACAAACGGAATTTGGTATCTTGATGGACAATGGCCTGATGGTACTTCATGGCACTTCGGTGGTATTGGTGACCTTCAACCATATGACGACGGTATAAATTACGGAAGCTCATTCTTCGGTATTGACGGTCAAGATGCTTACAGAAACGATTTCGATACATTAAGAGCTGGTTTCGAAAGATTGAACTTTAGTATGTTTTCAAACTACGACGTTAATGACAACATGACAATATATTTTGACGTGTTCCATAACGGGTTCTTCTCATTTGACTACGGTAATACATCTGGTTATCCATACTCAACTTGGATTTTCGCACCGGGTCAAGATATGCCACCAATCATTGATATTACAAACCCTTACTTAACACAAAACTCTGTCGATATTATGAATTCGTACGGAGCTACAGAAGTTTATGTACATAAATCACATGTAGATATATTAGGTAAAGGTAACGGTGGATACACAATTGAAAACAACAACGCAGTGTCTATGTACTCTGTAGGTGTTGAAGGTAGTTTCGATTTAGACGACAACACATTTAACTATGCAGCTGGTTACTCAATTGGTAATACAGAAATTTATTCTGATGAGCCAGGCATCATTGGTGCAAGATACGCTGCAGCACTTGATGTTGGTATTAACCCAGCAACAGGTGAAATAGATTGTCGAATGAATTATGATCCAACACGTGATCCAGCACTATATGATTACGTTTATGGTCCTCCAAGTTACTTCTTTGGTGATACACTTTATGGTCCTAGCCTTCTAGGTCAAATCGGTGATTGTAGACCTCTAAACGTATTAGGTAGAGGTGCTCCTTCAGACGAAGCCAAAGATTATATTGGTACAAACTTGAGAACAAATGCTTTCATTGAGCAAGAAGTTACTTACGGTACTCTTTCAGGTGATCTTTTTGATTTACCAGCTGGTACTGTAAAGGCAGCTTTAGGTTTTGAAGCAAGAGTTGAGCAAGGACAATATAACTCATCAGCTATCCAAGATCTTGGATTAACAAGATCTGCAGCTAGACCTTCACTTGGTGGTGGTTATGAAGTTGATGCAGATTATTACGAAGTTAGTGTTCCACTTATGGGTGGCGATCTAACACTTCCATTTATTGCTTCTTTAGTTGTTGACTACTCATCAAGAACGATCGATAACTCGATTGCAGGTTCTTATGATGTGGATGCTACATCTTTAAACTGGAGAGTAATGGATGACTTAGCTATTAGGGTTTCAGAGCAAACTGCTGTTAAAGCCCCAGATCTAGGTGATTTATTCTTGCCACAAATTACTACATTCAGCACAGCTGCTGACCCATGTGACTACAGATACAGAGATGTCGGTAGAAACCCGGAGCAGAGAAGAGCTAACTGTGATGCGGAAGGTATACCAGTAGATTTCATCTCAAACGTTGTTAACGCGACAGCACAAGGTGTAACTGGTGGTAATCCAAACCTAATCAATGAGGTTGCAGATACAAAATCAACTGGTCTTGTGTATCAACCATCATGGTGGGGTGATGTACTCTTTGGAGCAGCTTCTTTTGCGGTTGACTACATTGAGATAGAACTAACAGATTATGTTACTTCCTATTCACTGACTCAGAACATGAATGCTTGTTATGACTATGATACATATCCAAACAGTCAATTCTGTGATTCATTCTCTAGAGATGCGGAATTCCAGGTAGATGATTTTTCTACTGGTTTAATCAACGCTGGTTTAATTGATTTCGCAACTTACGTTTGGAAAGCAGACTGGGCATTTGATGTATCAGAATTAGCATCATTCGTATCAAGAGAAAATGTTGCAATGGACTTAGGTTCAATGGCTATCAGATACAGAGCTACTCAAGAAGACTTCTTTGCGAGTGCAGATTCTGGTGCAGCTGAAGACTTGAGAAGTGCAACAGGACAATTTGGTAACGACGAATGGTTCTATGACACTCAATTTGAGTGGGCATATCAAGATTGGTATGTTTACGTTCAAGGTAATTCAAGATCTGGTGGTGTCATTGATATTGATCGTGTATATGACGATGAGTATCTTGGATACGATGGGCAACCAATCTTTGAATTTGACGGTTACACTTCTTGGAATGGTGGTGTCGGTTACCGAGTCAATGATGGTACAACTCTAAGAGTTAATGTATCAAACCTATTTGACTATGACGGTACTGAAGACGACGTCTTTACTCCAGAAGCTGATTTACTATTCTATGGTAGATCTGTAACTGCAAGTATGAACGTTAGATTCTAAAGTAATCTTTAATCTTAAAAGGGGAAGGAAACTTCCCCTTTTTTTTATTCATAAATACTGTATACTTATACAGTATGAAAGAACTTATAAATCATTTTTTAAAGCAACCATTGGATAGTGCATATATAGAACGTATTGCATTTCAATATTTTGATTCTGATTATAGATCAGCTGAAATATTCTTAAGCTCGCTAAAAGAAGAAAAAAACTATATTAATAACAAAAACTCTTCAATTAATTTCTGAAATAAATTAATATTTCCTTAGGTGTCCCACACCCTATTTACGCAGAGAAATTTGGTGTGTTAGATTAATTCTCAGCCGAAGGAGGTGATCCAAATTAGTATTAAAACAAATTCAGGATTATTAGGAGGTAATTGCTGACACCAATTATGGCCTAAGTCCGACATAAGGTTTTAACTTTATGAATAGCCTCTTTTTATAAGAGGCTTTTTTTTATCATGAGTACAAGAGATTTTTTAACATTATTATTAGTTTCACTTTTTTGGGGCGGTTCATTCCTTTTTTTAAGATTGCTTGTCATAGAAGGATTGGAACCATTGCAGATTGTCTCGTTGAGAATGTTATTTGCCGCTATATTTATTGCACCTTTTTTTATATTAAAGTTAAAGAAACATTCTTTTTTTGATCATGGATTTCCTATTCTCTTAATAGGTTTATTAAATACAGCGTTACCATTTACATTATTTGCATATGCATCTGTGAATTTAGGAGCTGGTTCTTTATCAGTTTTACAAGCAACAGTGCCAATCCTTACAGCATTGCTACTTTTTAGTTTGTACAGAGATGAATTTTCTTACATGAAACTTCTAGGTGTTTTAATTGGATTTTCAGGTTTATTTTTACTAGCAGGTCCGTCAGGAGAGTTAGATTTATTTTCTTCAATACTTTGTGTTTTTGCCTCAATGTCTTATGCAATATCTGGTGTTTATTTGGCTAATACACCATCTTCAATTAATAATTCTTTTATTGGTATGGGATCACTCATTGTGGGTGCCGTATTGCTCTCACCATTTTTATTTGTCTATGGCGAAGCCAATCTATCAATAAGTTCTACATCTTGGCTTTACATTGCAATTCTAGGGATAATAAACACATCTTTAGCTTATGTCATATTCATTAAGCTTATAAAAAGAATAGGCTCTTTAAATGCTTCTTTTGTTACATACTTAGTTCCAGTATCCAGCATATCTTTAGGGATACTAATTTTAGATGAGGTATTTACACTAGATATGGTAATAGGCTCCGCTTTAATCTTTCTGGGAGTATTCTTTTCGAACAAACAAACAACTAAGTAGTTTTAGGTCCCAGATGGCTTTTATTTTTTGCTTTAGCAAGGTTAATTTGTTTTTGTCTTGATTTATATCTTTGAACTTGTTCAGAAGATTTAACTGTTACGCAATGAGAACAAGAAACTCCTTTAACATAATTATTGGATAGTTTTTCTTGTTCAGTAATAGGCATTCTACATCCATGACATAAATCGTAATCTCCTTGAGATAGATCATGTTTTACAGAGACTCTTTCATCAAAAACGAAGCATTCCCCTTGCCACAGGCTATTTTTTATATCTATATTTTCGAGGTATTTTAAAATTCCGCCTTTGAGATGATAAACATTTTTGAATCCTTCATTTTTCATATAAGAGGAAGCTTTTTCACATCTTATTCCCCCTGTACAAAACATAGCTATGTTCTTAGATTTTTTAACTTCTTCAGTAAACTTTTGTTTTTTCACCCAATTAGGAAATTCTTTAAAATTTGAAGTTTTTGGATTGATAGAATTTTTAAATGTCCCAATTGAATATTCATAATCATTTCTTGTATCAATTAAGACCGTATCCTCATCGTTTAATAGTGAATCCCATTGGTCGTAACTAACGTATTTGCCGGCTTGTGTAGTTGGCTTAATATCATCAATACCCATAGTTACGATTTCTTTTTTAATTTTCACTTTTAATCTTAAAAATGGCGCTTTGTTAGAAAAAGAAGGTTTTATGTCGAGGTCAGAAAATCTACTGTCAGACTTAAGAAATTTCAAAGTTTTATTTATGTTTGTTTCACTGCCTGACACAGTGCCATTAATGCCCTCATGACCAATAATAATAGTGCCTAAGATTTGTAAATTTTTGAGCTCCTTTTTTAAGATCATTTGGAGTTTTTTAGGATTTGTAATCTCACAAAATTTATATAAAGCTATTATTTTATGCATTATTTATTCTACTAATAACTGGTGCGCCCGGGAAGACTCGAACTCCCGACATCCTGGTTCGAAGCCAGGCACTCTATCCAGCTGAGCTACGGGCGCTAATATCCGGAAGCATGACCATCTTTCCTGCTCTCAGATGCTCCATAATATACACCATCTTTGAGCATTATTGCTTGGTAGCCACCATATACACCTTTCTCATCATTCACTCCTTTGAGATTGTGACCTAATTTCAATAATTCATTACGTATCTGATCATTAATTCGAGATTCAAGACTCAGAAATCCGCCATCTAGCATTATCTCTCCAGTAGGTTCAGATGACCCAAAATGCCTAAATCTAGGCGCATCCCCAGCTTCTTGTAAGTTCAGCTTGAAATCAATTATGTTTACAACAATTTGGGCATGTCCTTGAGGCTGCATAGCACCACCCATCAATCCAAAACTAATAAACGGTTTACCGTCTTTGGTAATAAATGCAGGAATGATAGTATGGAATGGTCTTTTACCACCTTGTAAACTATTTCGATGGTTGGGATCTAAACTAAACATTTCTCCTCTATCTTGAAGCATAAAACCAAGGTTTGGAGGGACCATTCCCGAACCCATGCCTCGATAATTGCTTTGTATGAGTGAAACCATATTTCCATCTTTATCTGCAACTGTCAGATA
Organism: uncultured SAR86 cluster bacterium; assembly: GCA_902619265.1. Lineage (GTDB taxonomy): Bacteria > Pseudomonadota > Gammaproteobacteria > Magnimaribacterales > TMED112 > TMED112. The sequence continues at coordinate 47,997 of CACNDL010000002.1, forward strand.
AATAGTATCTCCATTCTCGAAAATGCCACTGTCATAGACAGATCCAGCTTTTTTTAGATTAATTAACTTATTTCTCTCTAATGCATATTCTTTAGAAATAAGTTCTTTAACAGGAACATTAGCAAAGTTCATATCAGCATAATATTTTGCTCTATCTTCATAAGCTAATTTTTTAGCTTCTGTAAAAATATGTATGTATTCAGCGGAATTAAGCCCCATGTTAGCAATATCATATTGTTCAAGAATATTTAGTATTTGAAGAGCAGCTATGCCTTGACCATTTGGTGGTAATTCCCAAACATCATAACCTCTATAGTTTGAAGAAACTGGATCTACCCATTCAGGTTCATATCTTTTAAGGTCATCTTCTGAGAGGAAACCACCTTGCTCAATTATGAATTTAGAAATTGTTTGAGCTATATCGCCTCTATAAAAGCTTTCCCCATAAGATTTAGCAATTTTTTTATACGTATTGGCTAAATCTTTATTAACAAAAATATCACCTTTTTTAAGAGCTTTGCCATTTGGCATCCACACATCTGCAAAGTTTGGATAACTTTTATATCTTGCAGATGACAATTGGAGATAATATCCAATAACTTCAGTCACTGGAAATCCATTATCTGCGTAGTTTATAGCATTGATAAATAATTCATCAAAAGGTTTTTTACCAAAACGTTTATGAAGAGCTGTCCACCCTGCAACAGCTCCTGGCACTGTAACTGGTAAAGGACCAAATGGAGGGATTTTATTTATACCCATAGCTTTTAGCTTTTCAATTGTCATATCCTGTGCTGCTGGACCAGATGAATTTAGACCATAGAGTTGTTGTGTTTTTGCATCCCACACAATTGCAAACAGGTCACCACCAATACCACAGCCAGTAGGTTCAACCAATCCAAGTACGGCATTTGCCGCAATAGCAGCATCAATGGCGTTCCCACCATCTTTGAGGACCTCTATTGCAGTTTGAGTTGCAAGCGGATGACTTGTAGCAGCCATACCATTTTCAGCTATAACTTCTGATCTGCTTGCAAAAGGCAGGCCAGTAATTCTGTCGTAGCTGAATACCGAGTTTAATAAGAAGAAAAGTAAAATTATTTTATGTTTCATAACTAAAATGGTGCGCCTGGGAAGATTCGAACTCCCGACCTCTTGGTCCGTAGCCAAGCGCTCTATCCAGCTGAGCTACAAGCGCACTTTTAAATTATAATAAGCTTTAAGATTTTTTTCTTACAAAATGAAATTAAGTATCAATTTAAATAAAATAGCTTTGATTAGAAACTCCAGAGGGTCTATCAGCCCAAGTATGGAGTATTTTGCTAAAACAGCTTTAGATGCAGACATACTTGGTCTTACCGCACATCCTAGACCTGACAACAGACACATAAGATACCAAGACTTAGCACTAATAAAAGAATTAACAACTAAATATCAGAAAGAATTTAATATAGAAGGAAATCCTTTTGAGTCACCATCATCAGAATATAAGGGATATGTAAGTATAATTGATGAGTTCAAACCAACACAAGCTACATTGGTTCCAGACGACACTGATCAATTAACCTCAGATCATGGTTGGGATATGAACGATTTAAATAGAATAGATTTTGCAGATTCTATTAAAAACAATTGCTTAAGGTGTAGTGTTTTTATTGATGCTGGCACAGATTTAAGCTTACTAGAGAATAAAAACATTAATGCTGTTGAAATTTTCACAGGACCATATGCTGATGCACATAAATCTGGTGATAAAGAGTTATTAGATCAAGAATTAAAAAAATTAATCTTTACTGCAGAAAGCGCTAAAAGAGAAAGTTTGAGGGTTAATGCAGGGCATGATTTAGACTTGCAAAATCTTCCCTTATTAAAGGAACTGAATTTAATTGATGAGGTATCGATTGGCCATGCTATTATTTCAGAATCGCTTGATAGGGGTTTTAAAAACACAATTCAACAATATATAAATTTAATAAATGGATAACGTAATACAAAATATTAAAGACCAAATTAAAGATAATGAAATCTTGTTGTTTATGAAGGGATCACCTTATCAACCTCAATGTGGTTTTTCTTCTAAAGTTGCACAGATTTTATTTAGTTATGACATAGAATTTAGTTATATTGATGTTCTTGAATTTCCAGAGGTAAGAGCAAATCTTCCTCAAATATCGGATTGGCCAACCTTTCCGCAATTGTTTGTCAAAGGTGAATTAGTGGGTGGATGTGATATCGTTTCTGAGTTGCACGAAACGAAAGAATTGGAATCTGTGTTTAACTAGCAGTTATAAGAGTCTGTAAGAAGTTTTCGTGACCAACTTTTTCTAGTAAATCTAGTTGGGTCTCTAAATGATCTACATGTTCTTCTTCACTCTCTAGTATTTTTTGTAATAAATCTCTTGAAACAAAATCATTGACCTCCTCACAGGCAAGTATGGCCTCTCTGAGATCTGGGATAGCTTCATTTTCAAGTTTTAAATCGTTGTGAAGTATTTCAACAGGTTCGTCAGCGATATAAACGTTTCCTAGGTAAGTCATGTTAGGTAACCCTTCAAGGAATAAAATTCTTTGAATAAGAACATCAGCATGTTTCATCTCATCCATAGATTCACCATATTCGTACTGAGCGAATTTATCTAAACCCCAGTCGGATAACATTCTAGAGTGTAGGAAATATTGATTGATTGCTCTTAATTCGTTTGAAAGAATTTTATTGAGGTGTTCGATAACTTTGTCGTTGCCTTGCATAGTGAATTTATATGATCTTTGAAATTAAAAATCAAGGAATTTAGGCATTTTGCTAATGATTCTCATTTAGAAAACGAATTGATTATTATTTAATTACTCACTTTTCAGAATAACCTAATTTTTCATGAATTTTCTTACTTGAGGTTGTATAGCCAAAAGGCACTCTTTCTCCAGGGTAAACTCTGTTGAATGCTTTTTGAACAGCTAGTGTTGTTTCATGGAAACCCGATAAAATCAGATTTAATTTTCCTGGATAAGTATTAATATCGCCGACAGCAAAAATACCTTCTTTATCAGTTTCAAAATTTTCTGTATTAACTTGAATCTTATTACCTGAAAGTTCTAAATTCCAATCATTAATCGGACCAAGTTTTTTGTTAAGTCCATAAAAAAATAAAATGTAGTCAGCATTTATATCTAGTTCCTCTTTCGTTCCTGTATTAAAAAGTTTGATAGAATCAATATTTTTATTTCCAACTATATCTTTAATTATGAATGGAGTTAAAAGTTCAATTTTTCTCTCTTCATTTAACTTCCTCACACTGATCTCTGTATCAGGTGCTCCTCTAAAAGCATCCCTTCTGTGAACCAATGATACTTCTGCTCCGACTTTTTGTAATTCAACTGTCCAGTCTAAGGCACTATCGCCACCGCCAAATATAGCAACTTTTTTATCTTTGAATAACGTCTTGTCTTTGATTGCATAGAATATTTTGTTGCCTTCTAAAGAAGAATAATCTCGCTCAAGGTTGGGCTTAATTGGTTCAAATGATCCTGCTCCTGCAGCAATAAAAATATTGGGTGTTTCAACCCTAGAGCCTTTGTTGGTAGTTACTAACCAAACATCATCTTTTTTAGATATGCTTTCGACTCTTTCATTCAGAATTAGATCGTAATCAAATGGTTCTATTTGTTTGAGGAGGGCATCTACGTGCTCTTGGGCTGTCTGATAAGGCACTCCTGGAATATCAAAAATAGGTTTATCAGGATATAGTTCAGCACATTGACCACCAGGTTTATCAAGATTATCTATTAAGGTGCATTTAAGACCTAATATTCCTGCTTCGAATACAGTAAATAATCCAACCGGTCCAGCACCAATAACTAATATATCTGTCTTCATTTGACTCTCATTCCAGGTTTTGCACCCTCATCAGGAGACACCATAAAAATTTCTTCTCCCCCAGGGCCTGCTGCTAAAATCATTCCCTCTGATAAGCCAAAGCTCATTTCTCTAGGCGCAAGATTATTCACAAGTACAACCAATTTGTCGTTGAGATCATCGAGCTTATATGCCTTCTTAATGCCAGCAAACACTTTTTTTTCTCCGAGTTCGCCAACATCCAATACTAGTTGAACTAATTTGTCCGCTTCAGGTACCTCTAAAGCTTGTTTAACTTTTGCAATTCTTAAATCTATTTTTGCAAAATCTTGTATATTTATTTCGTCCATCTAGTCTAGTATTCCGTCAAAATCATTTTTTTCAAGTCTTGAAATGAAAGGTTGAAATTTTTGTACCTTATTCAAGTTATCCTTGCTCAGGTCATCATAATTTAAAGTTTCTGTATTCAGGAGCTTAAATATTTTTTCAGCAATCGACGGAATAAAGGGTTGTAATAAAATAGTTAAATCTTTAAAGACGTTTAATGCTTCTGAGCAGATATCTATACATTTATCTTCTTCTCCGTTTTTTGCTTTATTCCATGGTTCTTGATTTGATACATAAGCATTAATTTTATCTGCAATAACCATTATGTTCTTTAAAGCTTTTGAATATTCTTTCCTATCAACGAGATCAATTATTTCTTGATAACTTGGTTTAAAGCTTTCCGATTTTTTTATGTTTCCAGCAGCTATTTCAGAGTTGTTTAATTTAACGAGGAAATTTTGTGTTCTACTGCCTATATTTATAAACTTACCGATTAAATCGCTATTAATCTTTTGTATAAAATCATCTAACGCAAAATCTATATCTGAAATATCAGTATTGAGTTTTGAGCAAAGATAATAGCGGTAATAATCAGGATTCGCATACTTCAAAGCATTGTCTGCAAGGATAAAATTCCCTTTAGATTTTGACATTTTATTTCCTTCAATCGTAAGAAAACCATGAACGAAAACCTCGTCTAAATTGTTTACATCAAAGGTTTTAAGCATAGCTGGCCAAAATAACAAATGAAAATAAACTATGTCCTTTCCAATAAAGTGAACAAGTTTTACATTTTCTTTGTTTATTAGTTCCTCAAAATCTATTTTGTTTTTAATGCTCCAATTTTTAATGGAAGCAAGATAACCAACTGGGGCATCCATCCAAACATAAATGTATTTTGTTGTTTCACCTGGAATATTGAATCCAAAATAAGGCTCATCTCTTGAAACATCCCAATCTTTTAAATCTTTATCTAACCATTCATCAAGTTTTGCTTTGATGGGTGTTTGTCTAGAGATGTGTTGAATATTTGTTTTTAAAAAAGTTTGAAGTTCATTTAGCTTAAAGAAATAATGCTCAGATTCTTTTATTACAGGTACAGTATTAGTGAGCACAGATTTAGGATCGATAAGATCGAGAGCATCATAAGTAGACCCACATTTTTCGCAAGCATCTCCATATTGATCTTCTGCACCACATGATGGGCAAGTGCCTTTGACAAATCTATCTGATAGAAATATTTGTTCTTTTTCGTCAAAGAGTTGAGATATCTTCTTTTTATGAATATATTTTTTTTCAAGTGCTTTTAGAAAGATTTCAGCTGTAAGTTCTTTGTTTTCTTCTGAGTGAGTTGAATGAAAGTTGGCTAATTTAACATTAAAACTTTTAAAAGTTTGATGGTGTTTTTTATGTAAATCATCAATAAGTTCTTCAGCAGTAATATTTAATTCTTTTGCTTTTAACATAATTGGTGTGCCATGAGTATCACTTGCACAGAAATACAAAGCTTCATCTTTAGTTAAGTTTTTATGCCTTACCCAAACATCAGTTTGGACAATTTCAAGAACGTGTCCTAAGTGTAGAGGAGCATTTGCATAGGGAAGGGCGCTTGTTACTAAATACTTCATGTTTGTTTTGAAATTATATGTTAATTTTAAATCTATGGAAAAAATTGCTATAGCTTCTGGTAAAGGAGGTGTAGGTAAAACCTCAATTACTTTAATAATTGCTAATCATCTAAGCAACCAAGGCTTTCAAGTTGGTTTATTAGATGCAGATATATACGGACCCAACTTAACGCAAATAATCCTTCCAGATAATTCAAAATATTCCATAACCCACGATGAAAAATTAAATAAATTTATACCTTTAGCAATAGGCAATATATTGATAAATTCAATAGACTTTGTGGTAGATAAACAGAAAGCAGCAATTTGGAGAGGACCAGTTTTAAGTAAAGCGATTAAACAATTATACCAAGGAACAAATTGGGGCGATCTTGACTATTTATTGATAGATATGCCACCTGGTACAGGTGATGCTTATCTTACAATTCTGAATGATTTAGATATTAATGATGTTGTCTTAGTTGCTGTGGAAGATGATTTCTGTATTGCAGATTTACATAAAACCAATTCACTCATCAAAAAATTTAAAAAAAATTGCTTAGGCATAATTGAAAATATGTCTGAAAATTTTGATATTAATGATGATCCAGTTCTGAGTAAAAGAATTAAGGATGAATTCAATTTAAAAATTTTATTTACTTTACCAAGAATCCCAAGAAAAGATTTTTATGAAGAACTAGTCAATCTTGATAAACTAAAAAAATATATACCAAAGAAAATGTTTAAATGAAGAAATTTTTATTTTTAATAGCAGCAGTTTTTATACTTCATGCGGAAGAAGATAAAGAACCAATCGATGTAGATCCGTATGAGAATTTAAACAGAGTTGTATTTAATATTTCAGATTCCTTAGATGAAAATTTTTTAAGACCAACAGCACAAATATACAGTAACTATACTCCCTTATTTATTAAGGATTCTGTTACAAACTTTTTTTATAATCTTGCTGAAATAGATACAGTAATCAATCAATTACTACAGGGTAAGCCTAAACTGGCTGCAGAAGATTCACTTAGATTTGTTATTAATACTACTATTGGTGTTGGTGGTATATTTGATATTGCTACGAGAATGGGTTTTGAAAGACACGATGAGGATTTTGGCCAAACTTTAGGAGTTTGGGGTGTTGCCCCAGGTCCATACGTCTTTGTACCATTTGTTGGGCCGTCAACTCTCAGAGATATTTTTGGTATTCCTCTTAGCTGGTATGTCTCAGGTTCTTTTGCTATTGAAGACGATAAAACGAAGATTCTTTTCTCTTTTTTAGATGTTATTGATACTCGCGAGAGAATACTTGCTGCTGAGAATCTGATTGTGGGAGATAGGTATGAATTTGTAAAAGATGCTTTTCTTCAATCTCGTGAACATTCTGTACAAGATGGTGAGGTCGAAGATGAGTTTCTCAGTGAATTTGAAGATGAGCTTTTTGATCTAGATCTTCCTTAAAACAATTGAAAACATCTTCTAAATCAATAGATGTATTTTTTACATTATCTAAAAGTCTGCGCCTAATTTCTTTTGTATGAGAGAGTTTACGAATAATTTGTAATAAATGTGTGACAGCTCGATTTACATCTTTTTTATTTTTAAGAGTTAAGATGTAAGCCATATAATTCTGCATTCCCTTGCTGAACTCTAAATTTGTGTTATTTCCATAAACTTCTTTATCAATTTGCAATAAAAAAGCAGGGTCTGAATAAATTTTTCTACCCAACATTACACCATCTACAAAATTTAATTGTTTTTTTACATTCTCAATTTCTTCTATTCCTCCATTGATAATTATTTTTAAGTTTGGGAAGCGATCTTTCATCTTATAAACAAGATCATAGTTCAGAGGGGGGATAGATCTATTCCTTTTGGTATCGAGTCCACTAATGGCTTTTCTAGCATGAATAATGAATGTACTTATATCGTAATCAGAAATAGTTGATAGAAAGCTTTCTAAATAGTCCTCTCCTTCAAAGTCATCCACTCCAATTCTGCATTTTATGGTGAAGGGGACGTTGATATTTTTTTTAACTTCATTTACGCAAGAGCCGAGCAATTCAACATTTTTCATCAAAAAAACTCCAAAATTACCAGATTTTACTTTTTTGGACGGACAGCCCACATTTAGATTAATTTCATCATAACCAAACTCCTGACCAATTATTGCTGCTTGTGCCAGGGACTTTGGATCTGACCCTCCTAGCTGAAGACCCACAGGGTGTTCAGATCTATCAAATTTTAATAATTTATCGACATCACCTTTCAATATTGCATTCGAGTGAATCATTTCGGTATAGAGCATTGAGTTTTTGGTAAATTGTCTGGCCATAAAACGAAAATGCTTATCAGTTTTTTTCATCATTGGAGCAATACAAAATTTATGATGATTTTGTGTCATATGAAATATATAACACACGCTAGTCCAACTAGAGTTAGAACAATCGTGTAAGGGAGAGCTTTGTAGACCATCTTTAAATAAGATAATCCTATTAATGGCGCTAAAGATGAAGTTAAAAGAAATAAAAATGCTGCCTGACCGTTAGGTGTTGCAACACTTGGTAAATTTGTACCTGTATTTATCGCTACTGCAAGCCTATCAAATTGATTTTCAGTAATAACGTTGTTTTCCAGTGCCAAAACTATCTCATTCATGTATACAGTTGCAACAAAGACATTATCACTAATAGCTGACAAGGCACCATTCGCTAAATAAAACAATGGCACTTGCATATCTACTGAAGAAGCCAAAACGAGGTTTATCACAGGTGTGAATAAGCTTTGATCATTGATTACAGCAACAACCACAAAAAAGATCACAAGTAGTGAGGTGAAGGGTAAGGATTCTTTGAAAGCTCCACCTAATTGATGTTCTTCGGTAATCCCTTTAAAAGCTGTCAAGAAGACCATTAAAAATAACCCAATAATTCCTACCGGTGCTAAATGAAGTCCAAGTGCAAATATTAGACATAAGCCCAACATCGCTTCAAAAACTAAGTGAAGCTTCTCCATATCTGTTCTTTCCGCATCAACTTTTTCTGCATTTACAATTATCTTGCTTCTCAATTCATCAGTCATTTGATGTCCATAGCTGAATACTTTAAATTTCTCTATTAAGACACAACATATCAATCCAGCAAGCAAAACTGGCATCGTTACAGGAGCCATTTTGTAGAAAAACTCCATAAATTCCCAACCAGCTTTATCAGCAATAAGTAAGTTTTGAGGTTCTCCTACAATTGTGCATACACCACCCAAAGCAGTGCCAACTGCACCATGCATCATAATGTCAGTCAAAAATGATTTAACTTGTTCAAATTCATTTTTATTAATCTCATTATTCTTAAAACTCCTCTCAAATGTATGGTAAAAGCCGACCATTACTGTAATTAAAACTGCTGTTACTGTAAGAGCATCTAAGAATGCAGACAAAAATGCAGCTGAAATTACAAATAGCAATGAGAGTAGAATTTTTGATTTAACTCTTTGTAATAGCTTTGTAAAGATAACCATTAAAAGATTTTTCATGAAAAATATAGCTGAAACCATGAAGACTAGTAAAAGAATTACTTCTAAATTTGATTCGATTTCATGTAAAACGTGATAGGGATCCGTCAAGCCCAATAAAAGTGCTTGAAATGCGATTAAACCACCTGGTTGAAGGGGATAGCACTGTATGGAAAAAACTAAAGTAAAAATAAATTGTAGAAGCACTATCCAACCAAGCAAGAATCCTGGATTAAGTCCCATAAAATTGAAGTAGAAAAAAATTAAGGGATTTATTAAAAGAAATAGCAGAATGCTTGATTTGTACCAATCAGGCGCATTCCCTAAAAAACTTTTGAATATTGTATTTAACACTTCTCTAATAAAAGTTTACATTATACAGACATGAAAAATTTAACGTCCAGTTTTTCTATAAGTCAAAAACCCAAGCCTGATGATCTAATAGTAAGTATAAACTCTAGAAAAGAAATACTGTTTAACAAGAAAAATAAAAATTTCTTCCATAAAGTTCCAGATCAATTGCCTTCACAAATATTTAAAATCTTTGAGGAAGATAATTTAAATATATTTCTTGTTGAAGAACTGAAGGAAATAAACGAAGAATGTGAATACTTAAGCAAGAAATTTTTATATTCTCATCTTAATGAAAACTCACTTATCTTAATTTCCAGGGCATTCCAGATCTATGATTGGATTTACAAGCAGAAATTTTGTTCTAGAACAGGAAATAAGTTAAGTGAAGTCCGTGAAGATCTTTCCAAATTTTGTGATAGCTGCACAAGGGAATACTTTCCAAAAATGTCTCCTTGTATTCTTGCCGCAATCACACATAACAAAAAAATACTTTTGGTTAAACATAATAACGAGATTCGCACATTATCCACAGTTATTGCTGGATTTGTAGAATTAGGTGAATCTTTAGAAGATTGTGTAAAGAGAGAGGTTTTTGAAGAGGTTGGCTTGAAAATAAAGAATATTAAATATTTAGCAAGTCAATCTTGGCCATTTCCAAATCAGTTGATGATGGCTTTTAGTGCAGAAGCTTTGAATGATCGATTTGAAATAGATAACAATGAAATTCTGGAAGCAAATTGGTATTCAAAAGAGAATTTACCTCAAATACCTCCAGAACCATCTTTATCAAACACTTTAATATTAAATACTCTTAAAACTATGATCTAGGGTCGTTTTTGGCCCTTCTAACCGGTTTTTTCTTTACAGGCTCTATTCTGTTGCCAATGTTGTCATCAACCGGCTTTGGGGTTGCTTCAGGAGCCACTTTAACATTTCCGCTTTTTGGCTTTAATGGTTTTTTTGGTACTGAAGTTTTTACAGGTCTCTTAGTTTTAGCAATAGGTTTTCTGACATTTTTTTGATTTTTGTCGTTTGAGTTAAATTTTTTATTGCCTTTATAAGATGAATTTTTATTTCTACTTTGATTTGAACTACGCCTTGGATTAGGTTTGCCTCTTCGAGAATTGAATTTTTTTCTTCCGGGTTTTGGTTCTTCTTCGCCTTTAAAAAAATTAAATAATGAATCTAGTAGACCTTTTTTGTTGTTATCAATTTTTGGAATATTCCTAAACTCGACGTCCTCAACAAGAGCTTTTTTTGATTTTTTTGGTACCTTTACATTGTAAGTCGTTCTGTTCTGGAAAGCTTTTGAAGATTCATCCAATTCATACTCATAATCAAAATAAGCATTTTTTTTAATTTCGATCGTATAGTTATCGTTTTGTTTGTACGGATCAATGAAAGTCATAATTTTATTAGAAAATTTACGCTCTAATTGATCTAAATTGGAACGATATCTATTTAGCAACTCATTAGCTATGTTTGGGGAAACTTTCAACATCAAAATACTAGATTGATTGTTAATAGATTTTTCAGTGATCAATCTAAAGATCGATTCACATACCGATGCAACAGACCTCACCCAAACGGTTTTACCCATTAAATCATTTAAGGCAGGTTTAATTCTTTGTCTGGACATTTCCATTAAGCCAAACCTTGATATCTTATCCAACTGTATTCTTGCATGATCGAGTTTTGTTGATTCATACATCGCTCTTTCAACTTTTTCATTACTTTTTGGCTCTTCCATATCAATAAAATCAATGACAATGAGACCACCTAAATCCCTTAATTTAACTTGTTTACCAATTTCTGCTGCTGCCTCTAAATTTGTTTTCAGGGCTGTTTCTTCAATATCTCCACCTTTTGTAGATTTTGCGGAGTTAATATCAATTGAAGTGAGTGCTTCCCCAGAATCAATTACCAATGAAGCACCAGATTTTAGTTTAACTTCTCTGGAAAATGCAGATTCTATTTTAGACTCGATACCATAACTCGCAAATAATGGAACCTCTTCATCGTAAAGTTTAATTTTTTCAATAAAATCTGGAACAATCTTATTGGTATAAGTTTTAGCTGAATTAAAGTCATCTTCATTATCAACAACAAGCTCTCCAATATCTTCTTTAAAGTAATCTCTAATTGTTTTCTGAATAAGGCTTTGATCTGCGTAGATCAATTGTGTTGCTCTAGAACCCTTAATTGCTGAATCAACTTCAACCCATAATTTTTTAAGATATTCTAAATCCCACTTAAGCTCCTCAATTTGCTTATCAATACCAGCAGTTCTGATAATTACACTCATATTTTCTGGTACATTTAGTGCCTCAATATGACTTTTTATCTTATCTCTTTCTTCTCCATGAATTCTTCTTGAGATACCTCCACCATTTGGATGGTTTGTCATTAAAACAATGTATCTACTTGCTAGTGATATGTAAGTTGATAATGCTGCGCCTTTATTAACACGCTCTTCCTTTTGAATTTGTATAACGATATCATCGCCTTCTTTGATTTTAAATCTATCGTCACCTGATTTTGATGGATCAAAATATTCCGCTGAAAGTTCTTTAAAGGGCAAAAACCCATGTCTTGAGGAACCTAATTCCACAAAAATTGCTTCCAAGCTTCCCTCAATTTTGGTGATTTTACCTTTGTGTATACTACCTTTCTGGAAGTTATTTCCTTCAAATTCCAGATCAAAGTCTATAAGTTTATCGCCTTCTATCAATGCACTTCTACGTCCATTTATAGAATTAGTATCAATTAAAATTTTTTTCATTTTATCCCTTATCAATAAAGGATAAGAACAACGATTTATGCTATAAGTCTCTGTGGAATAAGCATTTTTTTGAATTTGTTTAATCTATTTTTTGTTGTTCTCATCGTTATTAAATTTTTTTTATCGCTTACTTTTCATTAATTTTTCTATTTCGTTGTAAGCTAAGGCGTATATTTTACAGCAAAATGACAAAAATTAATTTTTTTCTTGTAAATAAAGATCATGAAGGAAGAAGGTTAGATAACTTTCTTTTTAGTAAATTTAAAAAAGGCATCCCTAAATCTAAAATTTATAGCTCTATCCGAAAAGCAAAAATAAAAGTAAATGGCAGAAAAACTAAACCCGATTATAAGCTTCAGACCGGTGATAAAATTGGATATCCTGAGTTGGTACAAAAAACTGATATTAATGACTCACCAAATCTACAAGATCATATTGATTTGATAAAAGACTCTATCATTTATGACTCTAAAAACTTTGTGGTTTTAAACAAACCACCAAATTATGCAGTGCATGGTGGTTCAGGTTTAAATTTTGGAATTATTGAAATAGTCAGAAAAATTTATAAGTATTCAGAAAATTTTAATCTCGCTCATCGAATTGATAAATCAACCAGTGGATGCTTGGTTATTGCCAAAAAAATGTCGGCGTTGAGAGATATCCACAAACAATTTAGAAATAGATCGGTCAAAAAAGTTTATGAATGTATTGTGAAAGGGTCTTGGCCAAAAGAATTAAAAAAGATAAATAATAGTTTAGATATTCAAAAGACTCATAAAACAGATCAAAAAGCTGTCAAAACCAATTCCGGTAAAGAATCTCTAACAAAATTTTTTATAAATGAACAAATGAATGGCTACACAAAGATGACGGCTATTCCTCAAACTGGAAGAACACATCAAATTCGATTTCACTGTTTAGATGCTGGATTTCCAATAATTGGAGATAAAAAGTATTATCTAGGTAATTCCAAGACAGATGCCAAAAGATTAATGCTTCATGCTCGTTCGATCGAATTTACTGATAACACAGAAAAAGTAATAGCAACCTCGGAGAATGATTACGGGTTTACAGATTTTAAAAAGAGTATTTAAATAAGGTTACATTTAATGAAGCATCTAAGCCTGAATTAAATCTAATTTCGTTAAAAGGCATTATTTGTAGATTGTTACTGTAAAAAAGTGCTTGTGGATATTCATCTTCATCGTAATATTCATAGATTCCCCAAATGACAAGCCCCATTAATAATAAGGTTGCAGCATTTTCTTCATCTGATTTACATCTACCTAACATCTCAATTGGCCCATTTTCTGTGTAGATTATTTTTTTCCAACCAATTCCTTCAACAAATTCCTCTTCACAGTTATCGAGGTGGGAAGCATTAGTTAAAGATGCAATAAATAATAAAAAAAACAAATTTAATTTCATAAGTTTAATTGGTAGGGATGAACGGACTTGAACCGTTACGCTTTTCAGCATGCGAGTTTGAGTCGCACGTGTCTACCAATTCCACCACATCCCCATAACTGCTATGATACATCCTATGCAAAAAGACATCTATAAAAGTGATTATGATTACGAAATACCAGATGAATTAATTGCACGGTATCCATTAAAAAATAGAACTGATTCAAAACTTCTTTCATGTAACAAGAGTTTTAACATTCATGATTTTTCCTCACTACCATCTTTGCTAAAAAAAGATGACTTGGTTGTATTCAATGAGACAAAAGTTTTTAAAGCAAGACTAATTCTTCATAAAGAAAGTGGTAGTGCGGCAGAAATATTTGTTAATAAAATAATTTCTAAATATGAAGCAGAGTGTTTGACAAAAGGGCTAAATTTAAAAAAGAAAGTACAAATACTAAAAACTAGTACCTTTCCGATAAAAATTAATATATGCGACAAACAAAATAATTCCGTCCTAATTAAATTTAATCAAGAAATAAAAAATCTATGCGAAAATGTTGGTAAAGTGCCTATACCTCCTTATCTAAATAGAGAGGAAGAAGAGATTGATAAAATACGCTATCAAACCGTCTTTGCTAAAGAATCAAAAAATGCATCTGCAGCAGCACCAACGGCTTCTCTACATTTTGATGACAATTTATATGAAAAGATAAAGTCCGACTTTAATACGTGTGTAATTGACCTATCTGTAGGGTTAGGAACCTTTAAACCCTTACCAGATGAACCTATCAATAATTCATCTAAACTTCATGAAGAAAATTTCTACATCTCTAAAAATTCAGCTGAAATAATTAATAACCACATAAAAAATAAGAAAAGAGTGGTAGCCATTGGAACGACTACTCTTAGAGCGCTTGAATCAGCTTGGGATAGTGACAGTCAAATTATTTTGCCTGGAAACCAATCAACTGACATTTTTATTAAAGAGGGATTTAAATTTAATGTTGTTAATGCGTTGGTAACAAATTTTCATCTACCACAATCAAGTTTACTAATGTTAGTCAGTGCTTTTGCAGGTAAAGAATCAATTTTCTCTGCATATAAATATGCAATTGAAAAGAAATTACGCTTCTTTAGTTACGGAGATGCAATGATAATAGAAAGATGACATTTAAGGTTCTTAATAAACATGAATTTGCACGAAGAGGTGAATTAATTACCAAGTCTTCTACTGTTCAAACTCCAGTATTCATGCCCGTTGGAACATATGGAACAGTAAAAGGTTTAACACCTCAGCAATTACATGATATTGGTTTTGAAATCATACTTGGTAATGCCTTTCATTTACATTTAAGACCTGGATTAGAAACCATTGAAAAATTTCATGGTTTACATGATTTTATGGGTTGGAATAAGTCTATCCTGACAGATTCTGGAGGATTTCAGATCTGGAGTTTGAATGAATTGAGAAAAATTTCTGAAAAAGGAGTTGAATTCAAATCTCCACTCGATGGATCAAAGATTTTTATGTCACCAGAAGATTCAATACAAACTCAGTTGACATTAAATGCCGATATCATCATGGCTTTTGATGAATGTACAGATTATCCATCTTCACAAGACGAGGCTGAAAATTCCATGAATTTAACACATATATGGGCAAAAAGATCAATTGATTACTTTCAAAAACATAAAGACGGACATTTATTATTCGGAATTGTTCAGGGAGGGATGTACAAAGATTTAAGAACAGAATCACTTGAATTTATGAGTAACTTAAACTTCGATGGTATAGCTTTAGGTGGTCTTAGCGTTGGAGAGCCCAAAAATGAAAAAACGAAAATACTCAAACACTTAGCACCAGAATTACCTGAAAATAAGCCTCATTATGTTATGGGGGTGGGTACACCTGAAGAATTAGTTGAAGGCGTAAGATATGGTATAGATATGTTTGATTGTGTAATGCCGACGAGAAATGCAAGAAATGGTTTTCTATATACCAGTAAAGGTATTTTAAAAATAAGAAATTCAGAGCATAAAAATTCTACTAAACCCATTGATGAAAATTGCGATAGTTATACAAATAGAAACTTTTCAAGAGCATATTTGCATCATCTAGATAAATGTAATGAAATTTTGGCTAGCACACTAATGAGCATTCATAACTTAGCTTATTTTCACAAATTAATGTCTGATATAAGAAAATCTTTAGAGGAAAATAAATTTGAAGAATTTCTTGATTCCTTTTACGATATGAGGAGCTTAAAGAAGCCTCAACTATAGGAGAATAAATGAACGAAGCAGCAGGACCATCTTTTTTACCATTTTTAATGCTATTAGTATTCTTTTTGTTTATTTATTTTGTAACCATTAGACCACAACAAAAAAGACAGAAAGAACATGAAGCCCTTGTTACATCATTGGAAAAAGGGGATGAGGTTATGACGTCATCTGGGCTAGTAGGAAAAATAGAAAACATTTCTGACCGTTATGTGAGTGTTAAATTAAACGATCAAGTCTCTATTAACATGCAAAAAGAGTTTGTAGCATCAAAATTACCGAAAGGCACTATTAACAGCATTGAATCACAGTGAACAAATATAAAGTCTGGCAAATTGCATTAATTTATTCAGTGTTAGTGTTTGGTGTTATTTTTGCACTGCCAAACTTTTTTCCAACAAAACCTGCCATACAAATTGCATTTGGCGATTCGATAAGAGCAACAAGTTCAAATATTATTAGCGATCTTTCTTCTGAGTTGAATGATAAAAAAGTAAGTTTTACTGAAATTGAATATGAAGAGAATTCAGCGAAGATAATTTTTGAAGATGTAAGCGATCAATTGGCAGCGAGAAGGGTATTGTCTTCTTATTCTGATGGAGAGTTCATAATTGCTTTAAATTCAGAACCTTCAACACCTGAATGGCTTAACTCTATAGGAGGAAAACCAATTAACCTCGGTTTAGATTTAGCAGGTGGAATACATTTCTTACTGGAAGTTGATACTGATAGATACTCTACTGAAAGGTTATCTTCGGAAGGTGCTTCAATAATAGACGAGCTCCTATCAAGAAACATCAATGCTAATTATGTAAGCTCTAATGAGAGTATTAATATCACTTTTAGAAACTTTGAAGATCTCTCAAGTGCAAGAGATTATCTTGATCAAAATAATTTCACAACATCTGGAGCAAAATACAATATTTTGCAAAATAATAATGACCTTGAGCTTCAATATACAGACAATTATTTATCTGAGATTGTTGATTATGCAGTAGAGCAAAACTTAGTAGCCTTGCGTAACAGAGTAAATGAATTAGGTGTTTCAGAACCAATAGTTCAAAGGGAGGGGAAAGGACGTATTGTGGTTGAGCTCCCAGGTGTGCAGGATTCAGCATCTGCCAAAAAGATAATAGGTAAGACTGCAAATTTAGAATTTAGATTAGAAGCTCGACCGACAGACTCGTTTCTTAGGAAAGAAAAATTTAATTATAAAAACTCATCGGGTACAAGTGCATTTCTAGAAAAGGTGGTAATTATCACTGGTGATAATGTTACTAACGCACAAAGTAGTTTTGATGAAAGCGGAAGACCACAAGTAAATATAAATCTAGATATAGATGGTGGAAGATCAATGCAAAGCGCTACAAAAGATAATATTGGGCGGAGGCTTGGTGTTGTTTTAGTCGAAGAGAAAACAAGAACTTTCTTTGATGAAAACGATAATGTACTGCAAGAGAGTTATACAGAAAAAAATGTTATCAGTAATGCAACTATACAAGCTGCATTGGGGACAGCATTCAGGATAACAGGACTATCAAGTAGTTACGAGGCAAGTGAGCTTGCACTTCTGCTTAGAGCAGGAGCGCTTGCAGCACCAATGAAATTTGTTGAGGAACAAACAATAGGCCCAACTCTTGGACAAGATAATATTGATAAGGGGCTAAATTCAGTAATTGTAGGTTTTATCTTGGTTTTTATCTTTATGCTTATTAGATATAGATTATTCGGTTTTGCCGCTAATGTTGCATTAATTTCAAACTTAATTTTGGTTACTGCAATAATGTCGCTTGTTGGGGCAACTCTAACTTTGCCGGGTATAGCAGGTATTGTACTTACTGTTGGAATGGCTGTTGATGCTAATGTGCTAATTTTTGCCCGTATTTCAGAAGAACTTAAAGCAAATGTCGAAGTACAAAATGCAATAAGAAACGGTTTCAGTAAAGCTTTCAGTACAATTATTGACGCAAATATAACCACTTTACTCGTTGCTGTTATTTTATATGCCATCGGAACAGGCCCAATTAAAGGATTCGCTGTCACTTTAAGCATTGGAATTGTTACTTCTGTATTTACTGCAATATTTGTTACAAGGTCATTAGTTAATTTTATTTATGGATATAGAGATATAAAGGAGTTGAAGGTTTAATGAATATACCATTCATTCAATTTAATAAATTCGGAATTATGGTCTCTTCTGGCTTAATTTTAATAACCTTAGTTTCATTATTATTCAAAGGCCTTAACCTTGGTTTAGATTTTACTGGTGGTATCTCATTAGAAATGAAATACGAGCAAAAAGCAGATTTGGAGAGAATTAGAAATAGTATCTCTAAAATTGAGAATTCCAATTTTGTTGTCTTGAACTATGGCAGCGACAACAGTGTATTAATCAAATTTCAAAGTGACGAGGAATTAAGTATAAATGCTCAAACCGTTATAGATCAGTTATCAGCTGACAATTATTTAGGAGAAGTTGAAAAGTCCGAAACAATATTTCCTCAGATTGGTGAAGAGCTTCGTGATCAAGGTGGCATTGCTATTCTTGTTGCTATGCTCGTGATACTTGTCTACATAATTTTTAGATTCCAAATAAAGTTTGGATATGGAGCAATTGCAGCATTATTTCATGATGTTCTGATCATACTTGGGATTTTTTCGATTTTTAGTTTAACTTTTGATTTATCAGTACTGGCCGCCTTGCTTGCAGTAGTTGGTTATTCACTCAATGATTCGATTGTTGTATCAGATAGAATAAGAGAAAACTTTTTAGATGATAATAAGAAAGGTAGTTCAGAGGTTTTACTTAATGATTCTCTAAATCAAGTATTCGCTAGAACGATTATTACCTCTTTTACCACTTTGTTAGTCTTAATAGCACTCTTAGTTGCGGGTGGGGAAGCCTTGAAAAACTTTAGCCTAGCTTTAGCAGCTGGTGTGGTAGTAGGTTCATACTCTTCAATTTTTATTGTTGTTAGAGTATTGATGCTGACAGGTTTATCTAAAAAAGATATGGAAAAACCTAAAAATGAACCTGAAGAATCTTATTCTTTAGATTGAAATCCTGCTCTGACGCATTTAGATAAATCTTTAAAACATTTTGGTGTTGAAATTATCATGTGATCTGATGAATAGGTATCAGGCACACCCTTAAAATCAGATATCAAGCAACCAGCTGATTGTGCTATGTGGAGTCCCGCAAGTCTATCCCATAATTTAAGGCCATGCCCCCAAAACCCATCCAGTTTGCCTGCAGCACAATAAACTATATCTAAAGAAGTGCAGCCTGACCTTCTTACAGTAACATCAAATTCATTCAATAATTTATAAGTTTCGAGAGGCTTATATATGTATTTCTGATCTTTATTAGAGTGACCAGTTGAGCTCAGCAAAGCATTATTTAAAGAAGATTTAGAGCTAGCTCTTATTCTTTTATTGTTAAGCAAAGCTCCTGTATCTTCACCAGCACAAAATACATCATTCCTAACTGGATCAATGATCACAGCACAAACAACTTTATCTTCTTTAAGACAAGCCAATGAAAGCGCGTAATGAGGGTATTGATAAATAAAATTTCTGGTGCCATCAATTGGATCAAGTACCCAAGAACACTCTTTATCATCTATTCCGTCGGTTCCTGTTTCTTCTCCAAAGTAGCCAAAATCTGGATAATATCTTTGTAAGTTTTCGAACACCTTTTGCTCTACGTATTGATCTAGATTTGTCGTAAAGTCATTAGTCCCTTTCTTTATTACTTTTAGATTATCAATTCTCTTACTAAATTGTATTATTTCATTTGCACCTTCATATGCAGCATTTAGTGCTCTATTAAGAATTGGGGGTAATGACATAGTCAATATATTATGAGTTTAAATAAACAAGTCAAAATTATTCTTGTAGAAACTACAAATTCTGGAAATATTGGTTCTGCCCTAAGAGCCATGAAAACAATGAATTTTAGTCGACTATGTTTAGTTAAACCCAAAGAATTTCCTTCAGATGCTGTAGAAACAATGGCAGCTAATGCAAAAGATTTAATAAAAAATATTGAAGTAGTTGATAGTCTTGATGAAGCATTAAAAAACATCAATTTTGTTGTTGGTACATCATCAAGAATGAGAAAAGTTCCATGGCCTAATGAAACACTTCAGAATGCATCACCCAATATTATTATAGAGGCAAAGAAAAAAAGTAAAGTTGCAATTTTATTTGGAAGAGAAGATAGAGGCTTAACAAATGAAGAATTACAACGATGTAATTTGCATTTACACATACCTGCCAATATTGATTATCCAGTTTTAAATCTTTCAATGGCTGTGCAAGTTGTTTGTTATCAATTGTATGTGGATGAGATAATTAATCGTGAACCCAATAAATCTGAATTTTGGGATGTCCCTACTGCAGAATCAAATCATGTGAAGAGATTGATAAATCATTTTATTGAGGTTTCTGAACAGCTTGAAGTTTTTAATAAAGGAAACCCAAGGCAGATTGGTGCTAGAATCAAAAGGATGTTCACAAGAATAGGGCTTGATGAAATGGAAGTGAATTTTATGCGTGGGTTTTTGGCAGCAGTTGAAAAAAAACTTAAAGATAAATAACTTTAAAATTTAAAATTTGTAATTATAATTACCGAATGTGTCCCCATCGTCTAGAGGCCTAGGACACCGGGTTTTCATCCCGGCAACAGGGGTTCGAATCCCCTTGGGGATGCCACTTTTCTTAATGTGGCATTTTGACACATAAATCCATTTTTCGTTTAAACTCTTATAAGAGGAGTTTATATGAAATATTTATTACTTACTTTACTAACTTTTTCATTTATGTCTTTTTCTCAAGAAGAAGCATCAAGAGAGGTAACACCTGGCGTTTGGGAGCTTACTACCGTTGATGTTGATTGGGGCTATATGAATGACTATATGGATGGCTTGGAGCAAACTTGGGTACCAGCAGCTGAAATACAAAAAGAGATGGGTATCATTTCTGATTATGCTGTGTGGACAAGTAATAACAGTGTTGCTTATCTAGCATTGTATTATCCTAGTCATGCAAATATGGAGCCTTGGACTGAAGATCAGCAAGCTGAGTTTGCTGAGAAACTAGAAGTATACAGAGAAAAGAAAGGCTTTAATGCTGAAGACTATGAAAAGATAGTAAGCACTTATAAAGATTTACGTGATATAAGAAGTGTAGAGCTTACTTATCAAGTAATGTTTAAATAATTTTTTAGTGCGGTGTAAAAGCCGCACTTTTTTTATGGAAATAATATTAATACCTCTTATTTATTATGCTTTTTGGGGCTTTGCCATTATTTTCTCCATTGTTAATAATTTAGATCTACTACTAAAGGTGACTAATAATAAAGCTTTGTTTAATGTTTACCTTTTTGTAGAACTTTTAGTATCTGGTACTTTAATCACTTATTCATTGGTAAATTCTAACTATATACTTTTGATAATCGGCTTCTTTATATTTTTATCGGGCTTACTAGGTATTTGGGAAAGAGAGAGGATGATAAAAATGATGAATGAAATCGGTAATAGGTATGATCTTATAGGTGCGTTCATGTGTTTCCTTTTAGTTGCCTTAATTTATTTTTTTGATTCAACTTCTTCAATAATCTAATCTAAGCTAATGCTTAAAAAAATTCTTTTGGGCCTGGTCGTACTAGTCTTAATATTTATTTTATATGTTGTCACATTTTTCAAATCTGGATTAAATACACTTAGAACCAATCCGAATGAAAGTTCAATTGACTATGTGCTTATTGAAGAGGATCTTAGTAAGAGAGAAAATTATTTTACCTGGATAGGCCAAGCAACAATTTTATTAAATATCGATAACTTAAATATTTTATTTGATCCAATCTTTAACGATAGGGCCTCTCCATTTAAAAATATTGGTCCAAAAAGGAATGTTCCACCAGCAATAACGATTAACAAGTTACCAAAAATTGATTTAATATTTATTTCTCATAATCATTATGATCATTTAGATCTTGAGTCTTTAATTGATATTCAAAATCTCTATGAAGAAGTAATAATTTATGTGCCAAAAGGCGATAAAAAACTTCTTAAACAAGCAGGTTTAATCAATATTGAAGAATTAAATTGGTGGGACAGTAGAGAATTTAAAGATATTGAAATAACTTTTGCTCCAACAAAACACTGGTCTGCACGTGGTTTATTTGACAGAAATCAAAGCTTATGGGGGGCATGGTTTGTTCAAACTAATGATCTTAACATTCTTCATATTGGTGATACTGCATATGACGATATCTTTGCAACCTTTAAAGAAAAATTAGGCAACATCGATCTAACTTTTATGCCTATTGGTTCGTATTTTCCGAGAGATATTGAAGCTGAGTATCATGTAGACCCTCATGAAGCCATACAATTGTCTAAAGATCTTGAATCGGGATTAACTTATGGAATTCATTGGGGAGGTATATTTTTTACACAAGAACCAACTTATGAACCCCAAGAAATAATTAATAAAGCAATGATGGAGGATCCATCTTTAGATTTT
This sequence comes from uncultured SAR86 cluster bacterium, assembly GCA_902619265.1. Taxonomy (GTDB): domain Bacteria; phylum Pseudomonadota; class Gammaproteobacteria; order Magnimaribacterales; family TMED112; genus TMED112. Next base: position 70,651 of record CACNDL010000002.1, read on the forward strand.
CATACTAGCCTCCCAGGAATAATCATTGATTTACCTCAAAGGCTTGTAAATGAGAATCATTCTCATTAGTATATCTCCATGAATGAATTTATTATTGTCTTTAGAGAGTGTTTAGAGGCATCTCTGATAGTTGGGATCATTTATAGTTTCTTATCAAGATCGAATCTGCATGATGCTCTAAAAAAATTATGGTTAGGTGTTGGAGCATCAGTTATAGCTAGTATTTTTGTAGCTATATTTGTAGTTTATTTAAAATCTACAGTAGGTGATACACGCTACGAGAAATTGTTTGAAGCATTGTTTATGTATGCTGCTGCTGGATTAATTTGGTACGTAGTATTCTGGTTATCAAAACATGTGTCAGATCGAAAAGATTTAGAATCAAAAACTGAGACTGCGCTAAAAATGTCATCTTGGGGTGTTTTTTGGGTAGTTTTCTTTTCAATTTTAAGAGAAGGTTTTGAAACAGTAATTATGCTTCTTGCTCAAGATAGGGGAGATGGGTTTTCATATATAGGATTTATAGCAGGTGCAACTTTAGCTATTGGAATTGGTTATTTAATTGTAATAGGCGGTAAAAGAATCAATCTTAGGCCTTTTTTCAAAGGCACAACCTTATTACTGGTTTTTCTCGCTTCAGGGATGATTGCCTATGGTACACATGAAGGAGAAGAGTATTTAGAAAAATCAGGTTTCATTCAAAAAGATGAAATAGCCAGACCGTGGGATATCTTAAAGCCAACAGATACAAAACCAGAAAATGGTATTTTATACAAATATGATGAGGCTAAAGATCTCTATTATCATCCTCTCTATGACAAAGGTTATATTGGAGAATTTGCAAAAGGTTTTTTTGGCTATAATTCAAACCCAAATTATGTTGAGCTTATGTTATGGATATTTTCATTGATATTCGGCATAAGAATGTGGCGTAGATTCTACGCATAAAGATAAAATCCCTTTAGAATAAACAAATGCGATTTTTGAAGTGGGCAATAATTTTTATTTTATTTAATTCTGCATTCCTAGAATCAAAAGAAGGTTATGCTGATAACGATGGAGTAGAAATTTTTTATGTCGATTATGGACCTATCGATAATGAGCCAATTTTGCTTGTACAAGGTTTAGGTGGACAATTAACTTTTTGGCCCGACGAACTTATTTCTGTTCTTCAAGACAATGGCTTCAGACCCATTGTTTATGATAATCGAGACGTTGGACTATCTAAAAATTTTGAAGAATACGGTAGACCTAATTTTGTTTGGAACTATGCTAAATTTTATTTGGGTTTACCTCTAACATCAGTATATTCACTTGCTGACATGGCAAGTGATGGCATAGCAGTCATTAATCATTTAAATATTGAACAAACTCACTTACTAGCGCAATCTATGGGTGGCATGATAACTCAGCGGATGGTTGCTGATAATAAAGATAGATTTAAATCATATGTACTCATAGCATCTATGGCTAGAACACCAGATCTTAAAACAGCTCCTAAAGGAGAATTAAGAAAATTAATCGAAGACAGATCTTTTAAAAATCAGTCAGTCGACGAAAGAGTTGAAAGATCTATAGAAATCTTCAAGATTTTAGCAAGTCCACAAACTGAATTTGATGAAGCTGCATTTCGAGAAGAAGTCATTAAAAATATAAATAGAAGCGATAATGAGTCTGGATTCTCAAGACAGTTAATTGCTATTTTGGCGGATAAAGACAGGTATAACGAAGTTCAAGGTATTACAACACCAACTTTAGTTATTCATGGAAAACTTGATCCATTGATACCTTATGAGGAAGGAAAAAAAACTGCTGAACTGATTCCTAATAGCACGTTTTTGAGTGTAGATTTCATGTCTCACTTGATCGACAAACCAGTTATGGATTTTATTGAAAAAACCTTTAGTAGAATTCTTAGAAGAAAACAGCTAATTTAAAACAGAATAAGAGCCTATTATTCTCAATTCCTCTGACATTTTTTCCAGTTTTTCTAATAATTTAATAATAATTTCATCTTCATAATATCCTTCAAAATCTATAAAGAAAGTATGTAAGTAGTCATTATTTCTGGAAGGTCTTGTTTCTATTCTTGTCATATTAATATTGAGTTCAGTAAAAGGTTGCAGAATAGACATTAAAGAGCCTGGTTTGTCTGCAATGTTTATCATCACAGATGTTTTATTCTGATCGGCTTTTTCTTCAATACTCTTACCTATAACTAAAAATCTGGTTTTGTTGTCGTTACTATCTTGGATATTTTCAAGATGCGTATGAAGATTGAATAGTTCAATAGCATATGAATTAGCTATACAGAAGAACTCATTGTCATGTACTGCTTTTGAGGCTGCTTCAGCTGTACTCGTTGCAACTACTTTCTCAACGTCAGGAAGATTATTTCTTATCCAATTATTACATTGACCAAAAACTTGTGGATGCGAGGTGATTTTTTTTATTTTATGTAGATCAAACTCAGTATTTGCTGAACATAGATGATGGCTAACAGAAAAATTAAACTCTCTAAGAATTTTTAGATCATAATCTATTAAACAATTCAGAGATGAGTTGATTACCCCTTGATATGAATTCTCAAAAGGGATTACACCATAGTATGAATGACTCATTGCAACCTTTTCAAAGATATCCTCTATTGAGGGAAGGGGAACAAATTTAGCATTATCTTTAAAGATATTTCTAGCAGCTAAATCTGAATTAGTGCCTTCTGGTCCAAGAAAGAAAATTTTCATCAGTGGATTGTAAGGTTTTTTAGACATAAAAAAAACTGAGCAAGCTCAGTTTTTTTATAAATCGAGATCTGTGGGTGTCAAAAGTGAGATTACCTCTTGCATCCTTGAGTAAGATCTCTTTTACTCTCGGTGGTCAAGTTTGCTTTTTTGCATGCTAAGCTCTCTTGAACTTTCACCCTTCAGGTCTCTTCCTGTGTAACGTTTCCTTTCTTTGGTTCTGCAGTTCCTTTCCAGTTCTCGTTACCGCTAGGTAAGATCTAATTTATAATGTGTTAATAGTTAAAGCAAGCATTTAGTATAAAAAAATAGTACTTTTTTTTAACTAATTTTAAGACCCACTAAAAATAAGCTTTTGCAGGCATAAAAAAATATAAATTTTTATAAATTTTAATTTTTAACAAATTCTAATTGTTTAAAAAATGAACAAACTGATTAAAATATATACAAAAATTAATACGTATAATTGAGTTATAATACAAAAATTATGAAAACTACAATGATTACAGGACCTACTGCAGGTATTGGTAAATCTTTAGCTTATCAATTAGCAGAACGAGGTGAAAACTTACTTCTGGTAGCACGACGAGAAGATAGATTAAAAAGTATCTCCATTGATATAGAAACGAAATTTAATGTAAAAGTTAAATTTATCGTAGCAGATCTTACCTTGCCAGAAGCACCGAAACAGATTTATGCATTTTGTAAAAACGAAGGTTTGGATATTTCCACCCTTGTGCTTAATGCAGGTTATCAGATAAACACCAGATTAGATGAAGCATCTTTAGAAGAAGAAGAAGCTTGTCTGAGAGTGCTAGGTCTATCAGTTATTATGCAAACTAAAATTCATTTGAAAGATCTTGTTAAAAGAGGTGGAGGAAATATTATGGTGGTTTCTTCTATAGCTGCTTTTGCGCCAACTTCTAATGAATTTGCTGTACTTTATGGCCCAGTTAAAACTTTCATGAATAGATTTGTAGAAGCAATCAATAGTGCCTACAACAAAGATAATATTTATGCCACTTCTGTTTGTCCTGGATTTACAATTACTGAATTTCATGAAATGAGTGGAACTCAAGATCGAATGGATAAAGTTCCTTCTTTTATGAAAATGAGCGCAGATGATGTAGCTACAGAGGGCATCATTGGAATGGATAAAAAGAAGGAAATAGTAATTACTGGGGCTCTTAATAGGTTTTTGATGAATCTTTTACGCTTTTTCCCTAGACCATTAATAAAAATTATTGGCAATGCACTCGCAGGTGGTAGATATAAATAAGTATTACTTAACCTTTTTAATATTAATCACTGGTTGCTCTGTACAAAGTCCAGACGATATTGCGCAAGGCTCATTAATTGTCGATACACATATTGATACGCCCTATAGAATTAAACAACAATTGGATAATACCGGCACATTTGAGGATATTGCGCTAACCACTAGTTACGATTTTGATTATCCAAGAGCTCTATCTGGTGGTTTAAATGTCCCATTCTTTTCCATTTATCTACCAGCAGATACCGAAGAGAATGGCACAAGCTTTGACTTAGCCAATGACTTAATTGATTTAATGAATTCAATTATTGAAGCAAATCCAGATAAATTCTTTTTAATTGATACATCAACATATTTAGGAAATCTGCCGGGACAAAACTTAGTAGGTATTGCTTACGGGATGGAAAATGGTGCAGCCTTGGAGGGCGATTTAACAAATGTTAGTTACTTTTATGAAAGAGGTATTAGATATATCACTTTGACTCATGCTAAAAGCAATCACATTTCAGATTCATCCTATGATGAAAATAAACAGTGGGGTGGATTAAGTGATTTTGGGAAGGTTCTAATTCCCGAAATGAATAAAGTAGGGATTATGGTTGATGTTTCCCATGTTTCTGATGCAGCCTTTTTGCAAGCAATAGATATTTCAGACACACCGGTAATTGCCAGTCACTCGTCCTTAAGACATTTCACCCCAGAATGGGAAAGAAATGTCTCAGATTCAATGATGAAAGCTCTTGCCAAAAAAGGAGGCGTATTACAAGTAAATTTTGGAACGGCATTTTTAACAAATATAAACGATAAATCAAAAGGATATGATCCATCTACATACATACATGCTGAAGTATCAGATGTTGTAGATCACATTGACAGGGTAGTAGAGCTAGTAGGAATTGATCACGTTGGAATTGGTTCAGATTATGATGGAGTTGGTGATACATTGCCAAATGGCTTAAAAGATGTATCTACTTATCCAAATCTTATTGCAGAGTTACAAAAACGTGGCTACTCTACTAATGACATTCAAAAAATACTGGGGGGAAACTTTGCCCGAGTGTGGAGAGAAGTAGAAGAATATGCAAGAAACAACTAGTCCTTTAAATATTTGGCATAAAACTATCTTGGATAATGATCCTTCAGGCCTTTACGATATTTTAGATGATTCTTTTGAGTTTTATTCTCCAGCAGTTTTCAAAAGTAAAGAGAAATATATGGGATACATTTATTTACTTGCAGCTAGTCAAACTTTTTTAACGAGTGATTTTAAATATACAAGGCAATTAGTAGATGAAAAGCAAGCTGTTCTAGAGTTCGAATGTACAATGGATGGTGTCACAGTGAATGGTATCGATATGTTCAAATGGAATGAGAATAATAAGCTTACAGAAATGAAGGTTATGATAAGAACTGAGAAAGCACTGGAAGCTGTAAAACAAGAGATGACCAAACATTTATCAAACCCAGAAGTTTGGCGTTGATTTCACATAAAACATCTATAGAATAAACTACTCATGGCAAAAAAATACGTAAATTTTAGAGTTGGCGGTGTTCCTGAAAGAAAGGAAGATAACTACACTGTTTGGACAAACGACTTACTTAGCAAATTGATAGCTAGTAAGACAGTGATTGAACCTAGTAAATCTACATTTGGTCATAGGCTTCTAGAGAGTGAAGTAATTTTTGTAGTTGTTTCGGGTAGAGGAATTATGGAAGTTGTTGAATATGCAAACACATCTGACGGTCATGGACATGACCCTTCACACGGAATAATGCACAAAGATGAATATGCCCTATCTGCTGGTGACGTGATACTCGCTGAAGAGGGCGATTACGTAAAAGTTATAAATGAAAGTGATCATGATCAACTTGTCTACTTGAGAATATTTGATAAAGCTGGTTGGCGAGGTAGATCACCAGAGCTAGAAAAAGACCCGCAAGCCTAATCCATTATGAAAATTAAAGTATGCGGGATAACCCGAGAGGAAGATATTGTAAAACTACTTGAAATAGGGGTAGATTTTATTGGTTTTAATTTACTTAAAGAAAGTAAAAGAAAAGTAAATATTGATTGGGCGCTTGAAATGACACAAAAGTATCAACTAAAGCATAAATCCGTATTTCTTGTAGATTGTGAACAGACTGAATTTCAAAGGTTAAAGAACATAACACCCCATAACCTTCAAATCTATAATTTCTGTGAAATACCCATAGTCTCAAATACTCTTTTTATTCCAGTAAATGCAACATTTCTGAAACAATTAGAACAACTGCATTCTCGAAATAAAAAAAACCATAGATACTTGATCGACAATATGGAAGGCGCTCTTGGTGGTACCGGAGAGAAATTTGATTGGAGCAATTTGCACAAGTTTGATTTATCGAAAGTAATGTTGGCTGGAGGTATTGGTATAGAGGATATAAATTTTTTGAAAGATTTAAATGTGTGGGGTATTGATGTTAATTCTAAGTTTGAAAATGCTCCAGGCATAAAGAATCATGATTTATTAATGAATTTAAGGAATGTAAATGAATAAAGGTTATTTTGGAGATTATGGCGGGCTATTTATACCTGAAACACTATCTCATGCACTTAACGAACTTGAAAAGCTTTATACAGAAATAAAAGACGATAAAGATTTCAATTTACAGTTAACAGACATCTATAAAGATTATGTTGGTAGACCATCACCATTATATTTTGCTGAGTCACTAACTAAGCACTTAAATGGACCAAAAATTTGGTTTAAAAGAGAAGATTTAAATCATACGGGTGCACACAAAATTAATAATACTGTAGGTCAAGCTCTGTTAGCTAAAATGCTAGGCAAAAAAAGAATTATTGCGGAAACTGGTGCAGGACAGCATGGTGTTGCAACAGCTACTATTTGTGCAAAATTAGGACTTGAATGTATTGTGTACATGGGTGCTAAAGATATTGAAAGACAAGAATTAAATGTATTTAAGATTGAAACCTTGGGCGCTTCCATTGTGCCTGTACATAGTGGTACTGCAACTCTTAAAGACGCACTCAACGAAGCTATTAGAGACTGGGTCACAAATGTTGATACTAGCCATTACATAATAGGAAGTGTCACTGGGCCACACCCCTATCCAACAATAGTGCGTGATTTTAATGCCATTAGTGGAAAAGAATTAAAAGAACAATCTCTCAATCAATTCAAAGCTCTGCCAGATATGATAATTGCATGTGTTGGAGGTGGTTCCAATGCTATGGGTGTATTTCACCCTTTCATAGAAGATAAAACTGTAGAGTTAATTGGTGTTGAAGCAGGTGGTAAAGATAGTAGTGATATAGGTGGAGCCTCCATTACAGATGGATCAACAGGTGTATTACATGGAGCAAAGACCAAAATATTACAGTCAAACTCAGGCAATATTCTTGAAACAAATTCGATTTCAGCTGGTTTAGATTATCCTGGGGTCGGACCAGAACACGCTTATTTAGCTGATATCAAGAGAGCTAAATATGTAAAGATCTTTGATGATGAAGCACTAGAAGCATTTTATGAAATCTCAAGAATTGAAGGCATAATTCCAGCTTTAGAAACGGCTCATGCATTAGCTTATCTCAAAAAAATAAGTGCTCTTGATAAAAGTAAAAATGTTGTCGTAAATATGTCAGGCAGAGGTGATAAAGATTTATATTCGGTGATGAAAAATGCAAAACACTAGTTTAATAACAATCAAAGATAACCAAACAGCCTTCATACCTTATCTTGTTGCAGGGCATACTTCTAATGAAGTTTTTTCATCAGCATTAAGACTTCTAAATGACGTTGGGGCAGATCTGATTGAAATTGGTATTCCATTTACAGATCCAATTGCTGAAGGAAAAATTATAGAAAGTGCTCATCATCATGCATTAAAAAATGATTTTGTCCTAGATGATGTTTGTCAGATTGTTAAAAAGTTTAGAACATATTCTGATACTCCGGTAATTGCTATGGGTTATACCAATTCCTTTATAAATCCTTCATCTGAACTTATTGCTACTAAATTATCTGAATGTGGTGTTAACGGTATTTTAATCGTCGATCTCCCCGCAAGTGAGAAATCTATTATCAATACATTCAAAAATAATCAACTTAACCACGTGCAGTTAATCGCACCTACCACACAGCTAAATCTTATAGAAGAATTTTTAGAAAATGATCCTGCTTTAATTTATTACATTACTCAAAGAGGTATAACCGGTTCAAATAATTTAAATCTAGAAGAAATTTCTGAAAAACTAAGTGCGTTAAAAAAATTAAGTAATAAGCCAGTAATTACTGGTTTTGGTATTAAAACAGTCGAAGACGTTAAAAATCTTAAAACCTTAACCGATGGAATTGTTATAGGCAGTCCAATCGTGGAAAAAATTAGTTTAGACCCATCTTTGACTGAATTAAAAAAATATGTAGAACCAATTGTTGAGACCATTAAAGCATGAACAAAGAACGATTTTTAGAATTATGTGATTCATCTTACTCACATATACCAGTGTATGAAGAATTTGTTGCTGACCTAATTAGTCCTTTATATATATTTTCAAATTTTTACGATCAATCAAATTGCTTTTTATTTGAGTCAGCAAAAAGTCACGAAATTAAAGGGCGCTATTCAATAATGACACTTCCTTCTTCCCTTAGATATGATTTTTTTGATAATGAATTACAAATCAAAGATAAAAAAGCCATAACTAAAGAACGAGTTCCAAATCCTTATGATTACATCGATAAATTAACCAAAAAATATTCATCGCCTGATTTAGACAATTTGCCGGTTTTTACCGGTGGTTTGATAGGTTATTTTAGTTATGAATCATTTAAATACGTTGAACCAAAACTTAAGTATAAATCTTCAGATATACCGTTAATTAGCCTGTGTGAATGTAATGAATTAATCGTTTTTGATAATTTTAAAGGCACATTTTCTATCATTGTTAATACACAAAATAAGACACTTGAAGGTTTCGAACTAGCAAAAAAAAGAATCACAGAGATAAGAAATTTATTATTTTCACTTCAACCATCTATTAAACATAACATCGTTAAAGAAGATATTGAGATTACTAGTAAATCCAACGTGCCATATGAAGTCTATGAGCAACAAGTTAATTCTATAAAAAACTTGATACATGAAGGTGAGATTATGCAAGCAGTCCTATCTAAAGAAGTAACATTTGAAGGAAGTTATGACCCTTTGACTCTTTACAGAGCATTGAGGCTCATAAATCCATCACCTTATATGTTCTACATGAGCTTTGATGAATTTAATGTAATTGGAGCCTCACCTGAAATATTGGTCCAACACCAGAAAGATAAAGTAACGATTAGACCAATAGCTGGAACCCGTAAGAGGGGTCTGACTGAATCTGAAGACTTGTCTAATAAAATTGATTTATTGGAAGATGAAAAAGAAAAAGCAGAACATATGATGCTAGTAGATTTAGCCAGAAATGATCTATCAAAAGTTTCTGAAGTTGGAACAGTTCAAGTCGATGAAATGATGATTATAGAAAAATACTCTCACGTTATGCATATGACTTCTAATGTAATAGGACAAAAGAAGAATGGTGCAACACCAATAGATTGTTTAAAAGCAGCATTACCCGCCGGTACATTGAGTGGAACACCAAAAATCAGAGCCATGGAAATTCTCTCTGAACATGAAAATAGGGTAAGAGGCATCTACGGAGGATCTGTAGGTTATATTGGTTTTAATGGCAATCTAGATACAGCAATTGTCATACGTACTGCGATACATACAAAAGAATCAGTAAAAGTAGGTGTTGGTGGAGGTATAGTGTTTGATTCAACTCCTAAGAATGAATGGCAAGAAACTGAATCAAAATTAGCTGTTTTCAGGGAGGCGTTAAAGTATAAATGAAAATATGTCTCATCGATAATTACGATTCGTTCACTTTTAATTTAGAACATCAATTGTCATCTTTTGATATTGATGTTGATGTGATACGGAACGATGAAATTTCAATTAAAGAGCTAGAAAAAAATAATTATGATGCTTTTGTGCTTGGTCCTGGACCATCAAACCCTAAAAACGCTGGTATATGTTTAGATTTAATAAAGCATTTTTATCGAACGAAACCAATATTGGGCGTATGTTTAGGACACCAATGTATTGGCGAAGCATTTGGTGCAAATATCATTAAGTGTGAAGTCATCAAACATGGTAAAACATCGCAAATTAATCACGATGGTGCCTCAATATTTCGTAATGTAAAAAACCCTTACCATGTCATGCGTTATCACAGTTTGGTGATCGAAAAGGCAACTTTAGATAAAGACTTTATTGTTAATGCATGGATAACTAATAAAGATGAAGATTCTATTATGGGTATCAAACACCAAAAATTTAATTTAATTGGCATTCAATTTCATACTGAATCTATTTTTACTGATCAAGGATCAAAATTAATTTCTAATTTTTTAACCTTAATAAAATGAGTATTAAAGAAGCGCTTTTTGAGATAACTAAGTCAAACGATAAATTCAAATTTTATCTTGAACATATATTAAGTGGGGAAGCAACGGATACAGAGATAACTGAAACATTAGTTGCTCTGAATGAATATGGGATTGATTACTATGTTATGGATGCGTTAGCTTCAGTAATGAATAGCTATGTTGATAACATTGAACTTTCAGATAATGATTTCATTGATACCTGTGGCACTGGTGGCTCTAATTTAAAAATTTTTAATTGCTCAACTATTTCTGCCTTTGTAGTAGCTTCATGCGGTGGAAAAGTAGTGAAACATGGTAACAAATCTATCACCTCTAAATCAGGTAGTGCAGATTTCTTATCTAGAGCTGGTGTGAATATTAATAATGACAAAGCTAATGCAATTAGTGCATTCAATCAGTTTGGGATGACCTTCTTATTTGCACCAACATATCATCAAAGACTAAAGCACGTTGCAGCTCAAAGAAAAGCCTTGGGCGTCAGAACCGTTTTTAATGTTGTGGGTCCATTGGTAAATCCTGCTAATCCCAATTACCAAATAATTGGAACTTCAGATGCTCAAATAAATGAGGCTGTTATTAATGTTTTAAAAAATAAAGGCTTATCCAGAGCAATGGTAGTAACTTCAAATGATGGTATTGATGAACTATCAATCACTTCTACTGCTTCTGTGCATGAATTAAGACATAATGACATTACATCTTATGAAATAAATCCTGAAGACTATAACCTAAGTAAATGCTCTATCAGTGAAATACAAGTTGAGACACTAGAAGAGGCTTATTTGTATGGAATAGAGATCTTAAACGGGAAAAGAGGCCCAGGTTTTGATATGGTTGCCCTGAATGCTGGAGCTGCTTTATACATATCAAATCAGGTTGAATCACTGGCAGAGGGCATTGAAAAAGCTAAAAGAGAGCTGCATTCGGGTCGGCCTTTACTATTGTTGAATAAATACGCTAAATTTACCCATAAGATATGACGATCTTAGAAAAAATAATTGAAGCTAAACATCGCAGAATTGGAATTCAAAAACTCTCGAATTCATTTACCGACCACTATATAAGCAGTAATACAAATATAGATAAACCTAGGTTTTTTTCTCATTTAAATAATTGTTCAAGTGATTTTAAAATTATTGCAGAGATGAAAAAAGCCTCTCCATCGGCTGGTGTAATAGTGAATGACTACAAACCAGAAGAATTAGCACTAGAATATGAAACAAAAGGTTACACAAATCTATCGATACTGACAGAGGAGGATCATTTCTTAGGTGCTATTTCCCATATAGCTAAAGTAAGAAAGGTTTCAGATTTACCTATCTTACAAAAAGATTTTATTGTCGATGAATGGCAGATCTACCAGGCTAAAACCATTGGAGTAGATTGCATACTACTTATTTCAGAAATACTAACTAAAGAAGAAATTAATTCGTTTATTGCAACTGCCAAAACATTAGAACTTGATGTTTTATTAGAATTCCACGATGAAATAGAAATTGAAAAAATAAAAGATCTAGAGCTTGATTATATTGGAATAAATAATAGAAACTTAAGGACATTGAAGACGGACATCAACCACTGTTTATCTATTAGAGATAAATATCACAATGAACTTAATAATTTTAAGATTATTGCAGAATCCGGTTTCAAATCTAAAATGGAATTAGAAAACTACAAATCCAATGGAATAGAAATGTTCTTAATTGGAGAAAGTATACTAAAGGAAAAGTTATGAAAAAAAATTATCTATTATTCTTGCTAACATCATTTGTTGTTGCAGACCCAGAACTTTATTTTATTGAGCCACAGGATGGTAAGACTTATTCAACCGAAGTATCAGTGAAGTTTGGACTAAAAGATTTTGGTGTTGCACCTGCAGGATACAATATTCCTAATACAGGTCACCACCATTTAATCATAAATGCTGAATTACCGGATTTAACCTTACCTATACCTGCCAATGAAAATTACGTACATTTCGGTTTAGGTCAAACTGAAACAAATCTTACTCTAGAGCCGGGCACTTATACTTTGCAGTTACTGATGGGTAATTATTTACATATACCTCACGAAAAACCACTGTTTTCAAAAGTTATATCAATAACAGTCGAATAAAAAAAACCCTCACATAGTGAGGGTTTTTCTATTTAAAAAACTTTAATTATTCAGAAGCAACTTCTTCAGCTACAAAGGTGTGTTTACCTACATCTGAATAATCAAGAGCATCTGCACTTTGAGATACTATAGTCCATTGACATGAACTAGCATCTGTACCTGCTGATGTTGCCCAATCTGCGGCTCCATCAACTAGAGGCTTTCTAATCAAAGTAACATTTGCTGTAGTTCCATCTCCACAAACAGTGAAGCCTGACCCTGGATCATCACCAGCATCACCAATAGCAGCATCTACTAATGTATAGCTATCGGATGTGCCAGCTAGTAAATGCCATGCATCATCACCGTTATGTGTGATATCAGTATTCACTTGGTCAATCTGAGTGTGTAAAGCTTCTGGTGAACCATCACCTGATTCAGCTCTACCAATCACCCACACATCACCATTGGCTATAGTCGCATCTGCTGTGAATGAAACATATTTTTCATACGCATCACCACCGTTAGTTATTCCACCAAGAATGTATCCATTAAGACTTACATCTGCTCCAGTGAAATTCGCTATTTCAAGGTATTTACCCCAGCTCGATGTACCACTTGGTCCTTCACCATACTCTGATACAAACAGATCAGCTGCTTCAGGAGTTGGTTCTGGCGCAGGCGTTGGTGCTGGTGTTGGTGCCGGTGTTGGTGCCGGTGTTGGTTCTGGAGTATCAGTAGCTGCTACAACCATGTTGTCGTACAGCATTGCTGATGGATGGTATGCACCACCCATGTTTGAGAACCCAAATTGAATTGGCCATCCAACCATACCTGCAACAATATCAACTGATAATGTCCCGTCAGTAGACCATGCATCTTTTGTATAACCTGATGTATCTGCATAGACACCTGGTTCAGCAGCGTAACCATTACCTGGATTTAAGACCTTTATAAATGCCTGGCAATTTATAGCTACACCACCAGTATCAGCATTCGTGTCACCACATACTGTACCTTCACTAGGTTTCTTACCAGCCCATGTAAATGTCATAGTTTTACCAACGTCAGCTTCAGTAACTGTGTATTCTCTAAAGACGTTTGTTTCATGGTTCTTTGTACCAATTGTTTCATCGCCATAGTTAGCAAAAACCTTCAGGTAATTAGTTGCGTTTCCATCAACACCTGCTTCAGATCTTTCCACAGACGAAATTTGAGATTGGTTAGGATGAGAAGCATTTGGTGCAGCGCCCAAATAGTTATATTCGTATGCACCTGTGCTACCGTCTTCATTTCTCGTAAAGACATTAACAGCATATTTCCAACCTTCAATTGTTTCATTGTCGTCAGTAACTGCTTCAAAATCATCTTCAGCATAATTACCAGATGGTGCTGGAGTTGGTGCTGGAGTTGGCTCTGGAGTTGGCTCTGGAGTTGGCTCCGGAGTAGGCTCAGGTGTATATGCACTTACATCTGCATTATCATAAAGCATACCTGTTGGAGCGTAGTTTCCTGCATAGTTCTTAAATCCAACTTGCAAAATGTGACCAACATGAGCTTCAGTTAATTCGAAGTCAACGTTCACAGTTTCACCGCTCTGTGATGCACTTGTAGTATCTGTACTTGCATCAATCAATAAGCTGTAATCTGTACTGTTAACAACTTTCACCACCGCGGCACAAGTTGCCCCAGTAGCACTGTTATCAGCATTAGTTCCACCACAATTATTTTCAGCAGGGGATTTAGCAGTAACTGAGAATCTGTAAGTGCCAATCATATCGGAAGTGATATAACCCTGGCTTGCGCCCAATTCTCTGATGATGTTTACTTCAAGGAACCCAGTTCCGTGAGTAGCATCATTATAATTACTGTATGTGTTCAGTAATGTATTGCCATTATCATCGACCAGACCAGTCATATTGTCTTTAACAGCTGTACCGTTGTAGTTATTTTGGTACGCACCATTGGCATCAAATTGACTTACTGAATACAACCATGGAGCAAGATCTGCTGCATCAGCATAACCTTCATAATCATCTGCGAAAGTTACACTTGGTGCCGGAGTTGGCTCAGGTGTAGGTTCAGGCGTTGGCTCTGGAGTAGGCTCAGGAGTAGGCTCCGGAGTTGGCTCAGGCGTAGGCTCTGGTGTCGGCGCCGGTGTTGGCGCTGGCGTTGGCGCCGGTGTTGGCGCTGGCGTTGGCATAGGTGTTGGTGCTGGTGCTGCAGGAGTTTCTGTATAGTTACTTCTGTCAACGCCATCACTACACGCAGCTAAAAATACTAACGTAAGAAAAGTGGTGAGTTTTTTAAACATGTTAAGTTATCCCCAAATATATTTGTACATCAAATATGTCATAAAATTCGATGTTTTTAAAGAGAAAATTGTAAGAATTAACCGAAGATTTTATTTTTTGTGTTTTGATGAATCGGTCTCATCTCTATGCTTGCGGAGATATTTCATAAAAGGTGTACCACCAGTACCTCTGACTTTAGAGCCACCACTCCCGAATAGAGTGCTTTTTGTGCTTTGATTATGAATGTAATCAGCCGCATATCTCAAGTGCTGCGATCTGAATATTGAAATTTCCTGACAACAATCATCATAAAGTTTCATTAATTCTTTGTTGTCAGCAACTTCTTGTTTAACTTTACTATGATCTTCAACGTATTTGATAAGGTCACGATGTGATGGTGGCATATAAGATTTCATCTCATCAAGATACTCACGTAATTCATCTTTCTCATGTACAACGTTTAACAAAGCGTCTAATGTAGGAACTATTGAGCTTTGCGCTCCTGTTTCACCTCTAAATAATTGAGGTTCTTCGTTAAAACATGATTCATAAATTAAACCGTCTGGTAGAGCAGGGTTATTTTTCCAGCCGAAAATGTAAGGACGTACTCTGTGGTAATAAATGTAAGGATCACATTTTTCAGGCATTTTTCTGAAGATATGATTTACTTCTAACATTGACTCTTTTATATGTGTAAGTTCAGTATTAAGAAATTCTTGATTGCACTGCTTAGCTTCAAATGCTGCAGCTATTTTAAATGCACTTTGTATGGCTTTATTTGCAGCATGTTCAATGCAAACATGAATTGTGACAAACCAATCTTCATCAATACCGCCCAAAAAGTTGTAATTGAGGGCAACATTATCTAGGTTCACGCCTTCGTCTTGATTTATTTTGTGCCAATTATCTAAACAGTAACTTGCGTAACTTAATATAGGAGGTCTACCAAGCATTTCAGCTATTTTTGACCAAGGCTCTGCAATTGATTTACATAAAATTTTAGAAGGTACTAAATCTCCCCACACATATGCATGAGCTAGGAATGAGAATTGCACATTAAGTAATCTCAATTCTGCTTCTGTGTATTTAGTTAAATCATGTGAGAAAAATGTGTTAGGCAGACTATCGATCTGTTTTCTTATTTTGTTGGTAAGTAAAAGTTTAGGAATAGAGCAGGCTAAATCTTCTAATATTTGTTCATCTTTATTTTTATTTTGTAGATAACGAAGTGGTTGATCTGAACTTATGAAGCCATAAACATTCTTCTTATCAAGATGTAAATTCGAAAGCATGATGCTATTTTATATAACTATTCAATATTTTCACCCAAAATTTTAAATTCTAAATGAGAATTATTCTCATTTATTTATAAAAAAACTTGTATTAAATATATTGACTCCTATAATTCGTAAATGAGAATCATTATCATTTCGATAAGCATTCTCATTAAGATGGAAAATTATGAAAAAATTTATTAGCTTAATATTATTTTTTTGTTTTATAGTTCTTTCACAAAATGCTGAAAACGAAGATGTTAATGATAAGAATATAGAAGAAGTTGTTGTAAAGGGGAATGTTTTATATTCAGATCAAGTTAACGCATTAAAAACTCCGGTACCTATCTTAGATGTACCTCAAACGGTCTCAATTGTTACAGACGTAGATATTCGTAAACAAGGCTTTAGAGAAATTGGAGATATTATTAGATATACTCCAGGTGTAAATACATCACAAGGTGAAGGTCACAGAGATTCCGTAGTTTTCCGAGGAGTTAGATCTACTGCTGACTTTTTTCAAGATGGTGTAAGAGATGACGTTCAATATTACAGATCTCTATACAACGTTGAACAAGTAGAAATCTTAAGAGGGCCAAATGCACTTTTATTCGGAAGAGGTGGTACTGGCGGTATTATCAACAGAGTAACAAAGAAAGCTGTTGTTGGTGAGACTTTTACTGCTCATGACGTAGGAATTGACTCATTTGGTGCAGCTGATATCGCATTAGATACAAACTTTCAACTTGAAAATGGCGCTGCTCTAAGAATTAATTTACACAGCGACAGTTTAGCTAATCATAGAGATCACTACGATGGCAACAGAGTTGGTTTTAATCCAACAATGACATTAAAAGTGAGTCCTGAAACAACTGTCTTTTTATCTTATGAGTATGCAGATCACGAAAGATTTATTGATAGAGGTATTCCAACTATCAATGGGAGTCCAGATGAATCTTTATCAGATATAGTATTTGGTAACTCATCTGCAAATGTGCAAACACTTGAGGCCACAATTATGAGAGCTCAAGTCGAACACACACTTTCAGATACTAGCAAAGCTAATTTTAGTTTCACATCAAGTAGTTTTGATAAGTTATATCAAAATATTTATGCCTCAGGATACGATGGAACACTCGTTACTATGGATGGTTATTACGATCCAACTGAAAGAGATAATACAATTATGTCAGCCAACTTAGTTAATGAATTAAGTCTTGGTGGTGTTGTGCATACCTTATTAATAGGTGCAGAATTCATTCAAACTGATAACGAAAACCTTAGATATGACGCTAATTGGTCAACTACAAATGATGATAATGAAATTTTTAACATTACTAGGCCAATGGACTTTACTGTTAACAACGGTGGTGTAGCTACAGCACTTGACTATGTAACTAAACTAAATCGTCAAACAGCGTCTGATATTTCTGTAACATCTATATTTATTCAAGATCAAATTGATCTAAGTGATAACTGGAAGTTAATGGTTGGTGGTAGATTAGATGATTTTGATATTACAGTTGATGACATTAAGAATGGTACATCTGAATCTAGAAATGATAATACATTCTCACCAAGAGCAGGTGTTATTTATAAACCACAAGAAAATGTATCTCTCTATCTAAGTTACAGTGAAAGTTTCCTACCAAGATCTGGAGAACAGTTCAAAAAACTCAGTGCTACATCGGCAAGATTAGACCCAGATGTCTTTGAAAGTACAGAAATTGGAATGAAAGTAGCATTGAATGAGAATATATCTCTTAATGCAGCTTATTTTGACAGTGAACAAGTGAGAGCTGAACGCGATAATGACACAGGAGAGACTTCAGAAGTCAGAGGTTTAACAGTTGATGGGTTTGAAATAGAGCTTAAAGGACGTGTTGTTGATAATCTAAATTTAGCTATTGCTTATAGTGATTTGAGTGGAGAGACAAGTTCTGGAGGCGTTCCTAGAGAAATACCTGAACATACACTATCTGCATTTGTTGCTTGGGAAGTAAATGAAAAGTTATCAGTAGGTTTAGGATTAACTCAACAAGGTGAATCTAAAATTAAAGATAATACACCTAGCTTAGTATTACCGGAGTACACAAGAGTTGATCTTTCAGCTTATTACCAAGTTGCTCCAAACCTAAGCTTACAAATGAATGTTGAAAACTTAATGGATGAATTATATTTTCCACACTCACATAGTACCCACCAAGCTAGTGTTGGTGAAAGTGTTAACTCTCGAGTTTCACTAAGGTGGACTTACTAAGAAGGTCTAAATAATCATACTTGATGTGTGTTGCAATCTACCAAGGTGACAACACACATCCAGATGATTCGAAGGTTAGTGTAGGCAAGGATAGTATGTGGAACAAAATTATCATATCCACCCTTGCAACTTATGATAATTGAAAAATTCTTTAATCTTGTTTGCACTATTTTTTAAGTAATATTGGACAGTGTTTATAAGCACAATAGCCTAGAACAATATTACTTTTAGATGGTAGCTTTCCGTTCATATTTTTACCTTTCTATAGGAAGTTTTTCATCGATTAACCCATAGAAATAAGGGGTTTTTTTTATGTCAAAACATATTAGACTGAACATATGAAACTTTCATTTCCACCGGTAATTACATTAGCTTGTTTAGGGATGCAATTTATTTTATTTATGATGTTACCTCTAGAAGTAAATTTAAGTTTGCTCCTAGGGTTAATCTTATTAATCAGTTCTATTGCCTTAATTGTTATGGCTTTTAAAGAACTACAAAATTATGAAACAACATATATACCAGACGGTGAACCAGAAAAACTGGTTAATACTGGGCCTTTTAAAATATCCAGGAATCCTATTTACCTTGGTATGTTTGGTATCTTAGTTGCTTCAGCTTTTCTCATGCAATCTCTATCAGCTTTATTAATTCCATTTTTGTTCTTATCTATTATTCAAAATACTTGGATCCCTCATGAGGAAGATAAACTTAAAGAGAAATTTCCAGAAGAATGGGAAGCATACACATCTTCAACAAAAAGATGGTTATGGTGAAAGTAGTTTAATTATCAATTCTTTCCAAATTTTATAATCCTTCGCCATGAATGAATGTGCCTCTTCATCAGGATAAATAGACATTCTTTTCTGACTAGAAATAAGTTCTAGATCAAAAGTTTTGCTAGCTACTCCAGCAAGTACGGCTACTCCTCTGGCTGTAGATTCACTATTTTCTGGTACTGAGACCTCAGTATTAAGTAAATTTGCTATTTGCTGTACAAATGTTTTATTCGCTACCATGCCACCATCAACATTTAATGATTCAACTTCAATACCTGAACGTACTAAACAATCAATAATGTCTTTAGTTTGATATGTAATTGAGTTAAAAGCTGCATTGATTAGATCTGATCGTGATGTATCCCTTGTAATGCCATGAAAACTGGCACGAACATCTGAATTCCAATATGGAGCTCCTAAGCCAGTAAAAGCAGGTACAAACAGAACGTTATTAGCATCTCCATTTGTATGTAAGTAAGGTTCTGATTGATCGCTAGTTTCAAAGAATTGTAAATTATCTCTCAACCATTGAACTGTTGTGCCAGAAGCATAAATGCTTCCTTCTATTGCATAGCAAATCTCTCCATTCATAGAAAAGCCAATTGTGGTTAATAAACCATCATCTGAATGAATAGGGGTGTTACCGACGTTTGCCATGACAAAACATCCTGTTCCATAAGTACTTTTTAATTGACCTTTTGACAGACATCCTTGACCAAAAAGTGCTGCTTGTTGATCACCTAATACTGCATGAATTGATATATTCTCAAGATTCTTCAGTGTTCCAAAATTTGCATCTGAATGAACCACCTCTGGTAATAAAGATCTGGGAATATTAAATAAGTTAAGTAAATCTTCGTCCCAATTTAAAGTATTAATATTGAAAAGCATTGTTCTTGATGCGTTAGTTATATCAGTTTTGAAAATCTCACCTTCAGATAATCTATACATTAGATAAGTATCTACAGTACCAAAACAGAGCTCGCCTGCTTCAGCTCGTGCTCTGACACCATCAACGTTATCTAAAATCCATTTGATTTTTGTTGCAGAAAAATACGAGTCTATAAACAGACCGGTTTTTTCTTTGACTAATGATTGATTATTTTTCGTTGCAATTTCTGAACAATAAGCTGACGTTCTTCTATCTTGCCAAACAATCGCATTATAAACAGGCTTAAGAGTAGTTTTATCCCATATAATTGTTGTTTCCCTTTGGTTGGTTATACCGCCATATGTAACATTTTTTAAATCTAATTGATTTAACGTATTGGTGACTGATTTATACAAATCATCTGGATCAATTTCTACCCATCCATCATTTGGAAAAATTAGTGGGTATTCTTCTTGCGCAACTTGTTCAATATTTCCATTATTATCGAAAATTATGCTCCTTGAACTTGTAGTACCTTGATCAATTGTTAAAATTTTACTCATATGAAACTAAAAAATATTCTAACCTTTTTATTATCACTTTTTATATTCTTAGGTTGTTCTTCAACTGAGAAAACAGAATTTCTTGAAGAAAGAAAAAAGAAATTAGATGCTCTGAATGAAGAATGCGATTTTGCGACTATCGAAAATAGTTTTCCAGAAGATCTTTATATTTGCTACAAAACTCCTACTAGGATTAAGGCCAACAAACCTGTAGAGGAAACAGAAGAGACAGAAAAAAGTGACGAAGATACAGAATAACCAATTTACTTATACCGTTTATTCAAAAAAAAATTGTTCTTTTTGTGATCGAGCAATCATACTTTTGCAGGATCAAGATCATCATGTAGTTGTTAAGAAAATTGATGAAGATCTTAGCTACTTTGCTGAAATGCGTGAAAAAGCACCTGACATGAGGACAATGCCAGTTATTTTTAAAGATGATCAATTAATTGGTGGATATTCTGATTTAATTGATTCTTTACACGATGAATAATTTTATTTTCTATGACACGGAAACATCAGGTGTAAAAGAACTAGATTTTATTCAAGTTATACAGTTCGCCGCAATTCAGACAGATGAAAACTTTAGAAGCATTAATTCGTTTAATGAATTATGTAGCCCTTTACCTTGGACTCTAGTTTCACCGAAAGCTCTCGCAGTTAATAAAAAAAGTGAAATATTTCAAACTGATAAAACACACTATGAGCTTGTGAAAGAGATTCATAACACCTGGAAATATTGGACGGAACAACACCCAGCAGTTTTTATATCTTATAACGGCATGCGGTTTGATGAAGAAGTTATGCGCAGACAATTTTATTGGAATTTATTTGACCCTTATTTTACTAACACAAATGGTAATTCTAGATTGGATTTATATTTAAAGATGCAAGTCATTGCGCACTTTTATTATCAATCTTTTCCAATACCTCAGATAGATGATCAAATGTCTTTAAAATTAGAGGATATTATTTCTAACTTATTAATCGATACAAAAAATGCACATGATGCATTAGCAGATTGTGAGTTTCTTATTCATCTCATTAAATCTATTTCAGAAAAGCTTCCTAATTTTTATCAAGAAATTTTAGATACAACATCAAAAGAGGGCTACTTAAAAAAATTACAGGATGATTCAATACACTTTAATTGTTATTTTATACCAAGGTCAAAATCTACAAGAGCATATCCTTTCACACCTTTAATAAATTTGTATGGTTTAAATAAATATATACCAATCTTTGATTTATCAAATGATCCAGAAGATTACTTTGATCTTAGCTATACAGAATTAGAGCAACTAATTAATAAAAAGAAGAATTGTCCTTTTAAACGTTTAGCATTAAACAAAACACAACCCACTATCAGCCTATCAACATTAAAAGAGGATAGAGTCTTTATAGAAGATCAAGAGCAGTTAATGAAAAGAGCAGATAAAATTCAAACAAACGAAGCCTTTAAAGAAAAAATCATTGATATATACAATAATTTTGAATATCAAAATTCAAGGAAAATACATCCGGAAGAGCAAATATATACAGAAGGTTTTCCATCAGCTATCGAAAAAGATCGATTTACACAATTTCATAATGCTCAATCTTATAAAGAGAAGATTGCTATCATAAATTCTTTCGAAGACAGTAGGTACAGAGAGTTTGCATATAGAATATGCGCTCAAACACACTCGGAGGAAGTTGACAACAATATCTTACTTTCATTAAAAGAATTGAAACGCTCAAGATTTAATGATGATGGACCTTGGCCAAATTCTCTTCAGAATCTAGAGGAAGGAAAAAATTTATTATTGGAAACCAATAAAGAAGACGAAAAAGAATTGATAAATCTTGCAATTAATTCTATTAAAAAGAGTCTATAACCATATAAACAACTATTAAGTGTTTTTTTATATATACTTAAGCATGATTTTTAGGGGTTATATTGAATAGGTTATTTCTTTTATTATTTCTTTCGTTTTTTTCTTTTTCTGATATAAAGTTTGACGGAATAGTTGAAGATACTGAATGGTCTGATGCTGAAGTATACGATTTACCTTTTGAGATTTCTCCTTCATATAACACCAAAGCTGAACACGAAACATTAGTCTACATAAAGAATGATTCAAATAATTTATACGTAGCTTTCAAAGCCCTGGGCAATAAAGAATACATTAGAGCAGGTATTAGAGCTAGAGATGGTATTAATTGGTTGGATGATCAAGTTGCCATTGGAATAGATACTTTCGGTGATGGCAGGTATTACATAAGATTTAGTGCAAATCCTTTAGGAAGTATTGGTGATAATAAAGTTGATAATAAAGATGATTTTGATGGATCATACAACGTTGAATTTGATGCAAAAGCCAGATTAACTAATTTCGGATATGAAGTGGAATTTGTCATTCCATTCTCATCTCTAAATTTCCCTGATACCAATAATCAACAATGGGCTTTAATGTTATCAAGAAAGCTCTACAACAAGGGTACAGAAGCCCGATATATGAATTATAAAAAAATTGATGGAGCTGGTTGTATCATCTGTCAGTCTGATGAGTTTTATTCTGTTGATAATATTGTCAAAAAAAATAAAAAAAGATTGATTCCGTCTTTCACAGCTAATTCAGTTAGAGAGAGAAACCCAGAAGGTAACATGAATGAAGAACCAATAGACTCTGAAGTATCTCTTGGTGGAGAATATGAATTTGATGGGAATAATTTTGAATTTACGATTAACCCAGATTTTTCTCAAGTTGAAGCTGATCAGAGTCAAATTAATATTAATTCAACAACGGCTTTAAGGTTCGATGAAAAAAGAATATTTTTTAATGAAGGAAAAGATTTTCTGTCATCAGACTTGGCGACTGTATATACAAGATCAATTAATGATCCTGAATATGCCATCAAACTTTACAATAGGGGTGAAAAACATAGTTACTACTTTTTAGATGCAGAAGATGCAACTACACCTATAATCGTCCCTGGATATCAAAGGTCTTATAGTGGTCTACTTGGTAAAAGTCATGCCAATATTTTTAGTTATAACTACAACATTGAGAAGGGTCAGAATATTGGTTTTCTTGCAACAAATAGAGATTATGAAGAGGGTGGTGCAAGCACTTTATATAGCCTCAAAGGGAATTTTCTATTCAATGAAATTTATCGAACACGGTTTGAATTAGTTTCAACAGATATGGATGAACCAATAAGTAATGTTATTAATACTTCAAATGTATCAAAAGAACATACTTACAATTTAGATGGAGAATCATTTTCTGGTTACGGTGGAGCTTTTGGTTTATCAAGAGAGACAGAAAATTGGGAGACTAGATATTATTTTGCAACGAAATCCCCTAATTATCGTAGTGATCTAGGGTTTACAACCGAAAACGATTGGAAAAAACATTCACTCAACCATAAATACAAATACAGATCTAATGGTTTAATTAGATCGGGTAACATTGAGATCAGAAAAGATTTAATGCAAGACTATGATGGTAATATCATAGATCAAGAGACTGTCTTGTCCGCTCGAGCAGAACTAGAAAATCAACTTAATATAAATTTTTCTTGGGATAATTCACACAAAGCATCCTTCGAACGATACACTTTTAAGAATATTAAAGATTATAACTTTGGCGTTAGTTACAGCCCCTCGGCAAAATTTTGGATGAGATTTGGTTACGATTGGGGAGAAAGAATAGCTAGAAACATCAATGTGCCTGAAATTGGAGATCGAAAAGATTTTTCATTTAATTCAAGCTTTCAACTAACAGATCAATTTAGATTGCAGTATAGATATCGAAAAAATCAACTTACAAGCAAGGCAACAAATGAAGATTACTTTTCAGGATACATAACATCACTTAGAGGCACATATCAATTTGATAAAAATTCTTTTTTTAAGTTAGTTCATGAATACAATAACTTCAATGATGATTCCTATACACAGGCATTATTTCAATGGCAACCTGATTCTGCCACTATCTTTTATTTTGGTGGTACTGTAAATCAGGAAGATATTGAGGGTACATGGGAAGTTGAAGGCAGTCAGGTGTATATGAAACTTCAATACTTATTTAATTTTGATTAAATTTAAATGTTTTATTAAGATACATTAAAGGGTAAAAACTTATGTCAAAGATTACAAAAGAATTATCAAATATTCACGAGATGCTCGCAAAGATGCATAGTGATTTAGGTTTAGTTGATCTGAACCCTACTGAAAAATTTATATTTCTAAAAATAATCAATGAAATTGAAACCAACAACACTTGCTCTATGCTTAAAGCTGTTGAGGTTGCAGATAAATCACGTTCTACCGTTTATAAAACCATTAGAAAGTTAGTAAAAATTGGTGTCCTCAAAATTGAAAATTCCAATGATGATAAAAGATCTTTTTTACTAAAACCTCTTATATAAGATTCTTCAACTACAATGGGCAAATTCTTTGAAATATCAATTTACACATTTATTTTTCATATTCTCTGTTATGTTTTGTGGCTTATTATAGTCGTGCCAGCTGAAGGACCAACGAATGTTTCTGCTCTTGGAAGTTTGATTTATTTACCACATGCGGGTAGAGTCTTGCCAGTAATTTTCTTCGGTTGGAAAGCTGTACCAGCAGTTTTTGCAGCAGAATTTTTGGAATGGGAAGTTCTTTGGCAAGGAGAAGATTTTTATCGAACAGCAGTTGCTACATCTATTTCGACAATAGCTGTATTAAGTACTTGGGCAACCTTCTTTTTATTGGGCGTTGATTTAAATCAATCGGATGTATTAAAAGCAACAAACTGGAAACACGTCTTTTTATTCATCTTTTTTGCATCAGCAGCAAATGGATTAGGAAATGGAGCTTGGTATACTTACATATACGGACAGGCCGATCCCCTAATATCACTTAGGTTTTTAGTAGGAGATGTAGTAGGAGCAACAATCATGCTAATATTGCTAGTCTTGTTTTATCCTATGTTTAGGAACTTTCAAAAATGATCGAAGTAAAAAATTTATCAAAACAATTCAAAGCACCAACAGAAGAAAAAGGATTATTTGGACCAAAGAAAAAAGCTTTTTGGGCAGTAAAAGAATTAGATTTTCAAATTAAGAAAGGCTCTGTAGCCAGTATTTTAGGTCCTAATGGTTGTGGTAAAACTACAACACTAAGAATGATTGCTGGAATGTTAACGCCCTCCAGAGGTACAGTTTTTGTAGATTCTGTCGATGTCAGAAAAGATAAACAAACTGTTAAATCAAAAATTGGATATATGACAAATAATACTTCTTTGTACGATCGATTAAGCGTTATTGAGACAGTAAAATTTTTTGCAGAACTTAATCAAATTCCGGCAGATGTATATATGCCACGCGCTGAAAAACTTTTCGATCAACTTGATATGAGAAAGTATTTAAATAAACGTATTGCTGACTTAAGCACAGGTATGAAACAAAAAACATCAATCGTTAGAACTCTTATACATGATCCTGATTTAATTGTTTTAGATGAACCTACAACTGGTGTGGATGTTACTGGACAATCGGTTATTGTTGATCTTATTAAATCCATCAAAGATTCTGGCAAAACTTTAATTTTTTCTACTCATCAACTTAATGAAGTAAGAGATATTGCTGATCATATTGTGGTAATGAAATCAGGAGAGAAGATTTTTGACGGAGATAATAATGAATTTCAAGAACTTGATTCAAACAAGAATTTTACTGAGATATTTATGGAGTTAGTCAATGAATAAATGGCAGGTACTATTAGTAAAAGAAATTAAACATTTATTTAGAGATACAAAAACTATAGTTCAAACTGTTGTTGTTCCTACTTTTATTACACCTTTATTAATAGGAGGTATATTCTGGTACGTTGGCTCTATAGCTACGGAGGAAACAAAAAAAACGTATGAGGTAAGTGTTTATTCTTCCTCTAACTCAATTTTAATTGATGAATTAAATAAATCAGATAGATTAGTTGTTACAGAAGAAGATTCAGTTGTTGCTGTCATTGATGCTGTTACTCAAGATAATAGTGAAATTGGATTGGTCCTTGATGAAGATTTTACGGAAGATTTGAAATCAAATACTAGTGCGAAGCTAACTATCTACTCCAAAGACATAGACACTTTTTCTCAAGCACAATCGTTGGTATTAAATATTGTTGATGATTATGAAGAAAACATCAGAACTAGCCGTTTAGAATTATTAAATCTTGATGAAAACTACGTTAATCCAATAACTATAGATGAAGAAGATTTAACAACGGAGGAAGAATCTGCAGGTTCAATATTTGGAGCGATATTAGCTTTATTTTTTGTTATGTATGTAATAAGTGGATCAATGTATCCAGCAATTGATTTAGGTGCAGGAGAAAAAGAAAGAGGGACTATGGAAACGCTTATATCTACAAATATTTCATCAGTAGACATCATTATTGGAAAAATGTTATCAGTAACATCTTCTGCAATATTAACTGCTACATTTTCAATGTTAGGTTTCGCAATACCATTAATTGTAATATTTATGTTTTATGCGGATTCAATAAATGAATATTTATTTGGATTACTAAGCGCTATTGTAAACCCCATAGCTTTATTAGGAGTTTTTGTACTGATTGTTCCATTAAGTGTGTTTATGGGCGCATTTTTACTCGCTATATCTGTATATGCTAAAACTCCAAAAGAAGCAGGCTTATTGTTGGGAAATGTACTCATCGTTTTTATCATTCCTTGTTATATCCCTTTAATTAATCCTGGACTAGAGTTAGATCTTGTTGGAGCACTAATACCTTGTTATAACTTAGCTCTAATAACTAATAATTTAATAGCAGGAACAGTGGACTGGTTCCTCTACTCTGTGGCTCTTATTTCAACCATTGTTTATTGTTGTATAGCTATTTATATTACATACATCATGTTTGATGATGAAAATGTAATATTTAGAAGTTAATGCAAGTAATAAATACCCCTATATCTCCCTACTTACAAAATGCACCAATAGCATATTGTGAGGAAACTCAAAAATGCATTTTTATTGATCCAGGAGATGAGATTGATAAATTAATTCAAGTTCAAAAAAATTTAAATCTTACGCCTGAATATATCTTTATTACTCATGGACATATAGATCATGCTGGAGCTGCAAAGGAACTAGCAGATAAACTTAATCTAGATATTATTGGACCACACATTGATGATAATTTCTTACTTCAAGTGCTTGAAATTCAAGGACAGATGTATGGTATGAAAGCTCAAAATTTTACACCAGATGAATGGTTAAAACATGGAGACACTATTACATTTGGTAATCAAATATTGGATATTAAACATTGTCCAGGTCATGCACCTGGACATGTTATTGGGATAAATCACAATGCAAAAAAAATTATTGCTGGAGATGTTTTATTTAATGGAAGTATTGGAAGAACAGATTTACCACAAGGCAATTATCAAGATTTGATCGATTCTATACATAATCATCTATTAGTTTTAGATGATTCATATATTGTACATTGTGGACATGGTCCAGATACCTCTATTGGACATGAACGTGAGACGAACCCTTTTTTAAATGCTTAATTCAGTATCCAAAAAAATCTTTAAAGAAGTTATTGAATTGTCCAAACGTAATTTGACAGATAACAAAGTGCCTATTGCAGCAATTATCTTTGATTATAAAAAACAAAAAATAATTGCTAAAGCAGTCAATACTGACTCTCCTATTGGTCATGCAGAATTAGAAGTGATTAGAGATGCACTTAATATTAAACAATCAAATCGTTTAGATGATTGTGATATCTATGTAACCATAGAGCCATGTCTAATGTGCGCTACTGCTATAAGTAAATGTCACATGAGAAGAATATATTTTGGAGCAGAAGACAAAAAGGGTGGAGCAATACTGAATGGTCCAAGAATTTTCATGAATAAAAATTTAAAGAATGTCGAAGTCATTTCTCATATAGAAGAGGAAGTTACCAGCAATTTACTTAAAAAATTCTTCAGATCAAAAAGAAATAAATAAAAGGAAGTTATAATAAATATCTATGTCTCATCATGATCTTATCCTTAAAGGAGGTACGGTTTTCCTACCGGAAGGCAGAACAATAACAGACATTGGTGTCGATGATGGAAAAATAACAAAAATAGGTTCATGCACAACTGCTGAAGAGACTATTGATTGCTCGAATCTATTCATTTTTCCAGGACTTATTGATACACAATGCCATTTTAGAGAGCCTGGTGGAGAACATAAAGAAACCATTCAAACTGGAACTATGTCTGCTGCACTCGGGGGAATTGTAGGAATTTTTGAAATGCCCAATACTAACCCTTTAACAACTACACCAGAGGCATTAGAACACAAGATAAAAAGGGGTATCGATACTGCATATACTGATTTTGCATATTATTTTGGTGGTACATATGAAAATTCCAATAACTTACCAGCTTGGGAAAAATTAGATGGTGTTTGTGGAATCAAAATATTTATGGGTGCAAGCACTGGAAACCTGCTTTCTGCATCAGATAAAGAAATAGAGGCTGTTGTAGCAAATGGGAATAGAGTTATTGCGGTACATGCAGAAGATGAATTTATAATGAATGACAACAAAAAAACCATTCTTAAAGACAGTAATGACGTTGGTATGCATTGTAAGTGGCGTGATGTAAATAGTTCTCTAAACGCTACTAAACGTGTAGTTGGTCTAGCAAAGAAACATAATAGGCATGTTCATGTTTTGCATATCACGACAGCAGATGAAATGGAATTTTTAAGAAACAATAAAGATACTGCGACAGTTGAGGTGTTGCCTAATCATTTAACACTTCATGCACCAGATTGTTACATAGAATTAGGCACATTGGCACAACAAAATCCACCAATAAGGGAAAAACATCATCAAGAAGCATTATGGCAAGCAGTCAATGATGGAACAGTTGATATCGTTGCATCTGATCACGCACCTCATACACTTGAGGAAAAATCTGGTACTTATCCTAATACGCCAAGTGGCACACCAGGTGTTCAAACTCTATTACCAATAATGTTAAATCACGCAGCTAACAATAAGTTGTCTTATGAAAAAATTGTAGATTTGATGGCATACGGGCCTATTAAAGTTCACAAAATAAAAAATAAATGTTTAATTTCTAAGGGTTATGATGCAGATTTTACTATTGTTGACCCTAACACTAACCATATGATTACTAATTCTGAACAAGCCTCAAAATCAGCATGGACGCCTTATGACGGAAAAAAAATTAGAGGTATGCCTATTATGACGGTTATCCGAGGACATATAGTTATGAGAGAAGGGGAGTTAATAAATAAGATTACTGCTAAGCCAATCGAATTTGATATTTAAGGCACTGGATCATAGCCACTTCCACCCCATGGATGACACTTTAAAATTCTTTTAAAACTTAACCAACTTCCTTTAAATGGTCCATATTTTTGTATAGCTTCTACAGCGTACTGTGAACATGTTGGCGTAAAACGACAACTTGGTCCTAACAAGGGAGAAATTATGATTTGATAAATTTTTATTGGAATAATTAATAGAGAGCTAAAAATTCTTTTCATTAATTTTGTATAGGATTATTTGATTCTAATAAAAGTTTTTCAATGAATTCGTCTGTAGCCATTACAATATTTTTATCTGACCCAAGTGTTCTTACAGAAACAGTATTATCATTAATCTCTTTTTTTCCTATTGCAACGATATAAGGAATTTTTTGCAAGCTGTGTTCACGTACTTTATAACTAATTTGTTCGTTTCTAATGTCAAGTTCTGATCTTATGCCTTCATTAACTAGTGTGTCATTCAGATTTACTGTATATTCATTCGCATCGTCAGTTATTGCTGCAAGAACTACCTGTGTTGGGGCTAGCCAAAAAGGCAATTTTCCCTCGTAATTTTCTAACAATATACCAATGAACCTTTCAAATGATCCTAGAGCAGCTCTGTGCAATAATACTGGAGTATGTTTCGCACCATCCTCTCCCACAAAAGTAGAATCAAATCTTCCAGGTAAATTAAAATCTACCTGAAGGGTCCCACATTGCCATTTTCGACCAATTGCATCGGTTAATACAAAATCTAATTTAGGGCCATAAAAAGCTCCATCACCTTCATCTATAAAATATTCTAGTTCTAGCTTCTCTATTGCATCTTCTAAAGCCTTTTCAGCTTTATCCCAACTTGCATCGCTCCCGATTCTTTTTTCAGGCCTTGTAGATAATTTAATTTTAAACTCCGTAAAACCTAAGTCTTTATACATAGCGGAGAGCAGGTCGATAAAACCTTTTGTTTCACTTTCAATTTGATCTTCAGTGCAAAAGATATGTCCATCATCTTGGGCAAAACCCCTTACTCTCATTAATCCATGCATTGTTCCAGACGCTTCATATCTATGACATTTTCCAAATTCAGAAAGTCTAAATGGAAGATCTCGATAGGATTTGATTCCTTGGTTATAAATTTGAACGTGATTCGGACAATTCATTGGTTTAAGTGCATTCGTTCGTTTTTCATTGGCATGCTCTTCATCAATTTCAGTTATGAACATATTTTCTCTATATTTATCCCAATGGCCTGATGTTTCCCATAATTTCCTATCAACAACCTCAGGTGTGTTAACTTCGCTGTAACCAGCTCTTTTTTGCATTTCTCTTACATAACTTTGCAATTGAGTATAGATTGTCCATCCTTTAGGATGCCAAAAAACCATACCTGGTGCTTCCTCCTGAAAATGAAATAGATCCATCTCTTTTCCCAGTTTTCTGTGGTCTACTTGTTCAGCTTTTTCTAATTTTTCTAAATAGCTTTGTAATTCTTTTCTGGTTCTCCAGGCTGTACCATAAATTCTTGTGAGCATTGGTTTAGTAGAATCACCGCGCCAATATGCTCCTGAAACCTTAGTTAATTTAAATTCACCAATTAAATTGAAATTTGGCAGATGTGGTCCTTTACATAAATCTATAAACCCTGACTTTTCTTGTGTGTAAATTTGAAAGTTTTCTGCTTGATCAGAATCTGAAATAATTTCAGCTTTAAAAGTCTCATCTTGATTATCAAATAATGAAATTGCATCACTTTTTGAATGATAAGTTTTTTTGATTGGAGATTTGGTTGATAGAATTTTCTTCATCTCTTTTTCAATTTTTGGTAAATCATCGATAGATACAGGTTTAGTAGGTAGAAAATCGTAATAAAATCCTTGTTCTATAGTAGGTCCAATAGCAAGTTTTGCCTCTGGATAAAGATTTTTTATTGCACTGGCAAGCACTTGCGCAGCTATTGTGTGACGCATAATTTCTAGCCCATCATCGGATTTAATTGTGATTATGGAAACACTATCATTATCCTCCAATAGGTCTGATAGGTCTTTTTGTTCATTATTTATCTCAATTGCAACAGCATCTTTTGCTAATCCGGGTCCGATGGCTAACGCTAAATCTGCACCAGTGCTACCTTTTGGTAATTGTTTAGAAGATCCATCAGGCAATGTTACTTTTATATTTTCCATTCAGTTTTTCCGTCTACATCTTTTATTGAAACATTCATTTTACTCAATTTATCTCTGATTTTATCTGCTAATACATAATCTCCATCAACTCTAGCTTGATTTCTTTCATTGATTAATTTTTCTATCTCTAGAACAGTATTTTTATCGATTGTTGTGTCTTGTGATGACCCCTCAAAGATATATTTAAATGTAGCAACTTCATCTTCTATAAATTTAGAATCTTGAACAAAATCTTGCATTATTCTTATAGCTTTTGGTGTATTGAGATCATCAAATAGTGCTGCTGCAATATTAGTAGATGCAATAAATTTTGGCTCAACATATTCATTCTTGTCTATAAAATCTGAAATTTTATTAGATATGCTTTTTGCTTGATTAAGTAGTGTTTTGCTCCATGGAATAGGTTGTCTATATTGAGTTGAGAGAAGAGCTAGTCGAATATGGTTTCCCTTATATTCTTTGATTAAGTCTTCTATGTATATAACGTTTCCTAAGGATTTAGACATCTTTTCGCTTTCTAGATTTAAGAATCCATTATGAACCCAATATTTAGCAAAATCCCTTGCATCATCTAAACCATTACAAGCACATGATTGTGCAATTTCATTTTCATGATGTGGGAATTTAAGATCATTGCCCCCTCCATGTATATCAAATGGTATATCTAATGTTATTTCCGACATAACAGAGCATTCAAGATGCCATCCTGGTCTTCCATAGCCCCAAGGTGAATCCCATCCTGGCTCATCCTTTAGCGAGGGCTTCCATAGTGTAAAATCATTCTCATTTTCTTTGTAAGATTCAATTTCTACTCTTTTTCCATGTTCTTGCTCATCAATTTTTCTACCAGATAAGCAACCATAATTTTTGAATGCTTTTACTCGGAATAAAACATTTCCATCAATTTCATATGCTTTTTCAAGTGAAATTAATCTTTCAATATATTCGATCATTTCTGTAATAAAATTTGTTGCAAAGGGCTGAATATCAGGCGGATTAATGCCTATCAATCCTATATCTTGCATATATAAATCAAAATATTTTTTAGTAAGTTCTTTGATTGTCAGATTTTCTTCTTTTGCAGCTTTTATTATTTTGTCGTCTATATCAGTAATATTTGAAACATATGTAACTTTTGGATATATGCCTTTTAAGACTTTTGATAATAAGTCTGCTGATATAAAGGCTCTAGCATTACCAATATGGATTTTGTTGTACACAGTAGGACCACAAGAATAGAATTTAACATGATCTGGGTTAAGCGGAATAAATTCCTCTTTCTGTTTAGAGAGACTGTTATATATTGAGAGCATTTAATTCCTATAAAAACCTGCAGAGTTACTATCGTGTTCTGAAACTTCTACTGACACAACTTTAATATCTAAATCACTTAGACTTTTCTCAATAAAATTAAAAGTCAGTTCTGCAAAATATTCACAGCTAATTTTATCTAACTCTACAATTTTTGCAGTCTTTAAATGCATTAATTTTATTAAATCTATTTCAGGATCATCTTTCGCAACTAATAATGTATGATCAAAATTATCTTTCAACCACTCCTCTAGAAAAGTAAATTTACCAAAGTCATAAACCCAATTATTGATATTGAGTGATGCTGATTCTAGAACGATCTTAAAACCGAGACTGTAACCATGTAAATACTTACAATTAGATGTAGCTGACCACTGACGAAAAGCACAAGAAAAACCTCTCTCAGGACCATACGTTTTAGTTACTCTATACATATTTATTTAGTTTATTAAGTAAATAACCAAAAGGTAGTCCATTTATAGCTTCAAGACTTCCTTCCACTTCAGAAAATAAATTATAACCGTTTTTTTCGAACATATATGAACCACAAGATGTTAAGGGTAGATCAGTAGCTACGTAATCGTTGATTTCACTTTTTGATAAATTTTTCATAGTCATATTTGTTATTAAAGTATCTTCAAATAAAATTTCATTATTCTTTGTAAAGGAATAAGAACCAATGAGTTGATGTGTTTTCCCTGACAGTTCAGACAAATTTAATTTAGCTTGCTCTACGGTGAGTGGTTTACTGAAGATTTTCCCGTTTAAATTACATATTTGATCGCAACCTAATATTACATGATCCTTAAATTTTTTATTGAGACTTAATGATTTTTGACGGGCTAAATATAGACTTAATTCTTTCGGTGGAAGTTTTAATTCTTGTTTAGCTTCAGTTTCATCGAACATATGATCAACAGCTTTAAATGCTGCGTCATATTGATTCATTATGTTCTTCCTTATATCAGAAGATGAAGCCAAAATTAGCTTATGAGAGAACAATTACTTCTTTGGTAAAGTCACAAATGATAAGAATTCATTTCTTGTGACAGCATTTTCTTTAAAGACACCTTTCATGGCGCTTGTAACGGTCGATGATTCAGGTTTGTGTACACCTCTGGTTGTCATACATTGATGGCTTGCATCAATGACCACAGCAACACCTTTTGGATCTAATACTTTTTGTATTACATTGGCAATTTGAGATGTCATAGTTTCTTGTGTTTGCAATCTTTTACCAAAAACGTCAACGATTCTTGCAAGTTTGCTTATACCAACAACTCTATTGTTTGGTATGTAGCCAATGTGTGCTTTGCCTAAAATGGGGACAATATGATGTTCGCAATGAGATTCAAGTCTAATATCTTTAACTATAACCATCTCATCGTACCCTTCAACCTCCTCAAAAGTTTTAGTTAAAATTTCCTCAGGATCCTGATCATACCCTTCAAAAAACTGTTCATAAGCTTTCACAACCCTTTTAGGTGTTTCAACTAATCCTTCTCTGTCAGGATTGTCTCCAGCCCATTCAATGAGGGTTTTAACTGCTTTCTCTGCTTGGTCTCTAGTTGGTTTGCTCATAAGGTCTTTATTATAACGGCAACACCGCTCAATCACTAACTATTTAAGGGGTATTTCAAGCGATTCAAGTATATTCATATCTTCATCTTTTATAAAAAGTTGTAGTGAATCTCCATGAAATTCAACAATTCCATAGTTATTTTGGGTATAAGTATCTCCAATTAGGAGATTGTCTGTTTCATAATATGGGAATATTCCTTTGTTTAGCGAAGAAGATGTAAATTCATAGATGTTATCTTTCTTATAAAAACCTGCTCTATGTCTATCTCCACTAATTATCAAAATATCTGAATCAAGATTGTAAAGTAAGTCCAATAAAGAATTTCTTTCATGCGGAAAATTAGCCCATTTTTCAAATCTGTGATCTGTGGCCAAAACTTGTATTGAAGATGCAAGTATTAAAATATCATGTTCCTTATTTACTTGCTTTTTTAACCAGTCCCACTGAATAGGGCCAAGGACAGTTGTGTTGGGATTTCTTTGTGGCTTATAGGTATCACCAATTTTTATAAGATTGCTTCGAAAGTACCTTGTATCCAATCCAATAAAAAGTACCTTTTTATCATTTATTATCTTTAATTCACTAAAATATATACCTTCGCGAGATCTTCTAGGATCGTTTTGGTTAATTTTCCATGCATTATTGTAGATCTTTTGAGATTCAGCTTTATAAAGATAATTTTCACCAGCATCATTTAAGCCATAATCATGATCATCCCAAATTACAAATTTCTCCGTCTCTTGTAACCATTTAGGCATTCTCACATTCATATTTTTATAAGATATTTTTACACTATCTAATTTTCCACTAGGTACATCACCATATATGTTATCGCCCAGGAAAAAAAATGAATCTAGAGATTCTTGTTTTAATGAATCCCATGCCGGAATAGGGTAATCATAATCAACGCATGATCCTATACCTAGTTTGTAAAAATTTTCAGCATAGCTAAAACTGGCAAATAGAGTAATGAAGATAATTCTCACAATTAATTTTAACACTGATGTGGCTGATATTCTTAGACAAGAAAACTAAAAGGTAGTATATTATCAAGTCCGTTTGCGACCATAGTATAACGGCTATTACGAGGCCTTGCCAAGGCTTAGATTCGAGTTCGATTCTCGATGGTCGCTCCATTTAAAAAAATATGTTTAAATCTAATTTAGGAGTTAATTATGTTAAGAAAATTATTTACACTCATTTTGCTTATAGCACTTAATTCATATTCACATTCTGTAAAAGAAGGAGATATGGATGGTTCATGGAGAGCAATTGAAGCTTTTATCAATGGTGAAGCTCAAGAAATTGTTGATGGTTTAATGGTAGCCTCTGAAGGTTATATGTCAGTCAATTGGACTGCTGCTGATGGAAATAAATATTTCAATTACTCAAGCTATGAAGTTGATTCTGGTATGGTTAATGTTGAGATCTTAAATCATTCATTAGATCAATACATCGGAGCAAAGTTTTCGCATAAGCCAAATTTTATGGGGGATAAAAAATCATATATCACTACATTTGTTTGGGATGATGTTGAATACACACATAGATGGGAAAAAATGAGTTGCTCTTACGAGAAATGTGCAAGAATATCTGATTTTAAGAATTGATAATTAGACTTTTTATTTATGTCTCCATTTAATACGATCTTTCCTATTGGTTTGTTTTTTATTTGCTCTGACATTGAAGAGTAAATAACTTCCACCCAATAGGCAGATCAGTATTACTAGAAGAACAGCATCCATTATCTACTTCTCAGTTTAGCTAGCAATCTAATTATCTCTAAGTACAACCAAATTAGGGTAACCATTAGAGAAAAAGCTCCATACCATTCTAAGTATTTTGGTGCTCCCTGTTCAGCACCTTGTTCAATATAGTCAAAATCAAGGACAAGATTTAATGCAGCTATGGATACAACTAGTAAAGAAAATCCAATACCAAAAAGTCCGTTATCGTGAATAAAGCCAATTGAGGCACCGAAGAACATCATAATAAAATTCACTAAGTAAAGAGCAAATATCGCAAATGTACCAGCAAATACCATGAGCATAAAATTTTTATCGGGTTTTATAATGCCTGTCTTATAGGCAAACAGCAGTCCAAACATAGTAGCAAATGTTAGTGTTACAGCCTGCATAGTAATGCCACCAAACTGCGATTCATACATTGCTGAAATACCACCTAGAGCAAAGCCTTTTGCTATTGCATAAAGGGGCGCTGTAATCGGAGCCCAAGTTCTTTTAAAGATTGTTATAAGAGCGAAGATTAAGCCTACTATAGAGCCTCCTAACATATAAGGTCCAACTGCACTTGGTCCATTAGAAAAATATTCCGACCAAGTGTAAGAAGCTGACATAAGAACTAATAACAGACTTAAGCCAACTTTATTAACAGTTCCTTGTAGTGTCATTCTTTGAATGTTTGCATCGATAACGGTCTCTGAAAATGTTTTATCAGAAAACATAGGATTTCCAGATCTACCAAACGTTTGTAAAGCTTGCTTTGAATTCATGGGTTTATTATATGAAAATATGTCTAATGGTAAATATATCTAAAATACAAGATAGTTATTTAAGAATTAAAAACTATATTGTCAACACACCAATACTTGTTTCTGATGATCTTAATAAACAATTCAATGCTTCTTTCTTTCTTAAAAATGAAGTTGATCAAGTCACTGGATCATTCAAAATTAGAGGTGCATTATCAGCATTAAGCAATCTCAAAGATAAAAATGTGAAAGGAGTTGTTGCTTTTTCTTCTGGAAATCATGCTCAAGGTGTCTCAAAAGCAGCTCAAATATTTGATATGCATTCAATAATAGTTATGCCTGAGGATGCGCCCCAAAATAAGATTGAAAAAACTAAAGCCAATGGAGCAGAGGTTGTGCTTTATAAAAGACATATAGAAAGTAGAGAAAAAATAGCTATGCAAATAGCAGAAGACAATAAGTATCCTTTAGTCAAACCTTTTGATAATGAGGATATTATTGCAGGGCAGGGTAGTTTTGGATTGGAAGCGTGTGAATATTTTATGCAAAATAATTTAGTACCAAATATAGTTCTTTCATGTACATCTGGAGGAGGTCTGGTAGCAGGCACTAGTATAGCCTTTAAACATTATTTTCCAGATGTTGATATTTACCCTGTTGAACCAAAAACATGCAATGACACTGAAATTTCTTTAAAAAATAAAACTAGAACAAGACTAAAAAACCATGAACCGACTATATGTGATGCTTTGGAAGTTGAAATTCCTGGGGAAATTACTTTTCCTATAAATCTTCAAAATTGTACAGCAGGATTAACGGTAACAGATGAAGAAGTTTGTACTGCTATGAAATATTTATATAAAGAATTTAACGTAAAAGCAGAGCCTAGTGGATGTGTAAGTTTAGCAGCAGTTTTATCTGGTAAATTGTCTTGTGAAGGAAAAAATATATTGATCACAATTTCTGGAGGAAATGTAGACGATAAAGACTTTTCTAATTATCTAAAATTAGCTAAAGACTAAAAATACAAGAAATAAAAAACCCAATATACTGAGAAGTATCGCTATTAGCATTCCTGCTGAATAGGTTATTTGCATTGCTTTATCTTCAGGCCTAGACATAGGTATTTTTTTCAATAAATTGATTTGCAGCTGTATATATTAAATTTTTTCTATCAGGCTTCATTTTATCTAATGATCTTACCATTAAACCTAATCTTGGATTAGAAATAAAAAATTCTCTATTTCTCTCAATAAAATTCCAATATAGGCCATCTACAATGTCACACCAATCACCTTTTTTAAAATTTGACATTCTTAACATATAACTTGATCCACAGATATAAGGCTTCGTTGCAAAAGTACCACCATCTGCAAAAGTGCCCATTCCATAGACATTTGGTACCATTACCCATTCTGATGAATCAATAAACATTTCCATAAACCATTTATAAATTTCATCTGGATCAATACCGCTCATATTCATAACGTTTGAAAGTATCATTAAACGATTAATGTGATGGGTATACCCGTATTCACTAGCACCTTTAATTGCATCATCTAACGGAGGGATACCTGTAGTACCTTCATACCAGCTTTCCAACATTTTTCTTTTATGCCCCCAGAAATTAGTGCTTTCCATTTTGTTAGAATAATTTTGATAAACACCCCTAATAAACTCTCTCCAGCCAAGAATCTGTCTAATAAAACCTTCTAAACTGTTTATTGGAATGTTATTTTTTTCAGCAAATTCATTAGCTTTTTTCAATACAAGATCGGGTGTTAATAAGCCAATATTTAAAGAACTACTCAAAACAGAATGTAAGAGAAAATGCTGATTTTCAACAATTGCATCTTCATAGGGTCCAAAGTCATTAAAACGTTCTTTAAAAAATATATCTAACCAATCAAGAGCTTGAGACGTAGTGTATGGAGTATATACATTTAATTTACCAGGATGAGATTGAAAATTATTTTCAATAAATTTATAAATTTCATTTTTCTCTTGATGCTCAGGAATCTTTGGTAATTGTGGAATCAAATAATCTTTTGGGACTTTTAACCTATTCATCTCATCAAATGACCATTTACCTCCAAGAGGTTTATCGTTTTCTATTAAATATTCAAACCGTTTTCGATTCTTTTTGTAGTAATTTCCTTGTAAAAGAAAATCTTTGCCTTCGCAAAAATCTTTGAATGATTGCCTATCATCCATAAACATTAATGATTTTAATTCTGTGTATTTAAGATTTAGTCTTTTAATAAGTCCTAATATCTCTTTTTCGAAGCTCTTATCTTCAATTTCATAAAAGATAATTTCATTAAAATTATTCTTTTTAATGAATTCCTCTAGTTTAGAAACGTAGTTTGTTGCAAAGTCTTCATTACAATCCAGGTATTTTACTGTATACCCAGATGCTATCAATTCATCACGATAGGATCTCATAGCCATGAAAAATAAAGCTATTTTAGATTTATGATGTTTTTCATATGTACATAAACCCTGATCTTCACACATGAAAATAGTAGTTTCTAAATCTATAGTTTGTTCATCTTTTGGAAATAGTTGATTTCCTAGTATTAGAGCTAATCTTTTCAATTTCTTATTGTTTATGTACGATGTCATAATTAAACCATGGCAAGATTTTTTTTAAAACTTTTATCAGTTTTTTTACTATTAAGCTGCTCTGATACTACAGAAACCCAAAGAACAGAATTAATCACTGATTCATATTTCTTTCAAAAAAATATATTTAATATGAATTTATATAATTGCAATATGCCTTCTGAAGATTTTGATTCTAGTTATAAAAAATCTAAAGACCTGATGAATTTTTATAAATTTTCAGAATTAGTCAATCAAGACCAACAGAAAGATAATTGTATTCAAATTTATGCTGAAATTAGTGAGTTAACCCCATTAAAAGAAGATTTACTATTAGGTGAAAACTATATGGAAATATCTAGTTGTAGTTCAAAAGTAGAACAGGATGTACTTCTAGACTCTTTAACGCCTTACTTAAATTTTATAAAAGATAATAATGTTCGAGTTTGGACAGGTATATCAGCCTTAGAAAATAATAATTTTTATTGGATTAACATCTGGGAATCAGAAGAATATAGAGAACAATTTCTTGCTAAATGGATTAAATCTAATAATTCTGGCATATTCGCTAGAGCATTAAGTTCAAGTGCTGTATGCAAAAATCCTTCTACTTATTTATATAATTAAGGTTTAGTTCTATAATAATTAGCCTTGCGACTGTGGTGTTAATGGCTAGCACAAAAGCCTTCCAAGCTTTTGGTACGAGTTCGAATCTCGTCAGTCGCTCCAATTATTCTTTTTCTAAATGTATTGTGCTTGTTGGATAAGCAAAATCTGAACCATTCTTCTTAACAATTTTCATGATTTCAAGTATTAGATTTTCTCTTGCAATACAAAAATCATGCCACTTTGTCGATCTTGTAAAGCAATAAACAAGCATATCTATACTTGAGTCATTGAATTGAGTAACTCTGATTGTTGTTGTTGCCTCGTCAGCATTAGCTAAATCATCATTAGCAGCTACGTAAGATTCAATATCCTTTCTAATTGCTAATATCGTTTCTGGTGTAGTTTGATAGATAAGACCAACATTAAACATAATTCTTCTAAATGGCATTTCAGAGAAATTGATTATTTCTGAATCACTTAAAACTGAATTGGGTACAAATACTGGTGCTTGATCAAACCTTCTAATTAATGTCGATCTAAAGTCTATTTTTTCCACTGATCCTTCAGCAACGCCCTCGACATTAATCCAATCGCCTTGCTTGAATCTTTTTTCACCAATAATGAGTAAGCCACCAATTAAATTTTTGAAGAAATTCTGAGCACCCAAAGCTAATGCTACCGAGAATAACCCTAGGCCAGCGATAATAGATGCAGCGTCAATGCCCCATAATTCTAAAACACTTACAACACCTATTAAGTAAGCAACAAATTTTATTGCTCTAAAAATCCATGCCCTCAGTGTAGGAGATAAAAAGTCATATTTTTCTCCAACAAAATCTCTTAAAGGATCAACACTATCAGCAATTGACCAAAATACTGCTAAATAGAAATAGGTTTGAACGATTAATGTGGCATATTCTGCATAAGTATCGGATAGAGGTAATGCGCCAACTAATGCATACACTCCGATACCTAGAGGAATTAGAGTTAATGGCTTTCTTAAACTAGTTACAAACGCATCATCATGTTTTGTATCGCTGGTACTTGCAAAAGCTAGAAGAGATTTAAATATTAATGTGCGGCTAAATATTACAGCTATAAGAGTGAATAATATTATTGGGCCTATATCAATTGATATATTTATAAGATGTTCTGTTATTTCACTCATTTTCATTAATTCCAATACTTAAAAAATCATCTGATCTAAAATCACTTACACCAATTAACTTTTCATCCTCAAACATTATAGATGACGTTATACCGTTACTAAAGTCATATGTTGCTGGTCTTTGATAAAGAATAAAACCCCTAGCTTCCAAGTTTCTAATCACTTCTTCATCAAAACTCTCGTACATCAAGTGTTCTGGTAACCATTGATGATGGTATCTTGATTTATAAACGGATTCTTCTGGGCTCAGACCAAATTCATAATAGTTTAATATTACTTGAAGTACAGCTGTAATTATTCTAGAACCGCCTTGTGCGCCAGTAACTAAATAGGGTTGTTCATTTTTAAATACAATGGTTGGAGTCATCGAACTTAATGGCCTTTTTTGGGGTTCAATACGGTTTGCATAAGTCCCTAGTAGACCAAAATAATTTGGTTGGTTGGGAGATGCAGAAAAATCATCCATCTCGTTATTCATTAGTAACCCTGTATCTTTAATTACAACTCCTGAACCAAATGCTGTATTCAAGGTAGTAGTTGTACTGACGATGTTTCCAAAACTATCTGCTATCGAGTAATGCGTGGTATTTTCTTTAAATTTAAATTTCACCGGATCATACTCTTCTGCAGTACTCATTCTTTTTAAATTTATATTCTCCAATAAATCTTTTGCCTTATCTTTACTCAGAAACTCTTCTTCAGGCACATCATAAAAATCTGAATCAGCCATATAGACTGACCTCAAAGAATAAGCAATTTGCATAATCTCACTAATTTTTTGAATATTTTCAGCACTATGTGGATTTGTTTGATCTAATTCCAATTGTTCAATCATATTCAGCATTAATGCCAGTATTAAGCCTCCAGAGGAGGGCAGTGGCATAGTGACAATAGACAAATCCTTATAATTAAATCTAATAGGTGTACGAAATTTAGCTTTATAGTTACGTAAATCAGCAGATGAAATTAAACCACCATTTTTACGCATATCTAATTGTATTTTTTGAGCTGTTAAGCCTTTATAAAACCCTGCAGGTCCTTTCTGAGCAATAAGTTTTAAAGTATTAGCAAGATCTGATTGAACTAATAGTTCTCCACTTTTTAGTATTGAACCATCATTAAAAAATATTTTTCTTCCATCGCTTGTTTTAGCTAATTTTTCTTTATAAGTTTCTAATGATTTAGCCAATGTGTCGGTGATAGGAAAACCCTCTCTAGCAAGAATAATTGCCGGTTCAATTAGTTTTTTCCAAGGCAATAAGCCAAATCTTTGATGAGCTATATATAAACCATATACAGTACCTGGTACTCCAGAACTTTTATAAGACTCTAGAGCTAAGTTTCGATCAACTTTTCCATCTACGACAAACATATCCTCAGTTGCCTTATTCGGAGCCATTTCTCTGTAATCTAGAGCATAGTCAGTGTTGGTATTTTTATCATGAATAATCATAAAACCTCCACCGCCAATAGGACTTGCTTGAGGTAAAACAACGCTTAAAGCAAAAGAAACTGCTACAGATGCATCGATAGCATTTCCACCATCTAATAAGATTTGATTACCAATTTCAGAGGCTAAATAATGTCTCGTAACGATCATTGACTGATCTGCTGTAACAGTCTTTCCTCTAATTATTTGATCATTGCTCAGAACAGGTAATCCGATGAGTAGTAAAAGTGCTGTTATAAAGAATGGTTTTACCATAAAAAATTTTTCTTTGGTGATTCTTTCCAATTGTGTTCGTAGAGTTTTTTAAATGTAAAAGCTCTTTCTTCATCAACTATTTTTTTGTTCTTAATATCTATCCCTGTAAAATCTTTATAATCAGCTAAAGACCTAACACTTCCTAATCCATATACATTAGTAAGATTGCCTTGCACAATTCGATCGATTCTTTTTTTACTTTTTGCTTGAAGTTCAGTCCATTTAACTGTTCTGTTTTTATCTTCATCTTCATTCCAATGCATTGGTCTTTTAGCTAAGTTCGAATAGTCTACATAACAGTGAAATAGTGGTATCTTTGGTATGTGAAACACGTCATAACCATTGGTAAATAACCGAAGGGATAAAGTAGTTTCTTCACCTTCAAAATAAAGATGAGGATCATAAGGGACATCTTCTATCAATCTGCTTTCTGCAAACATAAAACCTGCCGAGATTAAAAAACCTCTATATATTTCTTTTGATTGAGAAGGCAGCCCCTTTTGCATAGAAAAATATCCATCTTTAAAAGTT
Source organism: uncultured SAR86 cluster bacterium (assembly GCA_902619265.1). GTDB lineage: Bacteria > Pseudomonadota > Gammaproteobacteria > Magnimaribacterales > TMED112 > TMED112. The sequence continues at coordinate 114,820 of CACNDL010000002.1, forward strand.
TTTTCGCTATCTACAATCATTACATGAGTGGAATGATCATCTTCTTGTAATTTTCTGAAAACCTTTTTTTCAAAGTCTATTATTTCAAAGCCCCTTGGATATGCTGATATCACCGGTTTATCAACATGTTTTTTAATTGTCTGTAAATATTGAATTAGATATTCATCCCAATTCTTTTCAAACACAGTATGTGAGTCTACTTGTAAAAAATATTCTTCATCTTGCATTAATGTTTGAGCGTTAGCTCTGGCCCAACATGGACCACGTGCATCTTTTGGATCTATGTGTATATATGAAATCTGATCTTTCAGCTTTGCTTTAGAGAAATCTAATTTAACTTTACATTGATCAATTATTCCAAATCTTAAATTCTCTTTAAATTTTGCATTTGTATAAGCGCTATTGATAGTTATGGGTAATAACAAATCTTGATAAGAAGCTATAGATATAAATATTTTCATTAATGTTTTGTTATGATCTCACTGTTTTGAATTTTATCAATATCATAACCAACTTCTTTTGAAATTGATCTGACTAACTCCTCAGGCTCTTCATTAAACACAATTTCATTCTGAGTATCTAGAATTAACCAACTATTTTTTGAAGCTTCATAATCGAGTTGGCCGGCATCCCAACCACAGTAGCCTAGTGCTAATCTATATGAGCCATCGAATGTACCATTCCCAATTGATTCAATAACCTCAATACTTGATGTTAAACATAGACCATTATGTACAACAAGAGATTCTTTATGTTGTGGTTGATTGTGAATTACAAATAATTTATTCATATCTACAGGACCACCATTCAATAGATTTTTTCTTTCAATGTCAGCATTAATTTTTAATGACTTAAAAATTATATTTTCGCTAATTGGTATTACCTTATTCATAACAATACCTAAAGCTCCTTGTTGATTATGTTCAAAGATATATATCAAGGAGTTATAAAAATAATCGTTTTGATTTTTCTCTTGAAAGTATAAGAACTTGTTCACAAAAAAATTTTCTTCTGACATAATTTAATCTTTATTAAACATATTGTTTTTATTATATGTCTGAACCAAAAATTTCTACAAAACAAAATCTATCAGAAGCATTTGCCGAGCTTAGAAAATTAAACCCATTGTTAGAATTAACAGATCGTGAGATTAATGGTGTTAATTTCAAAGTATTTCAAAATGCACCTAAAACAATGAGAGATCTTTTTGGAGCAATAGAACTTTTGCAAGGTGATTTTCCTTTCATTAGTGAAGATGCTAATGAATTAACATTTCTTGAAAGCTTAGCTAAAGCAAAAAGTATATGTAAGTTCTTACAAGATGAAGGGATTAAACCAAACGATAGAGTCGGAATTTGCATGCAAAATTGTACTGAATGGGCTGTTATTTATCTCGCACTAGCTGGATACGGAGCCACTGCGGTCCCTTTTAATTCATGGTGGAAAACAGAAGAACTTGATTATGGTATTGAACATAGTGAAGTTAAGTTAATTTTTGTTGACCCAAAAAGATATGAGCTAATAAAGAATCATGAAATTAAAAAAGTTGTAACCGAACCGATTGATGGATGTGTAAGTTATGAAGACATATCAAATACTGAGAACTTAGATTGGCCAGAAGATAACGCAACAGATGAGGATCTTACCGTGCTTCTTTATACGTCTGGTTCCACAGGATTGCCTAAGGGTGTAATGCTAACTCACCTGGCAATAATTAATGCCTTATTTAGTTTCTACACACTGGGAGAGTTAAGAAAAATAGTTCACGATGAACAACTATTAATAGTTGAAAATGCATCAGTACTGATAAATGTACCTTTATTTCACGTAACAGGTTTAATTACACAATTTTTGCTTTCAATGCTGGCCAAAAGAAAAATCATAATTATGCACAAATGGGATGCAACCTATGCTTTAGATTTAATTCAACAACATAAAGTAACAAATTTAAGTGGTGTTCCAACTCAAAGTTGGGACTTAATGAACCATCCCGCTGTTGATGATTATGATTTATCATCGTTAATCGATATAGGCGCTGGTGGAGCAGCACGGCCGGAAGATCAAGTTTTTAATTTACATGAAAAATTTAACATTCCTATGACGTTTGCTTGGGGTATGACAGAGACTTCAGCCTTAGGGACGATTTTAAGAGGACATGATTATTTAAAAAGACCAAACAGTGCAGGCTTAATAGTTCCAAATATTACTGAAATTGCAATAATGGATGATGATGAAAATTTCTTAGATACAAACTCTGTTGGAGAAATTGTATTCAAATCGCCATCAAATACTATTGGTTATTTAAAAAACGAAGAGGAAACAAATAAAACAATTGTCGATGGTTGGCTCAAAACTGGTGATCTTGGATACCTTGATGATGATGGATATCTTTTTATCTTAGATAGAAAAAAGGCACTTATTATTCGGGGTGGAGAAAATATATCTTGTTTAGAAGTTGAAAATGCTCTCGATAAACATCCAGAAATTATTGAGTCTTGTGTTTCTGGAATAGAAGATGAGAAATTTGGTGAAATAGTAGGTGCGTACATTTATGCAAAAAAACCGATAGATAAAGAAGATTTAAAAATCTTTCTAAAAGATAAATTAGCAAATTATAAAATCCCGGAAGTAATTCTATTCACATCAGAAGCATTACCAAGAATAGCGTCTGAAAAAATTGATAGAGTAAGTGTGAAAAACCTACTTTCATAACTGAAAAAGATAAAGTAAATTACAAAAATGACTAAAAAAGTATTCATAGTTGAAGATGAGCCTGATCTCAGAGATACACTTCAATATAATTTTGAAAATGAAGGTTTCAAAGTAAAGTCATTCCCAAATGGAGAATCTTTTTTAGAAACTATCAAAAATGATAAACCTAATTTAGTTATTCTTGATTTAATGTTACCTGGCATATCAGGTTTAGATGTTTGTCGAAATCTAAGAATGAATGAAGATAATGAAAATGTCGCAGTAGTCATGTTAACAGCAAAAAGTGAAGAGATTGATAGAATTGTTGGATTTGAATTAGGTGCAGATGACTATGTAACTAAACCCTTCAGTGTAAGAGAACTTATTTTAAGGGTTAAAGTGCTTCTTAAAAAGAGGTCAGATGATATAGATCAAAACTTGCTAGAATTTGGCCCTATAGCTATGAATCTTGATGCTCATGATGTTTCTGTTGAAGGCAAAAATATTCTGTTAACGGCCCTAGAATTTAAATTATTGAAACATTTACTTAAAAGAAAGGGCAGAGTTCAAACTAGAGATCAATTACTTGGAGATGTTTGGGGTTATAGTTCAGAAGTCACTACAAGAACAGTAGATACTCATATTAAAAGATTAAGAGAAAAGCTCGGAAAACCTGGGGAACTAATACAGACAATAAGAGGTGTTGGTTACAGGTTCAATAATTAGTCTTAATGTTTAATTTTTTGACTTCACTTAAGCTATCTCGAGTCTTCATATTATCAATATTATTTCTAACATTTATTGTTTTTATTGTAGTAACAATTTTCTCTTCATTTATTTACAACAATTCAAGAATACAGTTAGTTGAAGCACTTTATATACAAGCTCAATCTATTAATAAATTATTGCCTGAATATGATGAGAATATTAATTTTGATCAATACACAGATAATCTAGCAGTACAAGATACGAAATTTAATGAATTGAGAGTAACAGTCATTGATAAGAATTGGGATGTAATAGGCGATTCCTTAGTCGATGGACAAGAATTATATCTTTTAGAAAAACATTCTCCAGAAACAAGACTAGAAATTCAAGATGCGTTGAATAATGTTTATGGTTCAACAAGTAGAAGAAGTGAATCTACAGGTTTAGATTTAATATATGTAGCAATTAAGAGAGATCCAAATGATATTAATCAAGGTTTAGTAAGAGTAGCTTTACCTTTTGATATTTGGGAATCTTTTTTTAATTTCTTCATTTACCCTTTTTTAGTCCTATTCTTATTAATTATTGCCTCATCTAGTTTTCTTAGTTTGAACGTTGAATATAACTTAAGAAGAGATTTAGATTCACTCTTAAAAAGTACGAGAAAAGCCATAAAGGGGCAGAACATATCTAATTTAAAGAGTGGAGATGAACAGTTAAGTACTTTATCCGATGCTGTAAAACAAATTGCTCAGAGATTGAATGTTGAAGTAGAACAAGCAATTGAACAAAGGACAGAGTTTGGAACAGTACTAGACAGTATGAACCAAGGTGTTGTTATTTTTAATAAAAATCATAAAGTTCGATTTTCTAACGATATTGCTCTAGAAATGTTCGGCAAACATCAATTTTTTTTGAAAGAGAAAATTGAGGTAAAAAAACTACAACCGATAAATAAACTTCTCAAAAAATTAAAAAAAATCTCTTCAGAAGAGGTTGAACTTTCAATAAACGTAAACAACGAAGAAAAACATTTTCTTATTTCTGGTTCAAAGATGGATTCAACGAATGAGTATATTGTAGTTATCAGTGATATATCGTCTTTAAGAAAACTAGAAGATTTAAGGAAAAATTTAATATCAGATATCTCTCATGAAATTAAAACTCCTGTATCTGTTATTAGAGCAGGTTCTGAAACATTGCATTCAGGAAGTATCAAAGATCCTAAAGTTACTTCGAAATTTACAAAATCTATCTTAGATAATTCAGAAAGATTAAGTGAAATGATCGATGATCTTCTAGAACTTGAAAAGATAGAATTTGGTGGATTGGTAATTAAAAAAGAAAAAATAATTCCACATAAAGAAATTAATAAAATTTTAAGCACTATTGAAGCGCTACTCGTCGAAAATAAATTAGTAGTTGAAAATAACATAAATGAAGAATTAATTTTAAGAACAGATAAAGAATCATTTAGATCGATATTCTCAAATTTATTAAATAATGCGATTAAATACTCACCAAAAGGCTCTAAGATTATCTTTAATGCAGCTAAAGAAAAAAAATCTATAGTAATTTCTATTAAAGATAATGGTTATGGGATAGAAAAAAATAGTATAAAAAGGGTATTTGAGAGATTTTACAGGTCTTCAAAAGCAAGAGCACATACAAAAGGGACAGGGCTTGGACTAGCACTTGTAAAGCAACTTTCTTCAAGAATAGGTGCTAATGTTAAGGTTGAATCTCAAATTAATGTTGGCTCAGAATTCTTTGTCTCATTTCAGGACAAGTAGTAAAATCTAGATTATGAATAAACAAGATTTAATAAGGTTTTCAATATTTTCATTACTTTTACTGGTTGTATTAATTTTTTATTACAATCTTGGTTTTTTATCCTTCACTACAGTGAATATTAATCAACAATTGCCAAAACCCATTAAAACCACAAGAGAATCTACACAAACAGTACAAAATATTGGATCTGTTGAAACAGCAAAGAAATTAACTTTAGGTTTTGAGCTTGTTGGAATTAGAGGAAATAATCCACAAAGTACTATCATTATTCTGGATAAAGATAAGTATAAACTTGTTGAACAAGGTGAAAATATTACAAATCAAATAAGTTTTTCTCATGTCGAAGGTTCACGAGCTTACTTTTTTGATGGTAAAGACTATAGTTTTCTTGATATCATAGGTGCAGAGAAATCTTTCAACCAAGACAGAATAGATCTCATTAAGGAATAGAAAGTATGAAAAAATTTATTTTCACAGCATTATTGTCTCTGTCGTTAGTGGCACAGGACCAAAATATTTTCTATAAAGATGCTGATATAAAAACATTTGCACAAGATATTGCACTCTTGACAGATAAAACGATTATTTTAGATCCAAGAGTAAAGGGTGTTATTTCAATATATTCTGATGCACCTCTTGATTCGGAATCTATTTGGGAAGTGTTTATTTCGACAATGGAAGTACAGGGTTACAATGTATTAAAAGACGGTAATATCTATAGAGTTATTCCTTCACAAGAAGGGGTTAAAAATTTCTCAGAAGATGGACCACTTGCTGGTTCAATTGGTTCAGAAGTCATTAAATTAAGATTTTCCAGTGCCAAAGATATAGTAAATGCTGTTAAGCCGATTGTTGGGGTAAGATCGTATATTGTCGCTCTACAGAACGATAGAGAAGTTCTTATAGCTGACGATGCTGATAATATTAAAAGAGTTAGAGATATCATAAGAAACTTAGACTCTGAATTAGATACGAGTATTTCTGATTTTAAACTTAAAAACCTATCGGCTATCGAAGCATTGAGGCTTATTAACTCTCTTAAATCAGATCCTAATACTCGTTTTGATAAGTTAGCCGTAGCCACATTCCAAGGTTCAAATAAGCTAATTTTTAGCGGTCCTCTTGAAATTGTTACTAGAGCAAAAAGGGTGATTTCCCAATTAGATTTAGATAATAGTTTAAATGAGAACACAAAGGTTATTTACCTTAATTATTCGCAAGCCGAAGATATATTAAAGATTTTAAAAGATGTTTCTGCTTCTTTTAACCAAGAGCAAAATATCGATTATAAAACCGTAATAACATCACATGAAGAAACAAATTCCATCGTCATTAGATCTAACCCACAAACAATTAAAACTTTAACTTCTATAGTTGAACAATTAGACATAAGAAGGCCTCAAGTATTTGTTGAAGCTATTATTGTCGAAATATCTGATGAATCTGCTAAGGCTTTAGGTGTTGATACAATTTACTCTGGTGATGCTACAAATAATACTCCGATAGCATTATCACGATTTCCCTCAACAACAAGTCCAGATCTTCTCTCTCTAGCTATTAGCGCTGATGATGACTCAAATTTAGGAGCTAATACCAGTGCAGCATCTTCGCTTCTGAGCACCAGAGGGCTTGTAGCTGGTGTTGGAAATATTATCGACGGAGAAGATAATTTTGCAATGCTGTTATCCGTATTAAAAGATGACTCAAATTCAAATATCCTATCAACGCCATCAGCAGTAGTAATGGATAATGAAGAAGCATCATTATTAGTAGGGCAAGAGATACCAGTTACAACAGGTGAATCACTTGGAACAAATAATCTTACTCCATTTAGAACTACAGCTCGAGAAGAGATCGGTATTAAATTAGAAGTTAAACCACAAATAAATGAAGCAGATTCAGTCGCACTTTTTATAAGACAAGAAGTGTCTAGTATTGCTGGATCACAACTTCCAAATTCATCAGATTTAATTACAAATAAAAGAGAAATTGAGACTACTGTTTTAGCTGATAATGGTGAAATTTTGGTGTTAGGCGGTCTTATCAGTGAAGATATACAAGAATCAGTAAATAAAGTGCCCTTGCTTGGTGATTTGCCTATAATTGGAGCTTTATTTAGATCTTCTGCAAAATCTGTCGAGCAGAGAAATTTAATGATTTTTTTAAGACCTACAATCTTACGAGATTCCATTACTACTAAAGATTTATCGGAAGAAAAGTTCAATTTAATTCGTGCAAAACAGTTACTAAAAGAAGAAGAATCAAGTAACTAAAAATGAATTTACCTTTAACCTACAACTACTGTAAAACTAATAAAATTACACTTATTAATGATGCAAATAAATCTGTAATTCACACTTGTGGAGCGCTAAAGCCTGCTGTTCTATCCTCTATTGAAAATTTACTGTTAGATAAAGTTGAAAAGAAGAATCATTCAGATGATGAGTTTGAAAACTTACTTACAGAATTATATACAGACCAGTCTGATGATTTTGATTTTTCAAATATCGAAGATTTAGATCTTGTAGATATAGCAAATGCTATTTCACCTTCGGATGATCTTTTAGATGATAAAAATAAAGGACCAATTATTAAACTAATCAATGCAACTATCACAAAAGCTGTAAAAGCTCGTGCTTCTGATATTCATTTAGAGCCATTTGAGAATAAGTTAAGCATTAGATTCAGAGTTGATGGAGTGCTAAGAGAAGTACTTCAATACCAGAAAAATATTACTCAAATGATCATTTCCAGAATAAAGATAATGTCAAAACTTGATATATCGGAAAGACGATTACCTCAAGACGGGAGAATTTCAATATCAGTTGGAAAAAGAGACATTGACTTAAGAGTTTCAACATTACCATCTTCTTTTGGTGAAAGAGTTGTATTAAGAATACTTGAGAAAGATAAAACACATATACAATTGGATCAATTGGGTTTTTCCAATGAGATTCTAGAAAACTTTAGAAAAAATCTTGGTAAAAATGAAGGGATCATTCTAGTTACTGGACCTACAGGATCTGGAAAAACAACCTCACTTTATTCAGGCCTTAGAGAAATTTCTGATCGATCACAAAATATATTAACTATTGAGGATCCAGTTGAATATGCCCTAGAAGGTATTGGACAAACCCAAGTAAATACAAAGACCGGTCTAACATTCGCAAAAGGTTTGAGAGCTATTTTAAGACAAGATCCTGATATTGTAATGGTTGGGGAGATTAGAGATAAAGAAACAGCAGAAATCGCAATTCAGGCCAGTTTAACTGGACATCTTGTATTATCAACGGTCCATACAAACAGTGCTGTAAATGCAATTACACGTTTGAGAGATATGGGGATAGAGCCTTATTTACTATCCTCAAGTCTAATATTTGTTCTATCTCAAAGACTTGTAAGAAAATTATGTCCACATTGTAAAGTACAAGATGATGACAATAAAAAATTACTCGATGAATATAAAATTAAAGGACAAGTATTTAAGTCGGTTGGATGTGACAAATGTGACAATACTGGATATAAAGGTCGTTTAAGCATCGGTGAATATGTTTCAATCGATGAAAAAATAAGTGAATTAATACACAACTCTGCTTCTGAAAATGAAATCTCTGATTACGTGTATAAAAATAATAAAAAGATATATCAAAATGGCCTTCAAGTCGTAGCTAATGGAGATACATCACTATCAGAGTTAATGCGAGTTATTGAAGATTAATGGCAACTTATAAATACACTGCGTTTGATGCAAATGAAAAAAATTTAAAAGGCATTGTTAATGCTTCTGATATGAATGAAGCAAAACTAATACTAATAAACAGAGGCTTAAACCCACTTAAAATTGAAGAAAGTCTTCAGAGGAGGGCGAGAGTAAAGATTTCAAACAATAATCTTTCGGTGTTCACAAAACAGATGTCAGCCCTATTGGGGGCAGGAACGCCAATTGAGAAATGTCTATCATTGCTCAGTAAGCAATCATCTAATAACAAATTTTCTCAGATTCTGCTCAGTATCAATGAAGATATTACAGAAGGTAACAGTCTTAGCTCAGCAATGAAAAAATATCCATCAATATTCGATGAAATTTACACATCAACAATTTATGCTGGTGAAACTTCTGCATCTTTATCGGAAGTTTTTCATGACCTATCAATATATTTAGATAAAGAGGCAAAAATTAGATCACAAGTTGTCGGTGCTTTAATATATCCAGCTGTTTTATTTGTTGTTTCAATTGCCGTTATTTACTCACTTTTAAGTTTTGTTTTACCGCAAGTAGTTGAGCAGTTTGTCAGTTCAAACGTTGAATTACCATTATTAACACAAACACTATTAGCTTTTTCAGATATCTTTCCATTCATAATTGGCTTTGTTTTTCTTATTCTAATTACAATTTATCTGGTACAAATAACAAACATAATCCCAAAGAGCTACCAATTAGTTATTTCTAAGTATTTTCTTTTTATTCCGTTAATAGGTGCAATCATTTTATACGACCAAACAGCACGTTTCTGTTCTTCAATGAGATTAATGACAAAAGCAGGATTAAACACTATTGATAGCTTACAGATAGCTCAAAATACTTTTAAAAATAAGTATCTAAGATCTCAAGTTGAACAAGTAGTAAATAAAGTAGTAGCAGGGACATCAATTAGCAATGCTTTCTCACAAGCGAATATATTTCCTGATGTTTTTCAGCAACTTTTAAGTTCGGGTGACATGGGAAGTCAAGTTAGTGAAATGTTTGAAAAAACTAAGGAATTTTTAGATCAGGAAGTAGATACGCGTAGAAATTTACTTTTAACTTTGTTGCAGCCAATAGTTATCTTGACGATGGGTGTTTTTGTAATGTTAATTGTTTTATCTATAATGTTGCCTTTATTGCAAATGAATAATTTAATATTCAGTATATGAAAAAGTTATTAAAAAAAGGCTTCACACTTTTAGAACTATTAATAGTTATAGTAATTTTAGGCTTGCTTGTTTCTTTGGTATCAGTAAATTTTTTACCGACTTTAAGTAATGCATATACCGAAGTTGCGAGACAAGACATTTCAAGACTTCAACAAGCACTTGTAATGTTTAAAATTAATGAAGGTTCATATCCTTCATCAAATCAAGGTCTTGAAAGCTTAAAAACCAATCCTGGTAATCTTAAAAATCCTTCTAAGTATCCCAACGGTGGATATATCAATAAATTACCTGTAGATCCTTGGGGGAATGCATATGTTTATATTTATCCTGGACAGTATGGTGAATATGATATTGTTTCATTAGGTGCTGATGGCCAACCTGGTGGAGAAGGAGAAAATGCAGATATTGGTAACTGGACTAATTAAAGGTTTCACTATACTTGAAATATTAATCGTTTTAGCGATTATTTCTATTTCAGGCACCTCTTTTTATCTAATTTTGAATCAACCAAAAAGTTTTGATTCTTATGAACAAACTTTCAATGAATATAAAACATTAAGCATTTATAGTGGTAATTCTTATGCATTCACAAAAGATTCTATAAAAATTCTAAATAAAGATATTTGGGAAGATCTCGAAGTTGCTGATTTTTCAGCAATTTATTCTGTTACAAACAATTTGAATAAAACAACTGTTATTGAAGAAGACGATATCTTCTTAGTAATATCCCCTGGTAATGAGATATCTATAAAATCCCTAACATTATCAGGAGGTAAAAACGTTGAACTCTAATGTATCTAAAGGATTTAGTTTATTAGAAGTTGTAATAGCACTTCTAATCATTTCTATAACCTTTCTAGCGTATAACCAGCTGATTGAGCAAAATCTTAAATCTCAAGAATTAAAGCAAATTTTCATACAAGAATCTGATAAAAAACTAAATTTACTAACAATATACGTTTCCGATCCTGATGTAGATCAATATGAAGTTAGACAAATATTAGATATAAATGAAATTTCAGAAACGAAAATTTCTTCATTTAGAAATTTCGATGAAATCAAGATCGATTTTATTACTGATGATGAGTCTGTCTACATAACAATAATAAAATAATGAAAAACGGGTTTACTTTACTTGAAGTGCTAATTGCCTTATTGGCTGCTGCACTAATTTCAATAATGTCTTTCGATTTTTTATCCAATACAGTCTTTCTAAAAGAGCGGATTGATAAATCTATAGTAAATGATTCTAAACATTCAAAAGCTATACATTTAATGCGTCTAGATATGATGCAAGCTGTACCATTTAAATTAAAAGATCAAAATTTCAATAATCTAAATAATGTATTTATAGGTTCAAATGAAGAAAGAATTTTAACCTTTGTGGCATTAAATAGCGCAGATACAGCTATTTTTAACTCTAAGTTAAGAAGGATTATCTACAGGTATAAGAATAATGACCTTATCCGTACAACTACTTTAGCCAATAACGAAAATATCGTGTTATCACATGAAATACTACTATCTGATATTGAAAATTTAGAAATTTATTTTGGTGATGGTCTAGATGATCTTGTTGATATATATCCAAGCCTCAATGTATTAGAAAATAATATTTTCCCGCAATATGTTGTTTTGAATTATGACATAAACGATAAAAGCTTTTATCAAATCATGGGGTTCTTCAGATGAAAAATGGATTTGTTTTAATTTCAACTCTAGCTTTAATAGTTATTCTGAGTTTCATTATTCTTATATTAAGCAGAACCATTTACTCAGACACTTTAAGAACCACGCTTTTTGCATCATCCATTGAAAAGAGAATTGAAATTATCAACTATGAAAGATTTTTGATAGATACTTTAATAGATAATTCCTTGCTAAATAGAAATCTACTGTTAGCTGAAAATGAGTTAAATTTTAATATTCAATCTAAATTTCCAGGGCTATCTATATCTCTAGAAGATTATTCAACTTGTTTTAATTTAAATAGTTTGGTTAAACCTTTTCAGAACATAAATGTTAAAAATGAAGAACATGGAGTCTTATTTAAAAATTTATTGATCTTATCTGATATTGATAAAAATTTTCATAATGAATTGTTAGATAGAATTTATGACTCACTTGATGATGATTCTTTGCCTGAAACTTATGGAGCAGAAGATCTTTACTACATATCTAATGGTAATCTTTCGCTAAATCCTGATCAGCTATATTTTCATAAAAGCCAAATTAAAAATGTTGAAATGCTCAATAAAGCCGGTTTGGCTAGAATTTATAATGATTTATGTGCTGTACCATCGACAGATATACAATTTAATGTGAATAGCTTAGATGCATTAAATGCAAAAGTTTTTCTAGCATTATTTCCAGATCTAAATCTTAGTGATATAGAAAAAATAATTTTGAATAGACCAGTTAATGGTTACATAACATATAAGAATTTAGTTGATTTAACAGGAATAGATTCATCAAAATTAAATAAATCTTTTATAATTTTCAAACCTAACTTTATAAAGATAAATTATCTAATGAATTTAGAAGGGCAAATTTTTAACTTCGTTAGTTTATTATCACTTAAAAGAGGGGATTTTGTAGTTTACAGATCATTATCAAGATGAGTATTTTTATTTTTAATAATTTAGACCTAGAGAGTGGAATTTTAATTATTAATGGATCATTAAAAAAAATTAATATCCATGAACTAGTCAATGCAGATGACACATTATTTGTATTACCAAATGAATTCTTACACTTTATTGAATTTAAACATGACTTAAAAAATAACCAAAATATTCATGCATCGATTCTTAATAACATAAGCACTCTGCATGAAGATAATGAAAACTTAACAGTTTTAAATACCTCTAATAAATATCATTTCTTTACAACGAATAAAGAAAAATTAGAAAAAGTAAAAAATGTATTTAGCAAATTTAATGCAAAAATCTCAATAACTTCAGATCTACTGTTCTTTAAAGAAGCTTTTAATCAAAATTGTTCTTATTCAAACAGCGTATATCTAATTGAATCCGATGAAGCTGTAAAACTGTCCGAGAAATCATTTAATCTACTTGATGAGACTAGTGAAGTTAAAAATGTATCAGACTCAGATCTAAAGAGAATAAAAGATATTAATACCACCAGTTATCAATTAAATACGTTTAGCATTTCCTCGATTTTCAATTTACAAAACTCTTTAATGCCATCTATGGCCATTTTGTTTATTATTATTACCGCTTATATTGCTGCATTATTCAACATTAATTCCAATTATTCTCAGGTCCAAAAAATGGGTACAACATTAGAATCAATTTATAGCGATATTTATCCAAAAGAAAATATCACAAATATCTATCAGCAAATCGAATTTAAATTAGATAGTTTAAATAATGAGGAAGTTACTAAGTTATCAAAAACTATCAATCTTCTTAAAAGCTTATCTGAATCCTTAAACATACTTGAAGTTAATTACTCTGAAACAGGGTTTCAAATAAAATGCCTTTTTAATAATGACGCAGAAGAAAGTATCTTTGTTAATCAACAAAACAGGCTTAATTACGATTTAGAGATTGTTGATAGCAAAACAACGCAACTGGGAAAAATTACAACTATTAGTTATGAACTATAAATTTTCAAATAGAGAATTGATATTACTCAAAGCGCTAACAGCAATTGTGCTATTGTTTGCAGTAATTTACGGCACATCCTACCTTAGTAATGAAATTACTAAATCAAAAAATTCTTTGTTTTCTGAAGTAAATAAATTTAATGAAACAAAACAATTACTTGCTCAAATAAAAGTTTTAGAAAACAACAAAAATCTTGAAGTGTCTGCAAATGATTTTTTAAAAAATCTCTCTGAAAATAATATTTCATTTGAACAGGAAGGGAATTCCACTGTAATTCCTGGTTTATCAAAATTAGATGCCTTGGAGATAATGACAAATATAGACGAAAATAATGTAGCAATAGAGAGCTTTACATTTAGTGTTGAAGATTCATCAAGCATTATTCTGAGTATTAATTTTGATGGGTAAGTTCTTTTTAACCTTTCTACTAACACTCTTATTACTATTTGGGTCTATATTCTTTATTCCGATAAATTTTATTGTCTCCAACGTCTTAAAAAACTCTGATCTCAATATTGGGTATTCATATATAGAAGGAAATATCTTTTCAGGAGAGGTTTTAGATCTATATTACGACAATAATTTTATCGGCGATTTTAGATATGAGAATCAATTCTCTATAGATAATGTGACTGCAAATTTTATTTCAATTGATGATCGAAATATTCAAGGTACCGTTGTTAAAACATTATCAGATATTACTGATATAGGCACGTTGAAGCTAAAAGATTTTTCAGCATCAAGTATATTTTCTACCGATTTGATTAAATATATAGATCTAAAACTGGATATTAAAGAATTAGATATTGTTAATTTTGAATGTGAAAATATTATTGGAAACCTAAGGATTTCATCTCAAGAAATAAACGAAGAACTTTTAGGAGAGTTAGCTTGCTATCAGGATAATACAATTACAGCAAACTTATTTAATAAGCGAATGAAAGAATTAGGAAATGTGACTTATTCAAATGCACAAGTAAAAGTAAAAATTTCTACAAAAACAATACCTGATAGAAGAGTGCAGCTATTGATGGACTATATCTCTTTTACAATTGATCTCTAAGAATCTTTTTGACCAAGCCATCGGAGATACTCCAAAATGTATTTTCAATTATTTGAGCATTTAATTGCTTAATAATTAAACTATATAAATTCAAAGCTTCAGGGATAATATCAATTCGATCTTTAGGTATTTTGAACTCATCGATCAACACTGAACTATCTATTGATAAATATTCTTTTACATATCTGCTGAAATCATTTGTATTTATAGGTCCTTTAATATCATTTGCTTGCATCAATGCACGTAAATTGCCCCCCAAACCATATAAATGATCAATAGATTTAAATTGATTTAGCCATAGACTTAATTCTTCGAATGCTTGAGATTTTGCCTCTTGAGTAAAATTTAATAACCTTACAGCACCTAGTTGGAAGGATTTTGCATGAATATTATTATTTGAATTAATACAAATCTCTAAACTCCCACCACCAATATCAATGACAGCAGAATTTATCTTATCTTCATTAAATTCTGCAAGCAAAGAAGCCTCTACATCTCCTGAAATTATCTTTATATCTATATTATGCTGTTTAAGTAGATCTCTTATTTCTTTTGCATTCTCGGTGTCCCGTAGTGCTGAAGTAGCAATAAAATTAACATTAGTAATTTTATTTTTTTTAAAAATATTTTTGTATTCAAGCAATAAATGAAGCAAATTTTGAATTGTTTTTTCTTCTAAATAACCTTTAGAGAAAACGTCTCGACCTAGTCTCAAAGGATGTCTGTAATATTCATCAAGCTCCAAATTTTTATTAAAGATTTTATATTTGATTGCGTTTGATCCTATATCAACGATTGCGTATTTCATGACTTAGTCTGAGAAAGGTGCAAGAATTTTATATTGCTCGTAGTTAAGATTATCGAACAAAACGCCTTCAATATAACAAGAGTATTGACCTAAATCCTCACCCCATTTAGGTGGTTCAAGAGTTTTCTTATCATCATAGGTCAATGTATTTAAGATGTACCTTAGAGCACTAAGTCTTGCAATCATTTTATTATTAGCATTGATGATTATCCATGGAGAATTAGTCCTTGCAGTTAAATCAAACATTTGATTTTTATATAGAGTAAAAACATCCCACTTATTGACCATTAATTTATCTGAGGCAGATAATTTCCAGTATTTTAATTTACTATTTTTTCTTGCTGATAAACGTCTTTTTTGTTGGTCTTTATCTATAGAGAAATAAAACTTAACAACTTCAATACCATTTGAAATTAATTTATCCTCCCACTTATTAACATTAGTCATAAAATCTTCGTAATGTTTTTTTGAACAATATCCTAAAGTCGGTTCTGTAAGCGCTCTTGTATACCATGATCTATCAAAAAGGGCTATTTTTCCTTCTTCTGGTAAGTGCTTTTCCCACCGTTTAAACCAATTGTCTTTTTCTTCCTTTGTTGGAATCCCTAAATGGATGTATTTGAAATTTGAGGGACGAAGATGCTCAGAGAAAAAATTGATAGTCGAGGATTTTCCAGCAGTATCTCTACCTTCAAAGCAAAGAGCTATTCTTCTCTTATTTTTAATAACATCTTCTTGCAGCTTGAGCAGTTCAACTTGTAATTTATATTTTTCTTTTTTATATATTATTGGACCTAAAGTTTTATATTGCTCAAATTTATATTCAATAACGCTCATGTATATTCTCAGAAAAGAGGGTATAGTATAAACAAATATTAACCTTGATGTTATGACCTTAGTTGAATTATCACTCTTTGGAATCCCTTTAATTTTGATTTCATCAGCAATGTTAGGTTTTTTTACAGCTTATGGTGTAGGAGCAAATGATGTTGCTAATGCAATGGGGACCTCTGTTGGCAGCAAAGTTTTAACCATCAAACAAGCAGTCCTAGTAGCCGCTGTTTTTGAATTTTTGGGTGCTTTTTTAGCAGGGGGGGGCGTAACTCAGACCATAAGAAAAGGTGTGATAGATCCTGCATTATTCGAAGGAAATTTAGAAGTCTTGATATATGGAATGATATCAGCCTTATTTGCAGCTGGTACTTGGCTATTAGTAGCAAGTCTAAGAGGTTGGCCTGTCTCAACGACTCATACAATTGTTGGAGCAATTGTTGGTTTCGGAATATATGCACTAGGTATTAATGAAATTAACTGGGCTGTGGTAGGAAATATAGGTCTGTCATGGATTACCTCACCTTTATCTTCTGCCCTTGTTGCTGGCCTATTTTATTACATCTGCAAAACATACATCATAGATAATGATTCACGATTTAAAGGTCTAATCATAAGAATTTATATATTCCTCGCAGGATTCGCTATTGCTCTTATTACTGTAACTAAAGGATTAAAGAATATTTTTAAGCAGCAAGAGCTATTTGTAAGTTTTCAAGAAAGTGTGCTTATATCAGCTATAGCAGCATTAGTTTTTACTTTTATTTTCTATTATTTTTCAAAAGCAAAATTAAAAAAATCTGTAAATTCTGAATCACAATTTGCGTATCTAATGATTTTTACTTCTTGTGCAGTTGCATTTGCACATGGATCGAATGATGTTGCTAATGCTATTGGGCCCTTAGCTGCAATTAATCAAGCAACCAGTCAACTTTTAAATCAACCATACACTCTTGAAACACCGCTATGGATACTTTTTCTAGGAGCAGCTGGTATAGTCCTAGGTTTAGCTACACTTGGTTATAGAGTTATGAAAACCATTGGAGAAAAGATTGTTAAGCTCACACCAAGTAAAGGCTTTTCTGCTCAACTAGCAGCTGCACTAACAGTAGTGATTGCCAGTCAATTAGATATGCCAGTTTCAACCACTCACACATTGGTAGGTGCAGTGATTGGTATTGGACTTGTTGAAGGTGCAAGTACAATTAATTTTAACTCCGTAAGAACTATTGTTTTATCTTGGGTGGTGACACTTCCTGCAGGTGCACTATTATCGATAGCATTTTTAGAATTATTTACCAATCTTTTCACTTATTAGATTTACAGATGATTATCTGTCTTACGATTTAACCGCTAAGTATCAATATTCAGATAACCTTTCATTTAAGTTTGAAGGTAAAAATTTAGGCAATAGACCTGAATATTACTATTGGAATACTTCAGATAGGCTGTCACAATATGACGAGTATGGATATACTTTGTCTTTCGGTGTTAGATACAGTTACTAAATTTAAAGCTTATTTATTAAGAGCAAGTTTTTTACTTGCTCTTTTTTTCCAACCTGCATCATTGTTTGCAGAAAAAGTAGATTACGTTTTTGAGACTGAATCAGTGTCCTCTATAGGAGATGCTGCTGATGATCCAGCAATATGGTTTAATCAAGCCGATCCTACTAAGTCGTTAATTTTTGGAACAGATAAGCGAAAAGGCATTCATGTCTATGACCTATATGGGAAAGAATTAAGTTTCTCTGAGCTTGGTGCAACTAATAATATCGATCTAAGGGTTATTGATAAGAATGTTCATATGGTGATTTCAAATCGATCTTCAGGCACTCTTGGATACTGGGTGTTCCCTGAATCCAATTTATATGAGTATTTCTCTGTGAATCCAACTAATGCTTTTACTGAAGATATAACCCATTATCATCTTGATGCAAATATGAATGTTTATGGTGTATGTATGGGTTTTGTAAATGGTCGTCTTTCTGCAGCATTGACAGAAGAAGAGGGTCCAACTGTCCAAATGTGGGATCTAACTACTAAGAAAGTAGTTGGAGAGCTAAATATTATTAGTGATGAGGAAAATGCTCCTAAAACAGGAAATGAAGCTGAGGGTTGTTTCTTTGACGATGAAAATAGCCGGTTATTGATTTCCAGGGAAGGTTCTAAAGGTTATTTAAAAGCTTATGAGTCAGATACACTACGAATCATTGAAGTCGTTGATTCAAGAGATGAGAATATTATTGGTGATCCAGAAGGAGTAGCAATTTATAAAACATCAGATGTAGAGGGTTACATCATACTCTCCTCACAAGGGGGTAATGAATTTAATCTGTACGATCGCGTAAGTTTAGACTTTATTAGTAAATTTATAATTAATGGCGTTGAAGATACTGACGGTTTAGATGTTACTAATAAAGCTGTAGAAGACATATTTCCAAATGGGTTTTTGGTTGTACAGGATGGTAGAAACCTACCAAGTAATCAAAATTTTAAAATAGTAAGTATGGAAGAAGTGCTCAAAAAAAAACTGAGCCTTCTTGGCTTGATCAATTAAAAGAATTTAGTGTAAATAATCCGCTTTTAGCACCACTAATAATCACAGTTTTAGGATTTTTAGAGTCTTTTGTAATTAGTGGTTTCTTTTTTCCTAGTTTGTTACTTTATTTAATGGCTGTATTCCTTTTTTTAGAGGGTATATCAGGTTTATTCTTTATTACTTTATGTGGATATATAGGATCATTCTTAGGCGATCAATCAAGTTATTTAATGGGAAGAATTTATGGCACTAAAGCCTTAAATTGGAAGTTCATCAAAAGTAGGCAAAAACAAGTCGATAAGGTTAAACAGACGTTCGATAAATATGAATTTACCGCCATACTTATTGGCAGAATGACCCCTAGTTTGCGCCCATTTTCACCTTTTTTTGTTGGTGTTTTCAGATTAAATTATCAAAGATTTTTAATTTTTGATCTGATTGCATGTAGTGTTTGGGCTTCAGGTTTGGTGCTTTTAGTTCTTTTATGGGATTATATAGTTAACTTTTTTTAATATGTTAGGTCTTTTAAGCATAGTTCTTTTGGTAATTCTTGTTTTATTACTACTTCACTATTTTTTTACTCAAAAAACTACAGGTTTAATAAAAAACTTTCTACTTAAATTTGCTGGAATTGTGCTCACTGTTATTTGTGTATATTTGTTTATTAGACTAATAAGGTTTGTACTTTAAAATGTCTGATTCTATTTTTACTAAAATTAAAAACAAAGAGATAGCAGGAACCATAGTATATGAGGATGATCAATGCTTTGCTATTGAAGATATCAACCCTCAAGCTCCGATTCATATTCTAATTATCCCGCACAAAGAAATAGCAAAAATATCAGATACCTCAGCAGAGGATAAAGATCTATTAGGTCACTTACTTTATGTTTCAAAAAAAATTGCTGATAAATATGATCTGGATGATAACTACAGATTAATTATTAACAATGGGGCAGGTGCTGGCCAAAGTGTATTTCATATACATGTTCATTTAATGGGTGGCAGAAGCTTAGATTGGCCTCCTGGCTAAACGAATGTAGCGCCAATAAGAAGTATTACTACAATGATTCCAATCAATATAAAAAATATTACTATATTCTTCATAACTGTTTTATCATCTTCCATACTGAAATTTTATAGATATTAAAATGATTCGTATAGAGCCTTACAACGATAAAGAGGTCAAATCTGTTTTGACAAATCTCATGAACAATCAAGAATTCATGAAATTTATTAAATCTAATTTAAATAAATCTACATCTAAATTTTTATCAATACCAGGTTCATCCTTAATGGTCATGCAATTATTTAAATCAAAAGTTAAAAATATAAACTCCGTAAAAGAATTTCAAGATCAAGTTAAGTTGGTATTAAAGAGTGTCGTCGATCAAACAATTGAAGAATTTCAAACGAAAGGTCTTGATAGATTAGAAACAAATAAACCTTATCTTTTCATTGGTAATCACAGAGATATAACTCTCGATTCTGCGCTCTGCAATTTTGCACTAGATAGCATTGGTCAAGATACAACATTTAATGCAATTGGAGATAATCTAGTTAGTGTAGATTGGATGGGCGATTTGCTAAGGCTCAATAAAAGTTTTGTAATTTCTCGATCTGGCGCTTCAAAAAAAGAGATTTATACCAATTTACTTAAAGCCTCTGAATTTATAAAAAATAAATTAGATGACGGTAATCATGTATGGATAGCACAAAAGCAAGGTAGATCGAAAGATGGAATTGATAAAACAGATCCTGCTGTCCTTAAAATGTTGCATATTGCGCTTAGAAAAAACTGCGATTTTCAAGAAATCACAAATTATTACAACATTGTTCCATGTTCAATTTCGTATGAAATAGATCCTCTGGCAGTTGAGAAGTCACAACAATTACAAAACATAAAATCCAAAGATTTAGATGAGGATATTTCTCATATTTTTAAAGGAGTTATGTTGAATAAAGGCAGGGTTAAATTGTGTTTTGCTGATCAAATACAAGGTGCTTATTCACCTGAATCTCTAGCCCATGAAATAGATAAACAGATTCTAAATAATTATAAACATTGGGAAACAAATCTATATGCACATGAATTTTTAAATGGTGAAGTTGATGACGATAAATATCCAAAAGCAAGTAAATACTTTAATGAATTAAGAGCTTCTATGACTAATAGAGACTTAGAATATATAATGTCTCAATACGCCAATCCAATTGTGGCCAAAAAGGAAATAAATAATGAGTGATGATCAATTTTATGATTCAGAAGAAGAAAAAGAAAACTCTTCATCTGATGCAAACGTAGCTTTAGTAATGATTATTTGCGGTGTAATAGGCGCAACAATTTATGTAGCATCACTATGAGTCTAAAATCACAAGATCTGTTTAACGTAAGCAATAAAGTCGTCGTGGTTACCGGTGGTTCAAGAGGTATAGGAGAAATGATTACCTCTGGTTTTTTAGCCAATAAATCTAAAGTTTATATAACAGCAAGAAAAGAAGAAGCCTTAGTAAAGAAGGCTGAAGAATTATCACAAAAATACGATTGTGAGTGCATTCCTGTCAGTGGCGATATTTCAAATACTGAGGGTATAGATGCATTAGTAAAGTTTTTGAATGATGCAGAACCAGATGGAATTGATTATTTAATCAATAACGCTGGCGCAGCTTGGGGTGCTAATTACGATGATTTTCCTGAAAGTGGGTGGGATAAAGTAATTGATCTGAATTTAAAGACACCATTTTTTCTTACCCAAAAACTAACACCGTTATTAGAAAAAAAAGCCACTTCAGAAGATCCTTCAAGAGTTGTGAACATAGCTTCAATTGATGGTTTACATGTACCTTTAATGGAAACTTATTCTTACACTGCTTCTAAATCTGGCATTATTCATCTAACTAAACACCTAGCCAAAACTTTAGTAAGTAGAAATATAATTGTTAATGCTATAGCACCAGGACCGTTTGATAGTCACATGCTTGGTAAAGCAGTCAATTTTGATTATTCATTCATAGCAGAATCTGTACCAAGAAAAAGAATAGGCTCTCCCGAAGATATTGCTGGTTTGTGTATATATCTTTGCTCTAGGGCAGGGGCTTATACAATCGGTGAGACTATTACTTGCGATGGTGGCTTAGCTAAATTGCTTTAAGAAGATAAATATTTTTCAGCATCAAGAGCTGCCATACATCCAAATCCAGCACTTGTTATAGCCTGTCTGTAAGTATAATCTGCGACGTCTCCCGCCGCGAAAACACCTGGTACTGAAGTTGAAGTTGCTCCATGATCAAAGCCAGATTTAGTTTTGATATAGCCATCTTGCATATCTAATTGATCTTGAAAAATATCTGTATTAGGTTTGTGCCCTATTGCGATAAAAACTCCTTCGACTTTGATAATTGACTCTTCACCATCATTATTTGCTATTTTGATACTATCGACTACTTGATCACCAAGTACTTCTTTTAGATTAGAATTTAAAACTAAAGATATTTTTCCTTCTTTCACTTTATTGAACATTCTATCTTGAAGTATTTTTTCTGCTCTAAATTCATCTCGTCTATGAACTAAGTGCACTTTTGAACAAATATTACTTAAATATAAAGCTTCTTCTACAGCCGTATTGCCCCCACCAATAACTGCAACCTCCTGATCTTTATAGAAAAAACCATCACAAGTAGCACATGCACTTACCCCTTTACCCAAAAAGTTTTTTTCACTTTCTAGTCCTAAATATTTTGCTGAAGCACCGGTTGCTATTATTAAAGATTTAGCTGCATATGAATCTCTTTCTCCTTCTAGTAAAAGTGGGGATTGAGAAAAATCTACTTTTTTGATGTGATCATTAATTATCTTTACGTTATATTTTTCAGCATGCTTTTTCATTCTGATCATTAAATCAGGACCCTGAAGATCTTCATAATCACCTGGCCAATTTTCAACTTCAGTTGTAGTTGTAAGTTGTCCACCAACTTCAAGACCGGTAATTAATGTCGGCTCAAGATTTGCTCTAGCAGCGTAAATTGCTGATGTATAGCCTGCTGGTCCTGATCCTAAAATTATTAATTTTTGTTCCATAGTTTTTTCTTTAAAAACAAGAGTACTTGCGGTTTTTTAGTTACAATATCTTAGCATGTCAATTGATAGAATATACAGAGAGTTTTTTGGCTTTAGTCTAATAATCATTTCTTTATTTCTTTTTGTCAGTTTAGTAACTTTTTCAGCTCAAGATAATGTTAATAATCTTCTAACTGACTCAAAAAACTATCTAAATAACTTTGGTTATTTAGGAGCACTGTTTTCTTCTACTGTTTTTTCCTACATAGGATTTGCTGCGTATTATTTTGCTCTTATTTGTTTTTATTTTGGGATGATTTTATTTTTTTCATCTTCTTCAAATAATTTTTCAGAAAGATTAAATTTCATTAATAATGTTCTTTATAGTTTTATCTCTATTTTTCCTCTTACATTATTTTTCATAAGTTTTTTTAATTCTTCCAATACTGAATTAAGTTTACTTTCCATTAATTCAGGTGGTTTAGCTGGAGATAACTTATCAGTAATTCTAAATACTTATGCAAATTCCTTGATTGTTGGTTCAATATCAGGAATCGTTTTTTTGACGCTGCAATATTTTATTTTTTACGATCTTTTAAATTCTATTAATGCATTTTTCAAAACTGATAAAATCTCAGAAAAAAAACAATCAAAACCAAAAAATATCGTAAAAGAAGTTGAGAAACCTAAGGTTAGCAAACCAAAGGAATCAACGGTAACAGAGACTCCAAAACCAGATCCTATAAATGTTGAACAAGAAGACTTTATTGACTTATTGGATAAAAAAATTGATGACTCTAGTGAGGTAACAAAAGATTATTTAGAGAATCTAGCCGAGAATTTAGTAAATAAATTAGAAGAGTTTGGCATTGAGGGAAGAGTAGAGGGATCTTTACCTGGACCAGTTATCACTAGGTTTGAAATTAGCCTTGCGCCAGGCACAAAAGCCAGCCAAGTATCTAACATTGCTAATGATTTAGCTAGGTCATTAGCAGTTAAAAGTGTAAGAGTGGTTGAAGTTATTGAAGGTAAATCCTCTATAGGGATTGAAATACCAAATCCAAAAAGAAAAGTGGTAACTCTATATTCAAGCATCCATCAGCATGCCACAGATACATTAAACCCATTGGAATTTTGTATTGGTAAAGACATTGCAGGTGAAAGTGCAAAAATTGATTTACAACAACTACCACATTTATTAATAGCTGGTACAACAGGTTCAGGAAAATCAGTTGGAGTGAATACCATACTTTTAAACCTCTTAAGAAATAATAGTCCTGCCAATTTAAAACTATTATTAATAGATCCTAAAATGCTGGAACTTTCAGTTTATGACGATATCCCACACCTTATTACGCCAGTAATTACCGATATGCAAAAAGCAGCAAACGGCCTAAATTGGTGTGTAAAAGAAATGGACAAGAGATATAAGCTTATGTCGATACTGGGTGTAAGAAATCTTGAAGGTTACAATCAAAAAGCTGCAAAACCATCCTCAATACCGCAAGAACAAAAAGAGTTACTTCTCGAAGAATTAGATGGAGATATTAAATCACTACCGTATATAGTTGTAGTAATTGATGAATTAGCAGATCTGATGATGGTTACAGGCAAAAAAGTTGAACAACTAATTGCTAGACTTGCTCAGAAAGCGAGAGCATCAGGCATTCATTTAGCTATAGCCACCCAAAGACCTTCAGTAGACGTTATAACAGGTTTAATTAAAGCGAATATTCCTTCAAGAATGTCATTCCTAGTTTCATCAAAAGTTGATTCAAGAACTATCCTTGATCAAGGTGGAGCAGAACAATTGCTTGGCAAAGGAGATATGTTATTTATAGAACCAGGCACCTCGATTCCAAAAAGAATCCATGGAGCTTTTGTTAAAGACGATGAAGTTCAAAAAATCACAAAGTATCTTAGAGAAACTGGAAAACCAGAATATATTGAGGAAGTCACCAAAGCTATAGAAATACAGGAATTACAGAGTGATTCCGATACAGATGATGATCTTTATAATGAGGCCGTTGAATTCGTAGTTGAGACAAGAAGAGCATCGATTTCCTCAATCCAAAGAAAGTTTAGAATTGGATACAATCGAGCTGCTAGATTAATTGAAACAATGGAAGAAAATGGAATTGTCACACCCATGAATTCGAATGGCTCAAGAGAAGTCATCTAATGCGTTTGTTGTTTTGTTTTTTCATAAGTTTTTTAGTTCAATCCAATCCGAATATAAGTTTTAAAAAACCCCTTAATTTTAATGCTGACGTAAATATCAATAGTGAGGGAAATTCAATTTCTAATGGCGCGATGTTATTTAGAAATGGAACATTTATTTATCATTTAACTAGCCCATACAATCAAACAATAGCTGTCGTCAACGGAAAACTTTATGTTCAGGATGATGATTTTCAACAAGTAATAATTTATAACAATGATCAGTCTTTTTTTCTGCAAGATTTACTCAATAATGAATTTGAATCAGAAGACTTTCCATGCCCAAATACTTGTTTTAAATTAAAACCAAATCAAGACAGTACTTTTGAAGAAGCTTTAGTATCTCTTAATGGAGAGGTTTTAGATTGGATAAGGCTTGTGGATATAAAGGATCAAAGAATTTTTGTTAAATTTGAGAATTTTAAGTTTGAATCATCTAATATTACTTATGTAGTACCGCAAAATTACGAAATAATTAACAATGATTGATATTGGACATTTAAAAAATAATTTAGATCAACACAGAAAAAAATTGGAGTCGAAAGGTTATGTAGGAGACCTTAATGACATCATATCTAAATACGAATCCAAAAATGATATCCAAGTAAAACTTGATGATCTTAAAAATGCAAAAAATATATTATCGAAAGAAATTGGTGCACTAGCGCAAAAAGGTGAATCTATAGACGAGCTAAAGAAGCAGTCAGATTCTTTGTCAAGTGAAATAGAACTATTGCAGAATGATTTTGATATTTTAAAAAATGAGCTAGAAGAAGAGCTACTATCAATACCTAATATTCCAGATGACGATGTGCCTGAGGGCGTAGACGAATCATCAAATCTCGAACTTGAAAAAATAATCTATAAGCAGGCTGAGAATGGACCAGATCATGTTGAAATAGGTGAACAATTGGACTTATTAGATTTTGAGTCAGCAAATAAATTAAGTGGTTCAAGATTTGTAGTATTAAAAGGCAAACTAGCTCACCTGCAGAGGGCTTTAATAAAATTTATGCTCGATGAAGCAGAATCTAATGGATATGAGGAATATTATGTTCCATTCATAGTAAATTCAAAAAGCTTGCTAGGTACTGGTCAACTTCCTAAATTTGAGGATGATCAATTTAGTGTCGGTGAAGGTAAATATTTAATTCCAACTGCAGAGGTGCCATTAACGAATTTGTTTCGTGATGAACTAATTCAAGCAGAAAACCTTCCTCTTAAATTGACCGCTCACACACCCTGTTTTAGAGCTGAAGCTGGAAGTTATGGAAAAGATACCAGAGGGATGATTCGACAACATCAATTTGAAAAGATTGAATTAGTTAAATTTGTCAATGCCGATGAGTCTGATCAGGCTCTGAATGATTTAGTTGCTCATGCTTCCAATATTTTGGATAAACTAGAACTTTCCTACAGAAAAGTTGTCTTATGTACTGGTGATTTAGGGTTTTCTGCTGCAAAAACTATTGATCTAGAGGTATGGCTGCCATCACAAAATTGTTTTAGAGAAATTTCATCTTGCAGTAACTTTCGAGACTTTCAAACTAGAAGGATGCATACAAAAGTAATTGAAGGTTCTGCAAAATCATATCCTCATACCTTAAATGGTTCAGCACTAGCTGTTGGAAGGACACTTTTAGCTATTTTAGAGAATTATTATGAAAATGGCGTAGGTGTACATATTCCAAAGGTTTTAGGTCCTTACTTAAATTTTGATTTAATTGAAATTAAAAAATAGTTACAAGAATTTCACATAACTGTTAACTGTTCTTCTTCTTTAGTTATAAAATAGATTTAGTATCGATGTTGAGAGGTATTTTATGAAAAAAATTCTTTTATCGCTTAGTTTAGCGGTAGTATCGTTGTTTGCAGTATCACAAGTTGACGTTAGGGCGTCAATTAAGGGTAATGTAACCGATAACTCAGGACCTGTAAGTGGTGCTGAAGTTGTCGTGGTTTATACACCAACGGGATCTACAGATCGTGCTGTAACAAATGCAGATGGTGCTTTCGTTGTCAACAACTTAGCGCCTGGTGGGCCTTATACAGTTACTGTTAAGAAGCCTGGCTATGCCGATGCAAGAGCATCTGATGTGTTCACAAAATTTAGTGAAACATCCGACGTTGATGTATTTATGGCAGCTGAGTTTGAAGAGGTTGTGGTTAGCGCACAAGCTCTTGAAAGCACAATAAGATTTGGAAATGGATCTGTCTTTGGTGAGGATGTAATTGATGGTTTGCCATCTACTGATAGAGGTATTCAAGACATTGCTTCTCTAGATCCTAGAGTTGCAGTTGGTCAATCTGAAGACTTCTTCTCACTTTCTGTTATGGGTAGTAACCCAAGAACAAACGACATCACAATTGATGGTGTATCTGTTAATGATGCGTTTGGTCTTAACGATAGTGGTCAACCTACATTGAGAAACTCATTCTCAATTGAAACTGTTAAACAGCTTTCAGTTGATGTCGTTCCTTTTGATGCTTCAAGGGGTGGTTTCACAACAGGTAGTGTTAACGCTGTTACTAAATCCGGAACAAATGAATTAGAAGGTGACTTCTATGTTTATAACAGAGATGAAGGTATGGTTGGGACTGATGCCTTTGGTAATGATCCAGATGTATTTAATGAAGATACAGTTGGTTTCAGTGCTGGTGGTCCAATTATAAAAGATAAACTTTTCTTTTATTTCAACCATGAAAGTTTTGAACAAACTTACCCATCATTCTATGGTCCTGTCGGGAGTGGCGCTACCAATGAAGCGTATTTTGTTACACAAGCTTTAGTTGACAGAGTAATTGCTTCAGCGAATAGTCTATATGGCTTAGATATTGGTAATTACAATTCAGAACAAAACAATCAGTCTGAAAATACATTCCTTAAATTAAATTATCTTATTAATGATAATCATGAAGCAGAAATGTCTTATATAGACACTACATCTAACCTTGTTAAAGTTAGAGGTAACCCACCTTTTGGTTTTGCTTTAGATTCACAATGGTACGATGATAAACAAGCTGTTGAAGTTTTAACTACCAAATTATTCAGTGATTGGAGTGATAAACTTTCAACACAGTTTACTTATTCAACTAGAACACAAACTGACAATCAAGATCCTGTAAGAGGAGATGATATGCCATCAGTGTCTATCGTTATTAACAATGGCGATGGGTCATGTGTTGGTAGCTCAAACTGTACAAACCCATTTAGAACTATTTGGGGTTCAGCAAGAAGCGGTCAGTATGAAACATTAAGATTTGGTCAAGACCAATTCAGATATAACAATGAAATTATTATTGACTCAACTCAATTCTCATTCAAAGGATTTTATGCAGCAGCAGCTGATCATGATGTCACATTTGGATATGAATCAAGTTCAGAAGATATTTACAACTCATTCAGAGTCTGTGGTGGTGGTTGTTATGGTTTCTCAGGCATAGATGCTTTTGAAGCTGGAACACCAATCTACTACTTACTCGAAGGTGGAGTAGGTGGTGTCATAAACGGTGATGCTGCTGAATGGAGACTTGATAAATCTTCAATGTACCTACAAGACGAGTGGAGAGTAAATGATAAATTAAATCTATTATTTGGTTATAGAGTTGATTGGACAGAAACCAATACTGCACCAAATGCTAATGCTGATTACTTAGCTGCAACAGGATATAGAACTGATGTTGCTATTGACGATACAGTTACAGCAGGTAGATTTGGATTCGATTATGATGCAACCGACGCATTCTTTGATTACTTCTTAGGTGGCAGAACTTACGACTGGCTTCCAGTTGAAGCTGTTACTATGAGAGGTGGTTACGGTAAATTTGTTGGTAGATTGCCTAATGTTTGGATTTCAAACTCATTTAGTAATGATGGTGGAATCAACAAAGCTGAATTTGAAGCTTTTACATTTGATGGCACACCAATAGAAGGTGTAATTTTTGATCCAAATGCTAATGATCAAAGCAGAGCAGACAGGTTAACTACTTCAGCTGGTGGAGATGTAAACTCTTTAGATCCTGACTTCGGTTTACCTATTTCAGATAGATTTGCTTTAGCCTTTGATTTTGATTTAGAGGACAATATGTTCTTTGGTGTTGAATATAATAAGGATAGTGTGGATAGAGCTTTTGCTTATATCGATCCTAACCTTGAAGGAAATGTAGCTGGTACTTTACCAGATGGAAGAACTTACTACAGTAACTCTGAAGGAGATCTACACACTACATTTACTGACTTAGGTCAAACAACATCTTGGTCATATAAATTCACCAAATCTTGGTTCGATAATAAGCTAAAACTTTACTTAGCTTATTCAGATACTGAAGCTGAAGATGTTTTCGCAGCTGGTTCCTCAACACAAGGATCTAACTACGGAAAATATGCTACGTGTAATAACCAGTTTTATCCAAATCTTTGTACTAAGCCTTCATTATGGGGTGCTAGTGAAAGATATGTTGGAACACTTGATTACACTGCAGATATCTTTGGTGCTGATAATCCAACAAGATTTTATCTATACTGGTTAAGAGAATCAGGTAGACCATTCAGTTATACATATGATTCAAATATCATAGGTGATGGCTATAGAGACGAAAGGGATCTATGGTACGTTCCAACTGGACCTAATGACCCATTAGTATCATTTAGCGATGGTACAGGAGATGCTTTTTATGCTTACGTTGATAAATACTTAAGCGCTTATAAAGGGCAGGTTGCTCCAGCTAATGCGTTCCAGTCACCTTGGAAAACTAGAATGGATCTTAAAATTACGCAAGAAATTGCTCTTCCAGACACACCTTATGTAGGTGATGCTAAGGCAGAACTATTCCTTGATATTTATAACTTCGGTAATTTATTAGATGATGAGAATGGTCAGATATATGACGCTGGCTATCTTGGAGTTACCAAAAGCTTAGATGTAGTTGTCAACCCTGACAATACATATACATATTCAAACTTTGATGATGGACACCTTCGTTATAGAAATGGTTCAAGATTTGTCTCAGTTTGGAAAGCTATGGTTGGCTTTAAGTTAAGCTTCTAATAGATCTTCGATACTAATAAAGGGCAGTTTAGGCTGCCCTTTTTTTTTATGCCTAGAAATCGGTATAATGTATCATGCACAAAATTCCAACTATCTCTTTTAACGATTTAAAGAATACAAACAAAGATGTTTTGGATTTTCTTACATCATCTCTAGAAAATAACGGTTTTTTTGTCATTAACGACCATCCAATTAATCTCGATTTAATAAAGAGAACTTTTGATATTGCTGAGGAAATGTTTAATTTGCCTTATGAAATAAAACAAAAATATCACGTTCCTGGTACAAATGGTGCTAGAGGTTATACACCATATGGAATTGAGACAGCTTTAAATGAAAAAGTTGCAGATCAAAAAGAATTTTGGCATCAAGGATCAACAACAAATACTGCATTAATGTCTAATATTTATATAGATGAGGTAAATAATTTCAGTGATCTTGACGTTCTTTATAAAGAATTTGAAAGTATGGGAGTTGAAATATTAAAGGCATTTACAAATTTTAAATTAGATTACAACTCAGATATTTCAGATGCTGCACAAAATGGAAACTCTATACTTAGATTAATACATTATCCACCAACTGATGGGACAAATGCACACAGAGCCAGAGCGCATAATGATGTAAACCTAATTACTCTCTTAATAGGAGGTAATGAAGCTGGGCTTGAAGCCCAAGATAAAAAAGGCAATTGGGTTGAATGTAATTGCGATGAAAATGAAATAATTTGTAACATAGGGGATATGCTTGAAATTATTTCAAACGAGAAATTGAACAGCACCCCACATAGAGTTGTTTCAAAAGGTAATGAAAAAAAATCTAGATATAGTATTCCCTTTTTCTTACATCCAAGACCAGAAGTAATGTTAGATGCAGAAAAAACATTATCAGCAGATCAATTTTTAACTAAACGACTTCAAGATATAAAACTAAATTAATTATGGAATACTACCTGCAGATATTACTAGGTTTAATTGTCTTAATAGGTGTAGTTGTGCCTATGTCCACTGATATTAAAGCAATAAGAATTAAAAATATTGTGGCCGCAATCATTGTTATGGTTTTATTTGGTTTTATTTTACTGAATGATTATGTAGCTGGTTTTTTTGAGATTATCAGTGCAGGAGTTGCAAAACTTTCTTCTGCTACAGCAGATGGTACCTCATTTGTATTTGGATCTCTTTTTGAGCAACATCCTTATGCATTTGCGTTAAACGTTTTACCTTTAATTATCGTTATGTCCACTCTAAGTGCTCTTTTATGGCACTGGCGAATTCTGCCAATGGTTATCAAAGCGCTTTCTTATGTATGCGAAAAATTATTTAATCTTGGTGGGCCAATATCTTTTGGCGCAGCTGCTAACGTTTTTGTTGGTCAAGTCGAAGCGCCACTATTTGTTAAACCTTATTTATCCAAAATGAGCAAGAAAGAACTTTTAATTCTTATGACAGCTGGTATGGCGACTGTATCTGGATCAGTCATGATTGCTTTAGCAGGCGTATTGGAAAACCAATTCGTTGGAATAAATATTGTTCAGCATTTTCTCACTGCATCGATTTTATCTATTCCTGGCGCAATTATGTACGCTGAGATAATGTATCCGTCAAATGAAATTACTCATCATATAGAGGATGCAAAAGAAGAAAAAATTTATGCAGGCTCTATGGATGCCATAACTAAGGGAACTAAGGATGGGCTAAATATAGCCGTTAATGTCGCAGCAATCTTAATCTCTATATTAGCTCTAGTTTCAATTGTTGATGGAGCATTAGATTTATTAATTTCAGGCATGTCCCTACAAAAAATACTCGGTTATATCTTCGCACCAATATGTTGGCTACTGGGAGTTCCTTGGTCAGAAGCACCATCTGCTGCGGAATTATTAGGTCTAAAATTAGCTACTAATGAGTTTGTAGCCTACATACAGTTAGGAGGGTTAGAGCCAGAATTTTTCAGTGACAGAACAAAGGTAATTCTGCTTTATGCACTTTGTGGTTTTGCAAACTTTTCTAGTGTTGGTATTTTAATTTCTGGCATAGGAGCAATGGCTCCAGAAAGAACTGGAGATCTGATTGATGTTTCAGTAAAAGCATTAGTAGGTGCAACACTAGCTTCTTGTTTAACAGGATTGGTAGCTGGATTATTTGTTTAAATTAATCCTGTAATTTTTCTGTAATGTTTACGACAATAAACTTTGTAATTATCTCCACCAATGAAAACTTTTTCACCCTCTGTAACTAATTTTCCATCTACAAAACGGGCAACCATAGTAGCTTTACGCGTACAATTTTCGTATTCACATATTGTTTTTAATTCAACCAAATTATCAGCATAAGCTAGCAAATACAT
The DNA here is from genome assembly GCA_902619265.1 of uncultured SAR86 cluster bacterium. GTDB lineage: Bacteria > Pseudomonadota > Gammaproteobacteria > Magnimaribacterales > TMED112 > TMED112. Next base: position 147,476 of record CACNDL010000002.1, read on the forward strand.
ACTGCCAGAAAAGAGCTCTCCTTTAAAATCCGTTCTTATTCCGTAACACATTACGGGGATATTGTATCTATCGCAGACTTTACATAATTCTTTTACTTGTAATTCTGTTAAAAATTGTGCTTCATCAACCAAAATACATGCTATTTTTTGATTTTTTTTGTCCTTAAAAAATGTGAAAAAGTCAAAACTTTCATCAAAGACATTAGCTTTTTGCTGAACACCTAATCGAGAGTGAATTTTACCTTGATGATGTTGGGCATCGACTTTTGGTGTAAATATAAAAGTTTTCAAGTTTCTCACTTTATAGTTGTGGTTTGATTGAAGCAGCGAAGTAGATTTACCTGCATTCATAGTTGAATAATAAAAATGTAATTTAGCCAAGGTTAGTCTTTATTTTTCTTGAATAAATTTTTAATACTAAAGCCTTTCGGTCTTGCTTCTAGAAAAATATAGACCGTAAAGAAAACTAAACTTATAAGAAAAACGTACACTCCGTCCATTCGTGTATTGTAAATGTTTTATTAGTGTTTATATAAAAAAAAGCCGATATATTTACAATTTATTAGTAAAATATCATTAATCGATTAACTTTAATTTTTAAATCTATGAACTTTAAAACACTTGCAACAACTCTCTTCACAATTATATTTGTAGCTGCCTGTGGTGGTGGAGGAGGTGGAGGAGATTCTTCATCAAGTCCTTACCCAACACCGGCACCAACACCTGCACCAACACCGGCACCGACACCGGCACCAACACCGGCACCGACACCTGAACCAACACCAGAACCAACACCTGGAACTCAGGAACCTGTTTGGATTAATGAATTTCACTATGACAATCAAGGAGCGGATTTAAATGAATTTATAGAAGTGGCAGGAGTAGCTGGTACTAATTTAGAAGGTTATAAACTTGTATTGTATAGTGGTGGTGATTCTGGTCATTATGGAACAATTGATTTAACTGGCACTTTGCAAGATGAAGCAAATACCGGCTATGGAGCTGTAAGCTTTTCTATACCAGCATCTATTGAAACTGGTTTACAAAACGGAGCACAAGATGGTATTGGTCTAGTTAATCCAGATAATGAATGTGCAGAATTTTTATCCTATGAAGGCGACATGACAGCTAATGCCGGCGATGGCATAGGTGGCGGAAGCGCCTGTGATGGATCACAAGGACAAGACATTGGTGTATTTGAACAAAATAGTTCTGAAAATGACTCTTTACAGAGAACTGGACAAGGTTATGGGGGATCAGACTTTGCATGGGTTGGTCCAATTACAGCATCACCAGGGTTTGTAAATAATGATCAAACATTTGGAGATCCAGTTCCTACTCCAGAACCAACCCCAGCACCTGAGACATTCTTATTCTCAAAAGCTGTTTTAGTTGGTGAAGTACCATCAGATTTCTACGATAGAGACGCTGATTATCCAACATGGAGAGATACAGATGAAGACTGTAAATCAGATAGACATGAGGTTCTTCAAGCTCAACACATAGATGATGATTCCTCTAACCCATTGGTATTTTCTTCTAGTGGTTGTTCAGTGCTAACAGGTAAATGGCAAGATCCTTTTGATGGTTCATTTTACTATAATGCTTCTGATGTACAAATAGACCACGTCGTTGCTCTGTATGAAAGCCACATTAGTGGTGCTGGTGCAACAGGTGATAATGCTTGGACTGCCGAAGAAAAAGTAAACTTTGCAAATACAGGTAACAAGGTAGCAGGCACACTTCCTGAAACTTCTAATCAATTTTTAGCAGTTGGAAGCGCAACAAATGGCCCTAAAGGTTCAAATGATCCTACACAATGGATGCCACCTTTAGAGGAATACCACTGTACTTACCTTAAAAAGTGGGTAGAAGTTAAACACTTAAATGATCTATATTTTGACGAAAGTGAATACAATTTCATTAAAGCGGAAGAAGCTAATTGTGACGATAGTCCACTTCCTACATTACCAGCTAATGGTGACGGCGGCGGTGGCGGCGGCGGCGGTGGTGGCGACGCACCAGAAGGATCAGTATTCATAAATGAGTTGCACTACGATATGGTTGGTGTTGATACAGATGAATATGTTGAAATTGCTGGACCTGCTGGTACTGATCTCTCAGGCTGGAAGCTAGAGTTTTACAATGGGAATAATGATTCATTGTATGATCAAATATCACTTTCAGGCGTTATTTCAGACGCAGGTGAAGGGTATGGATTCGTTGTAGCAGAATCTTCACAAATACAAAATGGAGCTCCTGATGGAATTGGCCTAATTGATCAGAATGGTAACTGTGCTGAACTGATAAGTTACGAAGGAACAATGTCACCTACTGATGGTCCATGTTCAACTTTCACATCAAACGATATTGGTGTCATTCAGAGCAATAGCACACCTCCTGAAGATTCACTCCAAAAAACTGGTACAGGAACAGTAAGTAGTGACTTTACGTGGGTAGGACCAGTCACAAAAACAAAAGGTACTCAGAATGCTGACCAAACCTTTGGTTCAGAGCCAACAACCTTTGTTGTTACTGCAACAGGTCTTGATTACATAATAGATGGGGTCATGCATGCCACAATTACCGTTAAACGTGGTAACACCTATATATTTGATGTTTCTGATTTTGGTAATGCACACCCATTCAGACTTAGCACAACTCCTGACGGTGCTTTTGGTGGTGGTGTAGCATACGACAACGGCGTTACGTATGTAAATACAGGTACTATTACTTGGACGGTACCTGAAGATTTAACCAATGACATTATGTATTACTGGTGCACACTGCATGCCGGCATGGCAGGTTCAGGTGTTATCCAAGTAATTGATTAATCGTCTTAAAGGATATTGTTAGTGAGAAAATTATTATTCCTCCTAATAATATCCTTTATTTTTTCACCAAAAATTCAGGCTAATTCTTCAATTATTACTCAAAATGTAGATTTTGATAGTCCTGAAGGTTGGGGTATGGCATACATGACAGCAGCCTCTCTAAACCTTGCAGATAGCTTTCCCAAAGAATTGTCTTTTGGAGAATTGGAAATATCAGCAGAGATCAATAGCATCCCAAAATTAAATTCTGAACAACAAAAAATAGGTTTTGGCGGGCTCAAATATGAAGACCTGAATAAATCACCTGTTTTTGGAAAAGGAAAGATTAAAATGGGCTTTTATTATGATTCCATTTTAGAATTCAGCTATACTCCGTCGCTTGAAATAAAAGGTGCAAAACCAAAAGATTTATATGGTTTTTCATTATCAAAAGAATTAATTTCAGATGAAAATCTAAATTTAGGGCTACGTATTTTTAATTTATCTGGTCATGCAGTAGCTGATGTTACTTGTAGTGAACAAGTGGTAAGCCAACCACTTTATACGCCTGGTAATCCATCTGGTTGTATAAGCACATCTAAAGATAAGATAGATTTGGGACATAAAGGTCTTGAGATGATTATTATGCCTAATTACAACAATCCTAAAATAAAGCCCTGGGTCTCTCTAGCTTATTCAAAAATTGACCCATCAGTGCGGATTGATGCGCAGTTAGAACTTACTAGAGAATTTGCTTTAGTTAAAACAAACGGTTCAATTAGTACCCTTAATCTTGGTCTGAATTATGCATTATCAGACAAGTGGGTACTCTTCTTAGGAACATCCTATACTCCTCTAGATGTTGTGAGACCTGGACCTGCTGGGGGAGACGACAATTTCTGGAATTTTAGAATTGGTCTCAGCTTAAAAGGAATCTAACTGGTTTATTCTTCTATTGTTTGCTCAGTAACTACAGGTTTCTGAAAATCGCATTCTAGTCTAGCTATAACTTCACCTTCAACATCAAGATTTAATCTAGCTCGTCCTTGCATTTCACCAGTGACCATACAGTATGCTAATGTTTCTTGAACTACCATCCTGACAATATTAGTTAAATCTTCAACACTAATGTCAGATATCTTTTGATCTTTAATATCTTCAGCGTTAATAAATAATGGCAACAAAAGTAATACTAATAATCTTTTCATAAGGGACTCCTTTAATTTAAGTATGTGATTTAAATAAGCTCAAATAAATTTTTTTAAAGATCTTCAGACTGATGATTCTCTTTTAAATGTTGTGCATAAATAACGCGGACTTCAGTTTTAAGAGCATACATTTGAGCGAAGAGCGCTATAATTAATACGCCGAGAGCAATGTTTATTGTTGTTTGCAGATTAGATTTTTTGTCTTCTTTCATATTATCTAAAGCTTAACAGATTTCTTCCGTTAAACTTGGAAAATTATTTTTAGGGCTATTTACTTGTTTTGAGACTTCGTAAAACTGTACATCATGATTGGCTGATGAGTCGTAGATATTTTGTCCCATAAAATACTCGCCAATTTCATTCTCCTGCAGTAAAACCGGTTGTCTTGGATGAATGTGGCTAAGCGTATTAGCTGATTCTCGAGTTAATATGCAACATCCAGAATCATTAAATATGCCTGCAAAATATTTAGCGTTTGAGTAATGATAATAAGGAACCTTAGCATCTTTTTGTTTTTGCCATTCATACCATCCAGAAAAGGGAATGATACATCTCTTGGCACCTTTAAAAGAGGGCTTTTCTGCAATTGTTTCTGAGCGACAATTAATTAGATTCATATCTGGTTTCCAGGAAGGGGAGTAGGACCATTTCATAAGCTGGCCATCACAATTAATTGTTTTTACAGGAATTGATGTGGCAGGAGTAATATTAAAATTATCTTTAAATCCTAATTCGAATGGGTCACCTACTAAACTAAATCGTCCACACATGAATTAAATATAAGAATTAAATAAAAATACACAACAAATATGTATTTTTTTGATACGGTAATAACTGGAGGACTTTAATGAAAAAATTACTAAGTTTACTAACACTGTTTATCTTCATAGATAATATTCAAGCACAGACTTCTGAGCAAACAATTTATAGATCTGAGTTTATGTTTTGCAATTTTAATGAAGGTAAAAATTATCAAGACGTTCTTGCAGAACAAGCACCATATGAGCAGTTTCTAAATGAAAATGGTCTTGAATACAATCGATTGAATCTATCACCAATCTGGGATAATGATTCTGAGTATGATTATGTCATGTGGGGGAATTGGCCTAATGGAGAGATGCAATACAAAGAGTGGGGCGCATATATGAATGATTATCCTGCTTGGGCATCTGAAAATGATATACCTGCTCAATCTGCAGGTGAGTGTGAGAATTTCGTATCTATGAGGAATCACCGTGTATTGAGAATAAATGCGGATTCTTATGATGATCGCATGTTTTCAGATTGGAGACAGTGCACACTGAAACCTCGAGCTAATATGGCTGAACTCAAAGCTGTTTTTGCGGAAATGGAACAAATGGCTAGAGATAATGGCATGGGAGGCTATGCTGTGCATTTCTTTACTCCTTACAGAGGCATGCAAGACGAGCTTCCATACGATTTCTTAATGTCGTACATTTGGTTTACTTCAGAAGCTAGATCAGCTGGAGTTGCAAATTGGCCTGAATGGAACGCTATGATGGAGGAATCTGGCTTGTATAAAAAAAGAGATAAGCATATTGAATCATGCACTGGTGCAGATACTTACCAACTTGATTGGGTTTACAGCACTATAAAATAATAATTTCTGTACTTCTAAAAGGGAGCATGTGCTCCCTTTTTTTTACAAAAATTTTATAACAGCTTACTTGATAAAATAAATATCACTTATATATAATTATCAAAGTTAGTTATATGAGAGAATTGATAGATAAGGCCATCACTAGTACTTCCGATGCATTTGCTTTGTCGATGACAAAATTTTTCAAGTTTATCGCTGATCGCTTTTTTGCAAAAAGATATGGCCACAGAGCAGTTGTGCTTGAAACCATAGCAGGAGTTCCTGGAATGGTTGCGGGCATGCTTATGCATTTTAAAAGCTTGCGAGCAATGAAAACTGGCTACGGTAAGCATATTCGTGAAATGCTAGCAGAAGCAGAAAATGAACGAATGCACTTAATGTTTTTTATTGAAATTGCACAACCAAATTTGTTTGAAAGAATATTAGTGCTTAGTGCTCAATTCTTATTCGGGGTTTTCTACTTCTTTATGTACCTTTTCTTTCCTAAAACCTCACACAGAATGATCGGTTATTTTGAAGATGAGGCAGTCGCAAGCTACAGTGAATATCTAAAACTTGTTGAATCTGGCGTTATTGAAAATATAGCTGCTCCAGAATTAGCTATCAATTACTATGATATGCAAAACGATGCCAGACTAAGTGATCTAATCATAAGGGTAAGGGCAGATGAAATGCATCACAGCGATACTAATCATAAATACGCAGAAGATCTATAAAAGATGTAGCAATCTTTCACAGTAATCAACGGCAGTAGAGAAAGACCAGCTTCTTAATCAATCACAAAATTGTGCATACACATTCGTATGATTGGAAGCCATCTGTGCTAGGGCAAAACTAGCATCAAATAATTCCTTTGCTTCTTTTTCTTTGTTGGCTTTTCTTGCTTTGTCTGACATATCAAGCGTTTCACCAGATAACCAAACTAAACCTCCAATTAATTCTTCATATTCTTTGCAATCCTTGTCAGCCCATTCGTCTGCATTTGCATCAAACATAAAAAACATTGAAAACACAATAAAAGCTCCAAATTTATAAAAGTTTTTCATTTTTATCCTTAAGTTTTATAATAAATCTGTAAAGTTTAATATTAAATTATAAAAGTAAACCCAAAAAATATAATTGCCATACCAATATAAAGATTTTTACGATCCTTAGATTTTTCATTTATAGCTAATAGTGCAAAACCTATTGCACACATATGGTTAATTAAGCTCATCAGACTCATATAAATACTATAGCCCACTCAAATTTTTAGACAACACGCTATGGTATAATTTTTTTTATGTCTAATTTTCTTAAATTTTTACTTCCGATATTTATCCTTATTAGCTGTACTGATAGTACAGATAAAGTAACAGAACAAGATGCCAAAGATTTCTTAGCTGAAGTACAAGAAAAAGCCATTACTGAAGGTCCTGTCTATTCATCGGCTTATTGGATTCAATCAAATTTCATAACTTATGATTCACAAAAGGTTGCTGCTGATTTTAGTAAACGAGGTATTTTAGAATCGTTAAAACAAGCAAGAACAGCTGCTACTTTTGATGCACTCAAGTTAGACCCACAAGATAGAAGAGCACTTGATATTATAAAAAATGGGTTTGTAATGCCACCACCTTTAGATGATGATCTTGCCGGCGAAATGGCTTCCATAATGACTGAACTAGAAGCAATGTATGGTAATGGAACGCATTGTTTTTCAGAAGATGATTGCTACGACTTAGAAGCTTTTGAAAATATTATCGACAATTCACGTGATGCAGATGAATTACTGAGAGCATGGAGTGGGTGGAGAGAAATTGGCAAACCTATGAAAGAAAAATATCTCAGAATGGTTGATATCGGAAATAAAGGTGCACAAGATTTAGGGTTTGAGGGCTTATCTGACCTTTGGTTTAGCCAATACGATATGCCAGCTTCTGAGTTTTCTGAGACAGTTGACAGAGTTTATGAAGACCTGAAACCTTTATATGAAGGATTACAATGCCATGTACGAGCAGAGCTTAATGATTTTTATGGTGATGATATCGTGCCAAATGAAGGATCTATACCCGCACATTTATTAGGAAATATGTGGGCTCAATCATGGCAGAATGTGTACGATCTAGTTTATAAAGAGGAGTCTGTGGGTAAACCTATAAACATTACCCAGGTCATAGCTGATAAAGGTTTAACCGAAGTAGATATGGTAGAAATTTCAGAAAATTTCTTTTTGAGTCTTGGTTTTGATCCATTGCCAGATTCGTTCTATGAAAGATCCTTATTTGTGAAGCCAGTTGATAGAGCTGTTGTTTGTCACGCAAGTGCGTGGGACATTGATTCTGTAAATCAAGATTTACGAATCAAAATGTGTATCGAAAAAAATGAAGAAGATTTTTCTACCATTCATCATGAACTTGGTCATATTTTTTACTATCAAGCATATAAAGATCAACCTGTTGTATTTCAAAGAGGAGCCAATGATGGATTTCATGAAGCTGTTGGAGATTTATTAACTCTATCAATTACACCGAATTATCTTGAACAAATAGGGTTTGCTACAGATCAAGAAGCTGAATTAGCTAAACAAAATGAAGTCGCATTCTTAATGAAAAAAGCTCTAGACAGCGTGGTAGCAACACCGTGGACATTAATGTTGGATAAATGGAGAATGGCTGTATTTAACGGGGAATTAACTGATTCTGAGCTAAATGACTATTGGTGGGAATTGCGAGAAAAATATCAAGGTGTTAGGTCTCCGAATGAAAGACCAGCAGATGCTTTTGATCCAGGCGCAAAATATCATGTACCAGGAAACACACCGTATACAAGATATTACTTAGCAAGAATACTTCAATATCAATTCCATGAGTCACTATGTAAAACTATGGGCTTTGATGGCCCGCTACACGAATGTTCAATTTATGGTAATGAGTTAGCTGGTGAAAAGCTCCGAACAATGCTTGCCTATGGTCAAAGTAAGCCTTGGCAAGATGCTTTAGAAAGTATGATTGGTACAAGAGAAATGACTGGAACTTCAATGCTTAATTACTATGCACCGTTAGTTGATTGGCTAAATGAGCAAAATAAAGACAGAGTATGCGGTTGGTAACTAACTTATTTCTTTATTAGCAAGGGCTATAATTTCTTTATAGCTTTTGCTAAAAATTTGCAGCATATCAATATTTTTTCCCACCATAGATTGCGCAGTGAGAAGGTATGCTTTAAACGTATTGGACAAATAAAATTTTTGGTCGATATCATAAGAGCTGACCACCATATCAGAATAGATAAATGAAGCATCATCTTGTTCGGTAGAAGTGACTGTTATTTTTGGATCAATATTAGCTCCAAACGCTAAATATAAATCATCTAGCGTTCTGTTATTAGCGCTATTTCTATCGTAATAATGGGTATAGTTGTTAAGCAGCACTCTTCTAAATTCTTTTGAATCAATCAATTCAATGGATCCTGTTGATATTAATTGATTAAATGTGCCATTTTGTGGAAAAAAGGAAACACTCATTTTCTGAATTATAAATAAATACTTTTCCGCAACTTCAGCATCGTTTAGGTCTTTCCTACCATCTTCAATATCTGCCAAAATTTCAGCTATATTTTTTTGCACAATCGTAAGATCTTCAGTGATTTTTTCAATTTGTTTTAAATCTTCTTGTGAAGTGACTAATAATTCTTCAATAAGTGTATCTTTATAAGATTCTTTTTCGCCAAGTTGTCTTAAATCGTCTAGATAAAAAGATAAAACAACCCCTGTAATAATTATTACAAACTCAAGCAAGTATCTTACGTAATTTATTGGATTTAATTTCATACCTTAATATTTACATGTTTGTATTCAAAATGTCATTAAAAATGTAGAGAATAGTTAAAGGAGATTAATATGAAGATTTTATTATTACTAGTTTTATCGTTTTATAGTTTTACTGCACCAACCGATTTTTCCGAATGTAAGGGTAAAGAAGCAAATTATTATGTTGCTAAAATTACAAAAGGAGGGTCTGCTGCCGGTTGGTTACAAGCCTCAAAAATGCATCAAAAATTTTACAAAGATAGGGGATCAGACATTATGGTCGTACCCATGATGCAGTATCGAAGAAATAGTGAAGGCGATGTGACAGACAAACTATATAGAGCAACTTCAATGGTTGTTGGTAGCCAAGAGTCATGGAAGAAATGGCATGAATTGAGAGCAAATCAAAGTGAAGCTGAGGCTGCAAAAGCTCAAAAAGAATACGATGCTTTTACAAGTCTTTACAATAAAAATACAGAACTTACAGTCCAACGTAAGCTTTGTATTCTTTCCTGGTAGCTAAAATTTTAAATAAGAGGCACTTGAGTGCCTCTTTTTTTATATCTTTTGATAGTTTCACCAATATATGTGCTATAAAAGAAATGAGGTTCTAATTATGCGTTTATTTTTAACATTTATAACATTACTTACTTTTTTAGTATCAGCCGATGACCATGAGCAACCAAAATTTGAAGGTCTATTATCATCTGAAGTTTTTGCTTTAGATGGTGGGATGGAGCTTTACGTGGAGAAAAGAGCTACATGTAACGCTGGTACTACACCAAAGCACTTTCACCCAGCAGCAGGGACACTAGTCTATGTATTAGATGGTGTATCCCAATCAAAATCTACTGGTGAATGGAAAAATTATACTACTGGCGAATACTGGTACGAGCCAACTGATTGGGTTCACGGTGGCGAAGCCGATGCTCCTGATTTAGGAGATGCTTGTACTGAACTACTTGTAGTCAGAGTCGTTGACAAAGGCAAGAAACATACAGTTTTTGTGGAGTAAATATGAAAAAAATATTATTACTTACTATTGCTCTAATCCTTAGTTCTTGTGCCGATAACTCGATGTCACAAAGAGATATGAATCTAAAAGTGGTAAACACTTTTTGGGACAATATTCTTACTGAAAACTACCAAGTAGCCCTTGATATGCTACATGAAGATCTTGAATTTGAATTCATGGGAATTTGTACCATCTGTAAAAAATACGACAGAGAGGGTTTTGAAAAAGACTGGTTTATGACTGTTATTCCTGAAGTTTTGCCCGATGGAATTGTAATTAACAAAGTTAACCAAATGGCAGATGATGAGTGGGTTGTTACAACTTTTGTTGGAGAAGCCATGGCTGCTAACGGGGAATATAACAATAGATACGCAATGGTTATGAAATTAAAAGATAATAAAATTGTCTTTTTTCAAGAATACCAAAGTGATTTATTAGCTGAAACTGCTTTATTTAAAAAAGAAGTAGTTGATATTGAATAGGAGAGATAAGATGAAATATTTATTTTCACTTTTACTGACGTTTACATTTTATACACATGCTGATGATCATGGCTCAGAAGCCGATGTTCTTGCAGCAGTCGATAAATACTATGCAGCTCGTACTGCTAGAGATTTTAAAACAATGGTAGCTATGGAAAGCAAAAAAGGAGTTTGCAGTACAAACTCTGATGGTAGTTTTCATAAAGCATGTGTTGTTTTCACAGCTGAGGACTATGAACAAAACTATCCTGATGGATTGAATAATGTTCATTATCCAGAAGCAACAATGCTTACTAAAGATGCTTACCTAGTAAGGTTTTACTATGAAGGAGTTGCTGGTTCTGATAATCAACCATATCGAACACGTGTAACAACAACATGGGTAAATGAAGATGGAAATTGGGTGATGAGATCTCAACATTACTCATCAGCTGCTTATGGTGGTGTCCATCAAACAGTTCGAAGTGATTTCGAAGACTAATTAACTAATGGAGAGAAAATGAGAATATTATTGATTGTATTTTTAAGCTTCTTTGCCTTCAGTGATGATCATGATGAGATGTATCAACCTGGTTGGGCAGAGTATGTTTACTGTAATGTAAAAGAAGGTCTTTCAGATAGCAAAGCTACAAAGATGTTCGAAAAAAGACGTGCTGCGTATGCAGAAATAGCAGAAGGACTTGATGATGAAGTCGGGATGGTTGTGCTTTTTCCTTATTATACAAATGAGGAAATGAGAGATGGTGCAGATTTATTCTTTGTTACTCATGCACCAACTATGAAAGCGCTAGGAGAGCATTCTATGGCTATGTTTGCTGCTACTCAAGAAAACCCATTACCTGCAAGCCCATTGGAGTGTGATAATGCTTCCACTGCGTTTCAACGTATTGGGCCTTCATCTGGCGAAGTAACTGATTCTTTTATGGTTGATTACTATCCTTGCAAATATAAAGAAGGAGCTGATCCTGTAGCAATGAGAGCCCTACAAGCCGAATTTGCAATGGAACATTATGCCAATGGCGCTCAAGGTGGATATAGATATATCTATCCTGCAGATGGATCTCCTAGAGGGGATGGTCCTGATTTTTGGTTTAGTGGATCTTCTCCTAATCTGGCAACCTGGGGTGAAAGCACAGATATCTTCTGGGATAAATCTTATGGTTCTGAAGCCGAGAGAGCTAGATGGGATCATATGACTTGCGAGAGCAATTCAACCTGGTACGGCGAAAGAGTCCATAACTAAAATTTAATCTCTAATTTAACTCCGATCTCATAGAGGTCGGAGTTTTCATTTATAGTATGTAGATGAAACTTAAATACTGTCTAATAGTTTTATTAATTAGCAGTTTTCTTGCATCGATAGTCCAAACTAATTTTGGTAAGGTTGATATAACGCTTGAACGATTAGATACCGAAAATTCACAATATATTTACTACGATCTCTATAAACCTAAGACTGCAACCGTAGAAAACAAAGCTCCTTTTATAGCAATAATTCCTGGTTTTCAACGTTCAAAAGAAGCCTTATCTAACATTGCCATAGAACTATCTCGAAGAGGCTATGTAGTTGGGTTGATTGATCCTTATGCTCAAGGGCTCTCGAGTTCCTCGCTAAGTAGGAGAGCGGCTACTACTGAAGGGTATGGGATGTTTGCTTTAATTGATCACATCTATGAATCTGATGAATACGAGTACATCAATAAAGAGTTATTAGGTACAACCGGACACTCAATGGGAGGTAATGCTGCCATAAGGGGAGCTAATTATTTTGGAAAACGTGCAAAACGAAGAAATGAACCAAGTAGGCTTCATTCTGTCTATGTCTCTGGTTATGTTTTAACACTCACTGACAATGTCCTCAGAGATGTTAAATCTAATGTTGGTGTCAGTTATGCACTTTATGACGAAGGTGCATTTAGGAATGATTTAAAAGGGTGGGAAGCTGCAGACATGACAATTGCTCCAGAGTCCCTTAGAACAGTTAATAGCATTCTACGTCTTGAAAACGTAGTATCAAATGTTGAGCTTGGTAAATACTATGGAGACTTACAAAATAACACGCTTAGAGTAATATTTAATGAAAAATTACTGCATCCATTTCAGCCCTATAATGCAGAAGCAACAGCCAATCAACTTAGTTATTTTGACTACGTATTCTCTGAACCAACACCACTAGATAATTACGATCAAATTTGGCAGTGGAAAGAGCTTTTTACCCTCATAAATATGATTGTAGGTTTTTTATTGATCATTCCACTCACGAGACACTTGCTGCAAATTAAATTCTTCTCTTCTATAGTGAAGCCCGTTCCTCCTGCTCTTCCTAAACAGTCACAACAAGGAAAAATTGTATTTTGGTCCGTATTCGTTATTGGTGCCACTATTGCATGTGTCACTTTCATTCCAATGGTAGATATAGCTAAAGTATTATTTCCAGAGGCAGCTAATAGAGAATTAACCTGGTTTTTTCCACAAAGAATGAATAATTCGGTCATGTTATGGGCTGTTCTAAATGGATCAGTAGGATTTATCTTATTCTTTTTAAGTTACTTTTTGTTTGGGAGAAGACATGGAGTCAAAATGAGCTCTTGGGGTGCAAATGTAAGTTCCAGCGATTTAGCCAAGACATTTTTACTGGGAATCTTAGTTTTTTTAATTTATTACATAATTTTGTATTCAATCTACTTTCTTTTTCATATTGATTACAGATTTTGGTTTATGGGCGTAAGAATCTTTCAACCCGAGATGTTATTAGTGCTAGCTATGTATTTTCCATTCTTTTTTATATTCTTCTTTTCTAATTCATTAAGAGTTAATGGTGCAATGCGTTTTAAGGATCAGTCTGAAAATACTTCGCGCCTTATCGCAGGGTTTGCAAACTCAGCGGGTTTATTTTTAATAATTATTGTTCAATATACTGTGTTTGCAGCGACTGGAACTGTCTATTGGACCACGAACTGGTTGAGCGTAAATCTATTGTTTGGAATAGTACCAATTATGTTCATACTTCCATATTTCAATAGAATCTTTTTTCAAATGACAGGCAGAATTTACCTTGGTCCCATAATAACCTGTTTAATATTTATAATGATACTTACAACAAATACTGTTATATATTTACCTATTGAATAATGAAGAATTTTATCAGAAGTATATTTATAGTTTTTACTCTAGTTTTTGTGTCTGCATGTGGCGGTGGTGGTGGTTCATCAGAAGAAATAAGCACCCCAGCCCCAACACCAGCTCCTACACCAGCACCGACTCCGGCTCCTACACCAGCTCCTACACCAGCACCGACTCCGGCACCAACACCAGCTCCAACGCCTGCTCCAACACCAGCTCCGACGCCAGCCCCAACACCTGAACCTGGCCCTACAAACTGTTCAGACTACGACAATACTGGTAATACGAAATATTGCACTATGAATTCTGGCGGACTAGAACGAGAGTTTTTTCTCTACATACCTGATAACCTAATCAATTCTACTGAAATTTCGCCTCTTGTTATGAATTTTCATGGTGGAGATGGTTATGCTCAATATGAAATGGAATATACAGGTTTTCGGGAATTATCAGAAACGGAAGATTTTATTGCTGTTTATCCGCAAGGAACTGTTGCAGAGGGTAAAGGATCAACCGGTTGGTTCACAGGAATAGGTTGCAACACATCAGATGATGTCTGTGATGTTGCTTTTATCTCGGAATTGATTGATGCATTAGTTTCAGATTACTACGTTGACCCAAATAGAGTATATGCTTCAGGGTTCTCAAATGGAGGATTCATGATTTATAGTTTGGCATGTTATTTAAGTGATAAAGTTGCGGCGTTTGGACCTGTTGCAGGTTTAATGTATACCGAAGAATACGATAATTGTACTCCTCAAAGGCCATTACCAATTATTCATATTCATGGAGAAATAGATAGTTCAATTCCAATAGGAGGAGGAGCTTATTCAGTCGGTTTCAACTCTGTTTTAGCTTATTGGAATAATTACAATCAATGTAATGAAAGCACCACTATCAATGGAGATGATAATAATGGTGACGGATACGCCTGGACTGCTGAAATAAGAACAGAGTGTGCCAATAACGTAAGGCTAGCTTATTATCGATTAGAGGGAGTTGACCATGAGTGGCCCAATAGAGACGGTTTAGGATACGATT
This sequence comes from uncultured SAR86 cluster bacterium, assembly GCA_902619265.1. Lineage (GTDB taxonomy): Bacteria > Pseudomonadota > Gammaproteobacteria > Magnimaribacterales > TMED112 > TMED112. The sequence continues at coordinate 162,569 of CACNDL010000002.1, forward strand.
ATGACATTGATGCTGCTTCCACTATCTGGGGTTTCATGCAAGAATTTGATATAAATGGGGCTATCGCTGAATAAATTAACTAACTGTATCTTTTTTCTATCTCTTGTATTTTTATCTGGATGTGGAGGAGGTGGAGGAGGCTCTTCTGAAGATATCACATTGCCAATAATTACTCCGCCGCCGCCGCCAACAAATACTACGCCAATATGCTCAAATTCAAGCTATCCCAAAACTTTATACTGCAGAGTTAAAAGACAAAATCTCGATAGAGAGTTTTTTGTCTACATTCCAGACGGAATAGATGATTCAACACCTGTACCGCTTTTATTTGGTTTGCATGGCTACACCAGCAGAGCCGTATGGTTTTTAGGTTACAGTGATTTTCAACCAATAGCAGATGAAGAAAAATTTATAATTATCTATCCACAAGGATCAATACTTCAATCAACTGGACAAACGCATTGGAATGTTGGGGGATGGACAACCAGCAGCTCAACTGATGACGTTGATTTCATCTCAAGCTTAATAGACTGGTCTGCTGAAAATTATAATATTAATTTAAAAAGAGTATATTCAACTGGCATGTCAAATGGAGGTTATATGAGTTATCGACTTGCATGTGATCTTAGTTCTAAAACCGCTGCTATAGCCTCTGTAACAGGTTCAATGACTCCTGAAACTTTTAGTACTTGCAGCCCTAATCATCCTACAGCTGTTTTGCAAATCCATGGAGATGTGGATGGGGTGGTTCCATATTATGGCAATTGGAGAAGCCGATCTATTCCAGATGTAATGAATTATTGGAAAGATTATAACGACTGCCAAATTGAAGATATATCAACTGTACCAGATGTGAATGAGGACGGTGATGGTGGTTTTTTCTTCTTGTATGATCAATGTTTAGCAGATATTCAATCAGAATTGTATTTAATGACTAATATGGGGCATGAGTGGCCAAGATTTAGCAATGGAAACGATATCAATGCTGCCCAAGTAATCTGGCAGTTTTTTAGCCAATATGATGTTGATGGCCGTATAAATGAATAATACTTTGGTCAAAAAATTAAGTTTACCTCTTATAACTTTTTTAATTGCTTGGATTGGTGGGCTTTCAACTATTTATTCTGACTGGACATGGTACGAATCACTTAATAAGCCTTTTTTTAACCCTCCTAATTATTTATTTGGGATTGTTTGGCCAATTTTATACGTACTTATGGCTGTCGTAAGTTTTTTGCATGCGCAAAATATTTTTAAATTGTATCTGATGCAAATTATGTTAAATGGGTTATGGAGCTGGTTATTTTTTGTTTTTCAAAGTACTGCATTTGCTTTTTTGGACATCGTGCTTTTGATATTTTTGAATATATTGATATTGAAAAAACTTAGAGAAAATCAAGCCTGGATAAGCGTATTTCTTTATGTTCCATATGTACTATGGATATGTTTTGCTTCTGTATTGAATCTTTCGATAATTATCCTTAATTAGGTATTTTTAATTTCTTCATCAATTTTGTAGGACCAAATCTTTTCCATCCGCATCTGTACAATGGGTAGATATTTTAGAAAAAAGTTTCTAAAAAAGATCACAATTGGATTATCAAGATGATAGATTTTTCCTTGAGTTTTAGATGATGCTTGGACCATATTCTTACGTTTAAGTCTAATTTTTTCGTACTTAGCCTGTGTTTTAGAAAAGTCTTTTGAATAAGCCCCAACAAGCATTCCAAATGCATAGCCATCTTCCAATGCCATGCATCCACCTTGACCAAGAAAGGGCACCATTGGATGAGCTGCGTCACCCAGTAAAGTAATGTTCTTAATGTAGATAGAACTTAAAACAGGCCTTACATAAATCCCCCATTTAAATATTTCATCGGATGAATTAAGCATTGAGAAAACGTCCTCATCAAACTCAGCGAAATCATTTAGTAGCTCTTTCTTTGAACCTTTAATTCGCCATGAACCATCCGTATTAGAACTATTCCTGACTACTGCTGTAAAACTGACTTCACCCTTGTTATTTATGGGGTAACTTACTATGTGTTTACCTTTTCCAAAATGAAATTTTGCGTCGGATTGTTTTGCTTTTCCTATGCCTCGCCAAGCTTGATAACCGCTGTAAATTGCTGAACCACTAAATGGAAAAAATTCATCTCTTATTGATGAGTTAATACCATCGCAGGCGAGAATATGACTTACCTCATATTCCTTTTTATTTGTAAAGGTGACTTTTAATTCTTGCTGATTTAAAGATTTATATTCATGACCAAATAAAAACTCACCGCCTAACTCTATATATTTTTGATATAGGTGTTGTAATAAATTATGCCTTGAGGAAGTAATGAATTTATTGGGACTTAAAATGTTTGAGATTTCTCTATTGTTTTGATGAAAAACAATGTTATTTGGAGCATAAGAAGTTTTTTTGAAATGATCCTTTAATTTTAGTTTTTCCAAAACTCTCAGACCGTTGGGAGATATTGAAATACCGGCGCCATCAGTATTCAATGATTTTGACCTCTCAAAGACAACTGTTTTAATGCCTTGTTCTTGTAAAGTACAACCCGCGATTAATCCAGCAATACCGCCACCAACTATACCTATACTTGAAGAATAATCTGACATAAATCTACAAAGATTTTATAACGTTTTTTAAACTTGACAGCATATCTGGATTGCCCTCATAACATTTTAAGTCTTTGACTGGTGCATTCCATTCTTCCGCAGAATTAGAAAAAAAACTCGAATCAATTTTTAACCAGCTTGAGTCATCTAGAGTCCCTGCTTTTATGAACTTAAGCATGGGGAGTTCTTTGGCATAACTCATTACTCCCGATCCACAATTGCCACAAAAACCTCTTTTGATAGTTGAGCCCATTGAACCTTTAGACTCATAAAACTTTAAATCACCTTCAATCGTTAATTTTTTCGATGGGATATATAGAATTGTTGCTTTTCCACAGCCTGTTGATCTTTGACAATCTTTACAATGACAATGATGAGCCGAAAGAACGTCTTCTTGATTAAAATGATATGTAATAAGGCCACATTGGCAACTTCCAGATTGCTTCATTTTTCTAAAATTAGATTTAATTCTAGTTTATGATTTTTTCTTCGCGTGTGTAAGTGTGACTTTCACATCTTTAAGCAAAAGGGCGGCGAAGCTTAATAATAGAATTGATCCAGCTTCAAAGACTAATTGTTCTGGCATAGAATCCTTACCTTGGAGAACAATAAGTCTTGCTAGAGCTGTAATACCAATAAAAAGTGGATATATAACAGGTAAAACATGACTCCTAAAGTAGATAGCAACCATACCAAGAACCTCTGCATAAATAAACATCAATAAAAGATCAGCAAGAGTAATAGTTCCTCTTTGGTATACGTCAAAGAGCTCAAAGCCAACTGCTCCAAGGGTCATCAGGGCTATTATAGAAAGTATAAAATCCTCGAGATACTCAAAAAGCCTATTTATTCTGTTCATAAAAATTTATATAGGGATGAATAAGAAAGTTTCTAGTTTTTACTATGAGGTGGTAATTTTGCTTCTACAAACCACTCATGTTTTCTTTTTACTGGGTTAAATTTTTTAATTTTAAGTTTTTCGTTTTCCTGAATAAACTTCTTAGTTTTAACAACTGTGTAATGGTATGTGTGGCTGTCTCTTGTCTCGCCTTCTGGAATTAGATAAACCTTTTGTTGTTTGTTTGCTGCCATAAATGCGTACTGTACAATAAAGATTATATTTTTTCACTAGTTTTTATGAAATATAAAACAATTAACTCAGATAAATTCAATACGCCTTACTCAGATGCAATTGAAATCGGTGACATAGTCGAATTCTCTGGCATGTTGGGAAATACTGAAAATGGTCTAGTTGATGGAGGTTTTGAGAGCGAGCTCCATCAGATATTTCACAATTTAAAAGATGGTTTAGATTATTACAGTTTAAATTTATCAAATATCACAAAAGTAAAAATTTTCTTGAGTGATATTGATGATATGCCAAAGCTTAACGAAATTTACATGACTTATTTTCAGAAACCTCTACCCATAAGAACAACTTTTGCAGTTGCTGCGTTGCCGTTTGGTGCCAAAGTAGAAATTGAATTCTCTGCAAAAAAATGAACAAAACCTATCTAAATGATTTTCATCAGAGAAATAACGGCCATTTAGTTGATTTTGCTGGCTGGGAAATGCCAATTAACTATGGGTCTCAAATAAATGAACATAATACAGTAAGAGCTGATGTTGGTATTTTTGACGTATCGCATATGGCTGTTTTCGACTTTTATGGCAGCAATCAAGTTGAATTTCTTAAATATTTGATACCAAATGACGTAACTAAAATTTTACATACTAAAAGGGCATTGTACTCACCTTTATTGAACGAAGAAGGAGGGATACTCGATGACTTAATTGTTTACCACTTAGGCAACGAAAATTTTAGAATCATTTCTAATTGTGGCACGAGAGAGCAAAACTATGCTTGTTTCCAAAAAGTCGCTTCAGAGTTTGACGTTCAGATTGATTTTAAATCAGATGCTTCGATAATCGCCTTGCAAGGACCTAACTCCATGAAGAATTTATCGAGTTTGTATGACATAAAATTAGAAAAATTCCATCTTTATCAAGATGAAGAGGTCATGATCGCAAGAACTGGATATACAGGTGAGTTGGGTGTTGAAATTATATCTGATGCTAATAAAGGGTTAGAGATCTGGAATTATTTTATCTCAAAAGGTATTCAACCAATTGGTCTAGCTGCAAGAGATACTCTAAGACTTGAGGCAGGCTTCAATCTATATGGTTCAGACATGACGGTTGAGAACAATCCTTATGATTCAAATCTTGAATGGACAGTAGATCAAAGCGAACAAGATAGAGATTACATAGGTAAAAAAGCTCTAAAACACTTACAGGACACAAAGAATCGTCTTGTTGGTTTCTATACAGATGCAAGAGGTGTTCTAAGATCTGGCACGAAAGTTTCTTTTGAAGGAGGTGAGGGTGTGATTACCAGTGGAACTTGGAGCCCAACATTCAAAAAGAATATAGGTTTTTGCAGAGTAACAAAAAATTTTCCAAAAATTGGTAAATCAATTTTGAGAGATAAAGAGATTAATTTACATTTTTGTGAGACAAATTTTTTAAAATATTTAAAATAAATCCATGGCTGAAGTACCAAGCAATCTTAAATTTTTAGAATCTCATGAGTGGGCTAGACTTGAGGAAGATGGGACTGTTACTGTAGGCATATCCGACCATGCCCAAGAGCTGTTGGGTGATATAGTTTTTGTGGAATTACCAGACATTGGTAAAGAAGTTACCCAGAGCGGTGATACTGCGATAGTAGAGTCTGTCAAAGCTGCCTCAGATGTGTACTCACCCTTAAGTGGTGAAATAACCGAAATCAATGAGGCTTTGATAGATAATCCCGAAATTATTAATACTTCTCCCTATGAAAGCGGTTGGTTTTTCAAAATTAAGCCGCAAGATATAAGTGAAATGGATAAACTTTTAGATGCTCAAGCATATGAAAGTTCAAGTGAAAGCTAACACTTTCATTAATTATGACAAATAAAACACAAGATTTTTCAAAGCGACATATTGGTCTAAAGGACACAGACGTTGAACACATTTTACATGATCTTGGCTATCAGAATGTCGATACTTTTTTTAAAGAGCTCGTTCCAGATTCAATATTTAACTTAGATAATCTGGACCTACCTGAACCACTAGATGAGCCGTCGGCTTTGAAGAAATTAAAATCAATCTCAAAGAAAAATCAGGTATTTAAGAGTTTTATAGGACAAGGCTATTACAACTGTAATGTTCCAGGTGTCATTAAAAGAAATGTTTTTGAAAATCCGGGTTGGTATACATCATACACTCCTTATCAACCAGAAATAGCTCAGGGAAGACTAGAGGCTTTAATGAATTATCAAACTATGGTTACGGATTTAACAGGTATGGATATTTCTAACGCATCTCTTTTGGACGAACCTACTGCAGCTGCGGAAGCCATGATGCTAGCCAATCGAGTATCAAAATCAAAATCAAATAAGTTTTTTATTCATGAGAGTAGCTTTGCGCAAACAATAGCCATCATGCAAAGTAGAGCTAAACCTCTTGGTATTGAAATTCATATTGGCGATTCAATAGACGAGGATAGTGAATATTTTGGCTGCTATTACCAATATCCAAATGCAAATGGTGGCATTGCTGATATGACTGAAGTAGCTCAACAAATACATGAAAAAAATGGGTTGTTTATTGTTGGTACAGATTTACTTGCACTAACACTGATAAAAGCACCAGGAGAATTTGACGCAGATATTGTTATTGGCTCGGCCCAAAGATTTGGTGTACCAATGGGCTTCGGTGGCCCACATGCAGGATTTATAGCGGTTAAAGACGCATTCAAAAGATCACTACCTGGAAGACTAATTGGACTCACACAGGATCAACAGGGCAGGCCATGCTATAGGTTGGCACTTCAAACAAGAGAACAACACATCAGAAGAGAAAAAGCTACAAGTAATATATGTACTGCTCAAGCACTTCTAGCAATAATGTCCAGTTTTTATGCTATATACCATGGTCCCGATGGTCTTAAGGAGATTGCCTTGAGAGTGCATCAAAAAGCAAAAGTAGTAGCTCATAATTTAACTGCAAATGGCTTTAAATTAGTTGAAAATACTTTTTTTGATACCTTAGTAATAGAGGTTACTGATGCTAATCCGATTCATAAAAAAGCATCGGAGCACAAATTTAATTTCAGAAAAATTTCTAACAATCTTATTGGTCTTAGTTTTGATGAAACTACCACAGATGAAGACGTAAAAACCATTCTAAATATCTTTAGCGAAAATACTTCAATGTCAAAAAATGTTGATGATGTTGTACCTGATGGCTTGATACGTAAATCGCTATACCTTACCCACGAAGTTTTCAATTCATATCACTCCGAAACACAGATTCTGAGGTACATTAGAAGTTTAGCGGACAAAGATATTGCACTCGATAGATCTATGATTCCTTTAGGCTCATGCACAATGAAGCTTAATGCCACTTCAGAGATGATACCTGTTGGCTGGAATGGTTTCGCAAATATTCATCCTCATGCACCTGAGGAGCAAGTTCAAGGTTACTTACAATTGATAGACGATCTAGAAAAATGGTTGTCTAATATTACGGGCTACAAGGCAATATCTTTGCAACCTAATGCAGGTTCTCAAGGAGAATATGCAGGTTTACTGGCGATTGATAATTATCACAAGGCCAACAAAGATTTTGAGAGGGATATATGTTTAATTCCTGAATCAGCACATGGGACAAATCCCGCTTCTGCACAAATGGTAGGTTATGAAGTTGTTGTCATAGATTGCGATGAAAACGGTGACATTGATATGGCTGATTTAGAAAAAAAGGCTGCTACTCATTCAAACAAAATAGCAGCAATGATGATCACTTACCCATCGACCCATGGGGTCTTTGAGGAACGAGTAAAAGATGTTTGTGAATTAATCCATGGTTATGGTGGCTTCATATACATTGATGGTGCCAATTTTAATGCAATGGTTGGGATGTGTTATCCAGGACAATTTGGGGGAGATGTATCTCATTTAAACCTGCATAAAACGTTTTGTATCCCTCATGGTGGTGGAGGACCTGGTGTAGGCCCAATAGGTGTAGTGGAAAAGCTGCAACCTTTCTTACCTAAAGATCCATTAGATGCTGAGGCTGATGGTTATGCTATCTCAGGCACAAAATATGGAAGCGCAAGTATTCTACCTATAAGTTGGATGTATATTGCAATGATGGGACAGAATTCTCTAAGAAAGGCTACTCAAGCAGCAATTTTAAGTACAAACTACTTGGCTAAGAGGCTTGGAGAACATTATAAAATTTTATATACCGGTAAAAATAACCTTGTCGCTCATGAATGCATAATCGATGTTAGACCATTTAAAGAATCATGCGGAATTGAAGCAGAAGATATTGCCAAAAGACTCATAGATTATGGTTTTCACGCTCCTACTATGTCGTGGCCTGTGGCTGGCACTCTCATGATTGAGCCTACTGAAAGTGAATCACTTGAAGAACTCAATAGGTTTTGTGAGGCTATGATTGGCATCAGAGAAGAGATCAGAGCGATTGAAGAAGGCAGATCCTCTCAAGAAAATAATCCTCTCAAAAACGCACCGCACTGCGTAGATACTTTAATTGAAGAATGGACGTATCCTTATAGTAAAAAAGAAGCTTATTATCCAAATAATCAAATTAAACACCAAAAATACTGGCCTCCTGTTGGTAGAGTGGATAATGTTTACGGTGATAGAAATTTAGTTTGCACTTGTCCAAGTATTAAAGAGTTTAAATAAACTTTCTTTTTTGAATTAATCTGTTAATATTCATCTCCAATTTTATGGTTGATAAATTAAAGATCGCTCAAAACTGGTTACCAAGATATACCGGGTCTAAAGTTGATGAACTTGCAGACTACATTCTTTTAACCAACTTCAAAAATTACGTTACTGCCTTTGCTGAAAGATTCGATTGTGAAATAAAAGGTGAGGGTGGCGCAATGCAAAGTGCAACCAACTCCGATGGTTTGAGTATCATAAATTTTGGTATAGGTTCGCCAAATGCTGCTCTTATCATGGATCTTTTACTAGCAAGAAACCCTAAAGGTGTGCTTTTTTTAGGTAAATGTGGTGGTTTAAAAGAAGCCTCTGAAATAGGCAATTTTATTCTTCCAATAGCTGCAATAAGAGGAGAGGGAACAACAAACGACTACTTTCCACCTGAGGTACCTGCTTTACCATCGTTCAAACTGCATAAATTTGTTTCTGAAAAAATAAAAGAAGCTGGTGAAGACTACAGAACAGGTGTTATCTACACAACCAATAGACGTCTGTGGGAACATGATAAAGCTTTTCTTAAGAAACTAAAAAAAACAACTGCAATTGGCATAGATATGGAAGTAGCCACTATTTTCATTGGTGGGCACTACAATGAAATCGCCAGAGGTGCTTTATTACTTGTTTCTGATGTTCCAACTACACCAGATGGTATTAAAACCGAAGAATCCGATAAAAAGGTTACATCTAAGTGGGCCGAAAAACATCTAGATATCGGTATCAAATCAATGACCGAAATCGAGAAAAGTGGCGAAAGAATTAAGCACTTTAGATATTAAGCTCTAAACCCTATTAAATTCCGTCAGGCTTTTAGCATCCTCTAAGATCGATTCAGACACATCTCTATACTTAATTCCAAGCAGATCTTCTGCTTTTGAACTATCTTTGACCATAGCTTTGCCAAGAAATTTTCTAGCAGGTTTTAAAGCAGGAACAAAATAAGATAACAATTTAGCTACAGGAATCGAAAAACTTGTTTTAGGTGCTTTAAAGCCACCCTCTCTTAAAATTACTGAAACCTCTTTTTGCCATAACTCCTTGTTGGATAAAATTATTCTGTGGCCGTCAGCTTTAGCGCTCTCTAAAGCTTTTATATGTGCTAGAGCTACATCTCTTACATCAACATAACCAATGTGAACTGGTAGATTTACTGGAATTCTACCATTCATTAAACCAGCAATGATTAGTTGGGTTGAACTAATTTCTGAAGTCAAAGAAGGACCAATTACACCGGCAGGATTTATTACTGAAAGCACAGTGTTTGATCCAGAGTTCTTAATCAAATCCCAAGCTTTCATCTCTGCAAGAGCCTTACTTTTTGGATATGTTGGTATTGGTTTATCTACAAGACTCCAATCTTCTTCACTGTAAGTTTTTTTTGTATGCCCTGAAGAGATTGCTGCAACAGAAGAAGTTAATACAATTTTTTTGACATTATTTTTAATAGCTAAAGATACAACCCTTTCTGTTCCTTCAACCGCAGGTTTAATTAAAACATTTTCATCTTTTGGTTGGTTAAGCGGATAAGGGGAGGCGACATGCATAACATATTCACAATCTGCCATTGCATCTTCCCAATTGTCATCCGATAGTAGATCTGCCTGAAAGAATTGGATTTTATTAACATCAAGCGATAGTGCTGAGAGGGCTTTTTTTATGTCTTCAACCTTGTCGAGGTTTCTAACAGTAGCATTTATGTGATAATCACACTTTAAGAGCTCTTTAGCGCAGTGCATTGCGATATAACCAGATATGCCAGTGAGTAGTACTTTTTTCATAATTTAATTTACTGAGTCTATAAATTTAATATAAATGATTTACAATTACAAAATTCCGGAGAGATGGCAGAGCGGTTGAATGCACCAGTCTTGAAAACTGGCATACGTTAATAGCGTATCGTGGGTTCGAATCCCACTCTCTCCGCCATAATCAGTACTTTGTTTAGATTTTTTTAGTTTTGCTTTCTATGCCGAAATCTTTAACAAAACCTTTGATAGCTGATGGAACAAACTTCTCTTCCACTACTTCACATTGAAGTTGCCTGAATGAGTCAAATTCTTCGCCATAAATAAGTGTTTCTCTATCAACACCCATGAATGTATTATCTCTCTTATTATCAGTACTCCAATATCTATACTCATCACTATTAAGGTCATAAGCTCTTATTTGTGTTTGATCGATGTTTCTCTTAAGAAAAAGTGGTTGCCCAAATTTCTCATAATCTTCACGTTCGTACCAGTATTGAATCCAAAGGTCATTTGCATGATCGAGTATTATCCATCTCCACGTATATGAGGACGTTTTACTTCTACAATCTAAATACGTTGGTGTATTTAATGGATTATTTATAGTCACAGCATCACAACCAAGAAGAACTAAAGAAATGATTAATGAAAAGATCCTCAACATAAGTTAAGTATATAAAAAAAGGGCAGTCATCTCTAACTGCATCCTAATTGATCTATTAAAGGCAACTCTTTGGTGTTTTTGTTAATATCTATGCATGCCTAGATTACTCATATTTTTTCTTTTTTTAATATCTCTATTAATTAATACTAATGAAAGTTCAAACAAAGAAATTGTCATACTCCATACCAATGATATAGAAAGTGTCTATGAGCCAATACAAGCTGTTTGGCGCGATGATATGGAGCTTATTGGTGGTATTTCACATCTCGCTACCTTAATTGATAATGTGAGAGCTTCTGAAGAGATAAGTTTTTTGGTGGATGCAGGGGATATTTATACTGGAGCTTTGTCCAAAAAAACGAGAGGCAAACTACCTTTCGATCTCTATAATGCCATGGGCTATGACGCTTTAAATATTGGCAATCATGAATTTGAATATAATTGGGAACCGCTGGTGGAGATTATCCCAAGAGCAAATTTTCCAGTTCTGAATGCCAATATATTCATTAAGAAAACCGGTGAACTTATAGCTCGGCCATTTACTATATTGGAAAAATCTGGGGTGAAAATTGGGGTGATTGGTGTAATGGGTATTGATGCTTTTTATAACACTATGGCACCATTTCACCGAACAGGGCTCAGCATTAAAGATCCAACTGAAACTGCTCAATATTGGGCCGACAAAGTTCGTGATGATGTAGACATGATCATCGTGCTCACACATCAAAATAAAACAGCTCCGATGCAAACCAATAAAGAATCCGACCCTTCTGTGCAGAGAGGTTTCGATGAAGATTACCAGATGGCTGGAGAATTAAGGGGAGTAGATGCTATCTTTGGTGGCCACTCAGATAATGGATTACTTGAGCCAGTAAAACATCCTGAAACAGGCACTATGATTGGATTAACCTTTGGTCAAGGCATGCATCTTGGTTACACCAAGTTTAGGGTTAATACAGAGGAACATAGTGTATCTTTTTTAGAGGGGTATTTAATTCCAGTGGATTCTAAGAAATATCCTGCTGCTCAAAGAACTTCAAAACTTATAAACCAATATCGCTCGCAATATCCTGAACTATTAGAAGTCATTGCTAATATGAAACGTCCAGCAATGCGCAAATACAACCAAGAATCAACGATTGGAAATCTACTCACGGACTTTATGCGGTCTGCTTCTAAAAGTGATATCGCTTTTCTAAATTCCGGGGCAATAAGAGCTGATTTAAACGCTGGGCCAGTAACATTGGAGCAATTAATAAACGTCTATCCATTTCCGGATTTTCTTACGGTTGTGGAGCTCAGTGGTAAGCAAGTCAGAGAACTTATTGAATACAGTTTGACGCTTCCATATGGAGTAGGGCAGATATCTGGGCTCGAAATAGAATTTGATAGCACTCAACCAGAAATGCAGCGCCTAGTGAGTATTAAGCTAGATAATACTGAGTTAGTTGATACACAAAAATATACTGTTTCAACCTCAGCTTATGTAGCTAAAGGCGGTGATGGTTACACTGTTTTTACTAAAGGAAGGGTAATTGATGCTGATCAATATATGCCTGACGCACTGTATCAAAATTTTAAGAATATCTTTGATATAGATTTACCCTCAATTGATAGACAGATAGATTTGAGCACAATTACAAGCGCAACCAGATAAGAAAATCACCCAGCGCAAATCCTAGCAGGAGCCCGCCCAACATCATTAAGCAAACTCGAAAAGAAAAGTTATTAAATATTTTAATTTTTTTTAAAGTATCATTACCTTTGGCAAGGTACAAAAGCAAAATTCCGACTACTAGATTTAGAGTTATGCCTAACATTTTTGATGAATATAGAATCGTCTAATAGTGTAAACTTATTTTCATACTCATGCCTAACGAAAAAAAACCTCTAAAGATTGCTGTAATAGGCTGTGGTATTAATGGTATAAGTTGTGCAATAGCCCTTGCCAAAAGAGGCCATACAATTCACATATATGAGAAAAAAACTGCTTTCTCGGAAACCAGTGCAAAATCATCAAAACTGCTCCATGGTGGTCTAAGATATCTTGAAAATGGTCATTTTAAACTAGTTAAAGAATCTCTAAAAGAAAGGTCAAATTGGGTAAAAAAATTACCAAATATGACAAAAATACAAAGATTTTATCTGCCGGTTTATGAAGGGCGCTCTCGCAATAAATTTGTCCTTTATGCTGGAGTAAAGCTTTACGAAATATTAGCGGGAAGGTATTCGTTAGGAAAAAGTAAAATGCATTCCAAAAGAGAAACCCTTGAAGCAAACCCTTATTTAAAACCTGAGGGTTTAACTGGATCTGTGAGCTATGTAGATGTGCAAATGGATGATTATCGAATTGCTGAGTGGCTTAAAAATCAGGCTTTAAACAAAGGAGTAATACTTAAAGAAAATCATGAAGTACTTTCATTCAGCAATAATGGTTCGTTAAAAACAAATTCTTCAAGTAGTGAAAATTACGATTTTATAATTAACGCAGCCGGTCCTTGGACTAAAGAATTGTTAAATAAAAATAACATTAATTCCAAGTTCGATATGAGTTTAGTTAGAGGTAGTCATTTAATAGTAAATTTAAAAATACAGTGTCCGTTAGTTTTGCAAAGTGAAAAAGATGGAAGAATTATATTCATGCTTCCACTTAAAAATCTGTGTTTGATAGGAACGACTGAATGTAAACATTTGATCAAAGACCCCATAGTTTGCACTCAAATTGAAAGAGACTATTTACTTAATATTATCAATAGTTATGTAGACGTACATTTAACATCAAAGGACATTGTTGACGAGTATGCAGGGGTAAGGCCTCTTGTATTTAACTCGAATACAAAAGACATAAGTAAAATTTCAAGGGATTCGGCAATAGAGTTAAATCAATCCTTAATTAATATTTTTGGTGGGAAATGGACATCTGGTCTCAGCCTTGGTCATAAGGTAAGTAATATGATTGAAACAAATTCAGGTTGATATCTGAATCAATAGAGCAATTTTAGTAGCAGAATTTAAGGTATTAATGGACTTATTCAGGATTTCCTGTATTGTGAACTTTACTAATAAGGAGTACGCAATGCAAAAAGGAGTCGTTAAGTTTTTCAACAATGCTAAAGGCTTTGGATTTATTGCGCCAGAAGACGGTGAAAAAGATGTATTTGTACACATCAGCGCTTTACAAAAGTGCGGTATTGAATCACTAAACGAGAATGATAGTGTGGAATTTACCCTTGAAGAGTACAAAGGCAGAATGGGCGTCGGTGAAATAAAACTAGTCTAAATAATCCCCCAATATAAATCAGTGGCTTACAGAGTATAAAGTCATAAAGAGAATACCTGTGCCTAGAGTTCCTGCTATCAATACTAAATAATCAACTAGGCCGACAAGCGTTAATTTTGACCAAGATTGATCGTTTTTAGTTTTCCTAAGGGCAGATATCTTAAAAAATGTGAAGGCTACGATAAAAACTATACCTCCCAATATAAAAATTCCCATAATTCTTAAAATCCGTCGTCTTCTTTAGTTGTTTCTATATTAACTGAGTTTCCAAAAAAATTTACCCTCAACAATATGGGATTACAGCAAACATGACAATCCTCCACGTATTCTTGTTCAGATATAGAGGTATCAATTTCAAAATAAATGCTTTCCCAACAGTAAGGACAAACTGCTTTCTCTTCAACAATCACAATATTTAGATGGGTATTTTTCGATAAATTTAAATATAAGTTGGTAAATGTAGTGTTGATTCTTGTCAAAAGTTTCTAATCTTGCCATAGTTAAAAGCTTAGGAGTTTTTTATGAATTACTTAAAATTTATGGCGCTTTTGTCTATTTTGTTTTTAGCAGCCTGCTCGAGCGAGAGTGAAGCTGCAGCTGAAGCAACTGAAGCAGAAGCTGAAAATACTGAAACTGAGGAAATGGGTCCTCCATACACTGAGTACATGACATGCACACCTGGTGCCGACTTTAGTGATGCAACTGTAACAGCTATGGTTGATGAATGGAATGATTTCGAATTTGCCGATGGTTTCTTTTATGCTGCAGGTCATGCACCTGTACAAAGTGCTTCACTCGGTGGAGAAAACGTAGTTTACTGGCAACTTTGGTGGGAATCTAAAGAAGCGTCTGATGCTGGATGGGCAGATTGGGCAACAAATTCAGAGGCTGAGGCTTGGAGCGCAAAACATTCATCTGTCATGACTTGTGACGGTGAGGGCAGAAGAGCATACGATTTTTACTGGCCGATGGGTGAGGAAGCAAATTGGAATGGACCAAATCAATGGGTTACTTATGCGCATTATTGCAAATTTAACGGTGAAGATGGTCTCGATTTACTTAGATCAGCTGTTGGTGCTTTCAATGAATTTACATTGTCTGCAGATAACCCAGAGCCCTTCGCATACAGTGTGATTTTCCATAATGGCGAAAATCCAGAACCATATACAGATTATGATTTCTTCTGGATGAATTATTATGAAAATCATGCAGATGCCGAGACCTCGTATGCAAGATTTGCAGAAAACGGTTCTGAGGTTCAAGCGATGTTTGATGCATCTGCAACTTGTGAAGGACCTAATGCAAGCGACTCATATCAGTTTTATCCTGATCCAGATGATGAAGCATAAAAGTTTCGTTTAAATTGAAAAAGCCACATTTATGTGGCTTTTTCTTTGTCTTTTTTATTTTCTTTTTTTACGATAAAAAACAATGGAATATGTAGATAGTTTTTTTGCAGAATTTGTTTCCTATGCATGGGGCTGGCAAACAGCAGTTTTGCTTTTAGGTGCTGGAGTATATTTCTCTATAAGAACTAAATTAAAACCATTTAGATATCTTGGCTACGCGTTTGAGGTTTTACAGGGCAAACATCCAAGCAAGGATGAAGTCGGTGAAGTTAGCCACTTCAGGGCCCTTACTGCTAGTCTTTCAGGCACAATTGGACTCGGAAACATTGCTGGTGTTGCAGTAGCTATTCAAATTGGTGGTCCAGGGGCTATTTTTTGGATGTGGGTCACAGCTGTTTTTGGCATTGCAACAAAATTTTTTACCGCAACACTGTCAGTGTTGTATAGAGAGACAGGTCCTGATGGTAAACCTAATGCTGGCACTATGTACATCATTAAAAATGGTTTACCCAAATACATGATGCCTTTAGCCTATTTCTTTGCATTCTCTGGTGTAATTGCTGGTCTTCCAGCTTTCCAAGCAAACCAAGTAGTTCAACTTACCAATGATCTTTACTTTCCTGAAGTCGAGAATTTCTCGTATTTTGCTGGAGCTTTTTTAGTAGTTATTACTGCTGCAGTGGTTCTAGGTGGTTTAAAAAGAATAGCTAACGTTTCTGCGTTATTGGTGCCATTCATGGGAGGTCTGTATTTGGTGGCTGTATTAATAGCTGTAATGTTGAACTACCAACAATTTTTTCCGGCACTTGGATTGATAGTAACGGAGGCATTTTCTTTTGATTCTGCTGTTGTTGGAGGGTTGGTGGGCGTCATCCTAACTGGCATCAAAAGAGGAGCATTTAGCAATGAGGCTGGCATTGGTACTGAGGCACTAATTCATGGAGCTGCTAAAACCAGTAATCCTGTTAAACAAGGACTTATAGCCATGACTGGACCCATATTTGATACGTTAATAATGTGCACCCTTACAGCGGTAATAATATTAATATCTGGTGTATATCAAACATCTGATAGTCAAGGTGTTACCCTTACATCTGAAGCATTCCTTACAACTTTAGGTCCGGTTGGACCCATAATCTTATTCGTTTGTGTTGTGAGCTTCGGGTTAAGCACAATTTTTACTTATTCCTATTATGGATCGTCTTGTGCAAAGTTTTTGTTTGGTGAAAAGAGCGTAAAAATCTACCAATACATATTTATTATTTTCGTGTTTATTTTCTCGATTACTTCTTTAGATTTAGCATTAAATGTCATTGATAGTGCTTTTGCCATGATGGCCGTTCCTACCTTAATAGCATCGATTTGGTTGGCCCCTAAAGTAATCGAGCAATCAGATAAATATTTTGCTTCACTTAAGAAGCAATAAACTCAAATATCTTATCGACTTTTTGATTTCCGCCAAAGTAATCGATCTCTTTTTGATCCATTCCTTCTAAGCTTCTTTTCAAACCATCTAGCGCGTCTTGAAACTTTAAAATTGATGACAGTTTTTGAAATCTGACATTTATCGCAAATAAAGAATAATCCGGACTAATTTTACATAAAGTTTCTCTTTCAGATCTCACCACCCAGTCTTTAACCATCCCTTTAGGAAAACCTTCTGCTTTTAGGTGCATGCGGTGATCATCTCCATGTATAAACCAATTTTCTCTTAGAAAAGGTTTGTCTTGTGGGGCATTACTTATAAATTTTTCTATTGGGTTGCCAATCTTTTCATTAAGGGTTTTTACAGGTTTGTGGATTTCTCTGAGCGATTTTCCTATTTTGGATTTGATGTTCCAATAACTAGGTGAGCAAATTGATGCTGCTACCAACCTTTGTTCACCTCTGCATTCTATTATGCAGAGGTCATCGGGCACTGAAAGTGATATATCTGCTATTAAATCTAAATAATTTCTGTCTTTTACTTTTAATTTCTTAGCTAGCAAATCTTGCGCAGCAGCAGAATCTTGAGTTGTAGCTATGACTTCGTCATAGCGAGAAGCAAAAAGATTTTTCTTATGCGTCTTTAAATCATTTGAAATACAAACTGGGAACCATTGATTCTTTTCTACTGGTTTAAGCCCTAAACGATATTTTGCTCTACCATTGCCCCAAGGTGGATTCACCCAAAAATCATGGTCAATAGATTTTATTGAAGTCATAAATTATTTTATTATAGTGTGGTCAGTCGTACTGAAAACAATTTTAATATGAAAAAAGTAGCAGTTATTGGAGCAGGGCCATCAGGCATTGCTGCAATCAAAAATTTTAAGGATCAAGACTTCAATGTTACAGCATTTGAAAGATGTTCAGGGGTTGGTGGAAATTGGCGCTATAATGACCCCTCAGGACACTCAAGTGTCTTTGAAACTACACATATTATTAGTTCAAAATATACCTCATTTTATGAGGACTTTCCTTTACCTAATGATGCAGCTGATTACCCATCGCACGAGGAATTACTTACATATTTTCAAGGCTATACCGATCATTTTGATTTAGAGAAAAACATAAAATTTAATACTGAAGTCATTCACTGCTCCCAAGAAGCTAATCATATGTGGAAAATAAAATGGAAAAATTTAACAACAAATGAGGTAAAAACTGACATATTCGACGCTCTGGTGGTATGCAATGGTCATCACCATGAGCCTAGATTTCCTAAGTACCCTGGAAAGTTTTCAGGTGATTATCTACATTCTCATCAGTATAAAAAAGCATTGCCATTTAAAGATAAGAAAGTGCTGGTTATTGGTGGAGGAAACTCTGCTTGTGATGTTGCAGTTGAAACTGCGCGTATTTCTAAAACTACAGCAATAAGTTGGAGAAGAGGTTATTACTTAATACCCAAATTTATGTTTGGATTAACCAGCGATATATTTGCTTTGAAAGCAAGATGGTTACCAAGATTTCTAAGGCTTTCATTTATGAGGTTTATGCTTGAACTCATACAAGGAAAAAATGAGGATATAGGCTTACCAAAGGTAACCAATCATATTCTTGCAACGCATCCAACAGTAAATTCAGATTTATATAATGCTGTAAGACACGGAAAAGTAAAGCCTAAATGTGACATAGAAAAATTTGAAGAAAAAACCGTATATTTTCAAGATGGGTCAAATGAGGAGTTTGATGCTGTAATAGCTTGCACAGGCTATAAGATTAAACATTCTTTCTTCGATAAAGACTTCATAAACTTTGAAGAAGGGCCTGTAAACCTTTTACACAGGATGTTACCAGCAGAAATTAAAAACCTCTACTTCATAGGATTATTTCAGCCTCTTGGGTGTATCTGGCCCGGCGCAGAATTGCAATCAAAACTTGCTGCAAAGCATCTCAACGGAAAATGGAAGCCAAAAGGCAAACTTAGTGATTTAATTCAAAAAGAACTTCAAAATCCTGATGTTGAGCAAGTGGAAACTCCACGGCACACAATAACAGTTGATGATTTTTCATTCAGAGATCGTTTAAAAAAAGAACTCTCGAGAGCAAGCTAAAATGAAAACAATTCATTTTTTAAGACATGCTAAATCAAGTTGGGACGATTTTGAATTGAGAGACTATGATAGGCCTTTGTCTACCAGAGGTATTCAAGATGCAGATTTAATGGGGAATTATTTCAGATCAAAAAAAATAAAATTAGATTTAGTGATTTCCAGCCCATCAAAAAGAACGACAGAAACACTTGAGCATTTTTTTCAATTTGAGAGACCTAAAGTGCAATTTGAAGAATCCATATACCATGCTACATTGGATGAGATTTTAAATGTAATTTTTTCAGTCCCTGAAGATACAGAATCTATTATGCTGGTTGGACATAATCCTTCAATGCATGAAATCACCGAATATCTGAGCAATAAATTTATAAACAAATACCCAACGTGCTGTTTAGCCTCATTAGCAGTTAATACTGAGTGGAATAAAGTCGTACGTGGTTGCGCTGATATGAATTTTCTAAAAAAACCTAGCGAGCTTCGCTAGGTGATAAAACTCTATCTCTAAGAACTAGTACGGCAGATGCCAATGCAGAGAATAATGTGTAACCAATAATTATTTCTGACATGAAGTTGAAGTAACCTACGCTTATAAGTGCAAGAACAGATAAAGATCTAATGAGCTCTAGGTAGTAAACAAAAACTCTGTTTTCATACATAAAAGAGGCAAAAACCATCAAAGTTACTATGTTGAAAGAGATAAGCATTAAATCTACATATGCAATTGATGCAGAATTAAAAAGCACTCCTTGAGTATAGATGCTGACAAATACTAGGTGAGTAAAACCAAAAATTTTTGCAAATAGCGTGGTCTTTGTATCAAATTTTCTAAATTGCGTTAAATCATTCTTCTTGATTGGGTATTTCTCAGACACGTCTGCTGGTCTCCATTTAGGCTTTGAAAACCATAGAGCAATTTTATCCCTCCATCTTTTTGTTCTCCAAGTATCTTTTATCATTTCACTCCAAACCTCTAGGTTTGCCCAGAGTGGGTTCCATGAATTCAATGGTTTTGAAGTTCCGTAAATTGGTTTTAAATCCTCTCTTTCATCAATGAAAGTTCCAAACATTCTGTCCCACAGAATGAAAACACCACCATAATTTGCATCGATGTATTCTTTATTCTGAGCATGATGAATACGGTGATTAGAAGGGGTCACTAAGATGTAATCTAGAACGCCTAGTCTACCAATGTGTTCTGTATGTACCCAGAATTGATAAATTAGATTTAAAGCGGCAACGGTTACAAAAATCTCAACTGGAATCCCCAACAGCAGCATTGGTGTATAAAAAATCCATTTGAATAAAAAGTCTGTACCTGTTTGTCTTAAAGCAGTTGATAAGTTGAACTCTTCACCATGGTGATGAACAACATGTGAAGCCCACAGGACTTTTATTTGATGGTGTGATCTATGCAGCCAGTAATAACTTAGATCATATAAAACAAAGGCTATCACCCATACGTAAGGGTCGTATGAAGCTAAGAAACCAAGATTGAATTGCTTCGCTATAAAAGCGTATACGAGGCCTTGTACCCCAAGACCAAGTAGGGCAGGGTATCTACTCATTAAACCCAAACCAATGCTAGTAACAGTATCGTTTAATCTATAATTATTCCTTTTTCTTAAATATCCGTATAGAAATTCGCAGAAGATCATCAAAGTAAAAACTGGAACGACGTAAGCGATTAAATTTGAAGTATGCATCTTTTGAACTTGGCCCTTTTTATAATTATTACAAAGATTTAAATAGTCCCTGAGTTTATTTCAATGAATATAATATATTAGTTAATAATATTACTTCAAGAATAATTATTAGAATTGATGCAAATTAGGGAAGAAGTTCTTCAACTTTTTTCAAGGCTTTTACCATAGCTTTCTTCACATCAGCAGATTCTTTTTTGTCAGACGTGCCCTTTGAATAAACTAGATTCGTAAAATGTTCTTTCAACTTTTCATTCATATCAACTGATTTTTCGGTAAACCTATTTCTTAATTCCTCAAATTTAACTCGTGAAACCATCTCTTTAGGCCCAACGGGATCTAAGCCGGCGAACATTTGAAACCTAATTGCTGCTTCGTTTAAATCCATTGATTCTTTTGGTTTGCCATTCACAAATTCTGGTATTAAATCTTTTGAAATTTTATCAGAGCCATTGTCGATTAATTCCTCGAATAAGTCTTGATAAGATTTTAGTTTTTCCTGAGCTTTCTCATTTCTTTGCAACATAGCGAAATCCTTAATCGCTTTTTTGAATTTCTTCTCTTCCTGGGTCCCTTGTAGGTTTTCTAGTTCAAGGAATTTTTGTTCTGCTTCACCAGGCGACAATTTTTTGTCCCTCAAGTCTTTAATGATTGCATCCATTAAACCTCTTGATTCATCCAGTTCTTTATCTTTAATTTTTAAAAATGAATCGCATACTGTCTCAAATTTTAGATTTATCTCTGGATCAAGTTTCTTTCCTGCTGGACCTAAAGTTCTCCAATGATCTTGTAGCTCCCTTATTTTAGTTACAGCTGCGTCTATATCCTCTTTGTCTAGGGCTTCAATTTCAGCTATAACTGCCTCTTTCTTCGTTCTATTAAAGATTTCAACTTCTTCCAAGAGTTTATTGACTCCATCTCTAGACTCTTTAAATTTTTTATTTAAATCCTGAAAATCTTTATCTGGAACTGGTGCATACAGTTTCCATTTTTCATGAACTCCTTTGAGGAACATTACAATTTGAATTACCGTTGTGTTTTCAACAGTTTTGCCTGCAGGAAAAGCATCTATGTCTTTTAGAAGAGTTAGCTTTTTATCTCTATTTTCCTCTTTCTTGGTTTCTAAAACTGCAAAATAATCTTTGCATGGAGCCCATGCCTTTTCACAGGCCTCTTTAAAAGTTGACCATTTTTCTTTACTAGCAGTCTTTCCATGCTGATCTAAGTTTTGCCATTGTTTTTGTAATGAATTAATTTTGTTAGCTAAAGATCTAGGTTCTAGTTTTTGAGCTTCTAATTTTTTAACTTCATTAATAAGCTCTGTTCTCTTGTCAGAGGTTGCGAATTCAGCCCAATCGTCATACTCCTTTGCAGTAAAGTTTAATCTTTGAAATTTATGCCTGAATTTAGACGGAATAGGTTTGCCTTTTCCAAACTGTGAATTTAGCTTGCGCAAGTCTTTCTGCGCCTTTTTTATGTGGCCTGTAGAGAATAAACTCTCTATCTCGTTTAATTGTTGATTAAGATTTATTGCTTTGTCTCCCACAAATTAGCTGAATATTATTTATAATTTCAAACAAATAGTAATTGAATGAAACGGATTTTAACAGGTATAACGCCAAGTGGCTATCCCCATTTAGGAAATTATATAGGTGCAATTAAACCTTCACTAGATCTTTTAGACGAAAAATGTGAATCATTTTTATTTATTGCAGACCTACATGCCGTCATAAAGGTTTCTGATCCAAAGAAACTTGAGGAATTAAGTAATGCCATAGCGATGGCTTGGCTTGCTTCAGGGCTAGACCCAAATAAAACTAATTTTTATCGTCAATCAGATGTTCCAGAGATAACTGAACTCGCTTGGCTTTTGAGCTGTATTGCAGAGAAGGGCCTTTTAAATAGAGCGCACGCATACAAAGCAGCAGTAGATCAAAATAATGAAAGTGGGAAAAAAGAAATGGATGAAGGCATATCGCTAGGGCTTTTTTCATACCCATTATTGATGGCATCAGATATTTTAACGCCAAATGCAACGCACGTGCCTGTTGGAAAAGATCAACAACAACACCTTGAAATTACGAGAGATATTGCTGAAAAATTTAATAATAAATACGGTAACTTCTTTAATGTGCCTGAAGCGGTGATTCAAGACGAAAAAACTGTGCTTGGAACTGATGGCAGAAAAATGTCCAAAAGCTATAACAATATAATCCCTCTACTATCCACGGAAAAAGAATTAAGGAAGTCTGTTATGAAGATTGTTACAAACTCTCAGGAGCCAGGTGAAAAGAAAGAGTGGAGAGATAATACATTATTCTCAATTTATTCTAGTTTCGCCACAGAAGAAAAACAAAAAGAAATGAAAAATCTATTTGAAGACGGCATAGGGTGGGGCGATGCAAAACAAATAGTGTTTGAGGATTTAAATGTAATGTTATTACCAATAAGAGAAAATTTTAATGAATACATCAATAATAAAAAATATATTGAGGAAATTTTAAAATCTGGGGTTGAGAAAGTTAGGGCTCAGACTGTTCCAATACTGAAAGAAGTAAAAAAATTAGTTGGAATTAGCGCACTTTAAATATAATTATTTGCTAATAATTAATTGGATTTAGCTTAATTCACCCGTATATACTTAATTCTAATGAAAGCAAAGAAAAAAGCAGTTTTAATGATTAGTTTAGGCACTCCCGATAGCCCAGGTTGGCTTGATGTTGCGAGCTATCTGAAACAATTTCTCAGTGATGCAAGAATTGTTAATATACCGGCGTTTTTTAGGTTCCTACTCGTTAATCTCATAATTGTGCCCTTTAGATCTTTTTCTTCCGCCAAAAGCTATAGAGAATTATGGACTGATAGAGGTTCCCCTCTTAAATATCATATGGAAGACCTAACACAAAAAGTGCAAGAAAAGCTCAAAGATACGCATGACGTATTCTATGCAATGCGATACAAAAATCCCTCGCTGAAAGAAAAACTAAAGGAGCTTGATCATATTGGCTATGATGAAGTGGTTTTGTTTCCAGTTTTTCCCCAATATTCATCAGCTGCAAACGGATCTTTTCTTGATTACTCATTAAAACAAATCGCTAATTGGAATGTAATTCCAGCTGTTAAAACTGTTGATCAATTTTACGATAATGAAGATTTTCTTA
Source organism: uncultured SAR86 cluster bacterium (assembly GCA_902619265.1). Classification (GTDB taxonomy): domain Bacteria; phylum Pseudomonadota; class Gammaproteobacteria; order Magnimaribacterales; family TMED112; genus TMED112. Next base: position 186,436 of record CACNDL010000002.1, read on the forward strand.
ATGCTTTTTCAGAAAACATCATGAAATTTGATTTAGATAGTTACGACAAAATAATGTTCAGCTACCATGGCCTTCCTATGAGTCAATTAAATGATGTTTACAAAGAGGGTGTGTGCGATGATCGGGATTGTGAAAATGGCGTTGAAGGAGATAATCACCATTGTTACAGAGCAACTTGCTACGAAACAACCAAACTGCTGGTAAATAAAATAAAAATTGACCCAAAAAAGACAATCACTTCTTTTCAATCAAGACTAGATTCAAAATGGGTGAAACCCTTTAGTGATAAAGTATTAGAAGAATTTGCTGATGATGGAGTCAAAAACGTTTTAGTTGTATCGCCATCATTTACTGGAGATTGTCTTGAAACAATTATCGAAATAGGAGACGAGTATGAGGAACTTTTTCTTGAAAAAGGTGGTCAGAAACTTGATTATGTACCTTCATTAAACTCGAATGATAGCTGGGTAAAATGTATAGTTAATATAGTTAGGGAATTATAGATGAGAGAAACACTTGAATTACAAAAGAAGGCGTTCATTGAAAATGGACAACCAACTTACAATCAAAGAATAGATAGCCTCAAAAGATGCATTGCATTATTAGAAACACATGATATTCAAATTGTAGAAGCACTCAACGAAGATTATAAAAATCGCTCCGAAACAGAGATAATGACATCAGAAGTAATTCAATCTATAAGAAATCTAAATTTCACTATTAAAAATCTAAAAAAATGGATGAAACCATCTAGAAGGCCGTCATCATTTATGGCTGATCTTTTAGGTTCAAAAGCAGTCATGCAACCATCGCCACTAGGCACAGTTGGCATCATTGCACCATGGAATTTTCCAATTGGAATGGTGTTTTACCCAACTGCATCAGTACTAGCTGCTGGCAATAGATTAATGGTTAAACCTTCTGAATTCACACCAAATACTGCTAATTTGATAAAAGATGCAGTGGGAAAATACTTTGATGAATCAGAATTTGCAGTTTTTTTAGGGGGTCCAGACGTTGGTGCAGAATTTACAGCTCTTCCTCTTGATCATCTTTTGTATACGGGTAGTGGAGCCGTAGCAAAAAAAGTAGTCGCAAATGCTGCAACAAACCTCGTACCTACCACTTTAGAACTGGGTGGCAAAAGTCCAACTATAATTTCCTCTGATGCTGATCTTAAATTGGCTGCTAAAAGAATTATGTTTGTTAAGACTTTAAATGCTGGGCAAATATGTTTATCGCCTGACTATATTATGATTAAAAAAGGGCTTGAAGAAAAATTAATAACTGAGCTTCAAGAAGTTTTTAAAACTTTTTATCCTGAGAGCAACGCGGGCGATTATACCTCTATGGTCAACGATCATCACCATCAAAGAATGCATGACTACCTCCAGGATGCAAAAGATAAGGGAGCAAAAATTATCAATCTTGGCGAATTTGACTCAAGCGAAAATAATATTGTCACAACAAAAGTTTTATTGAATGTTAACGATGACATGAGAGTAATGAAGGAGGAAATATTTGGTCCTTTGTTACCAGTTATGGTTTATGAAGAATTGAGTGAAGCAGTGGATTATGTCAATCAACATGATCATCCACTAGGACTTTATTTCTTTGGTAACAAGAAATCTGAACAAAACTTTGTGATTAATAATACAAGATCTGGAGGGGTAACAATAAACGACGCAATGTTCCATTTAATGCAGTCTAGACTACCTTTTGGTGGGGTAGGTCCTTCTGGATATGGTCATTACCACGGACATGAGGGCTTCTTGAATTTTTCTAACTTAAGAGCAATTTACTATCAAACTAATTCAGATAGTCTTTTCGGAGCACTAAGGCCACCTAGAAGCAAACCTTTTGAAATGCTCTCAAAAGTAATGAAGAAACTCTCTTGAATCAGTTTTTGAGAAAAATCTCATTTAGATATCTTTTTCACAAAGGTTCAAATTCTCTTTCCTCACAAACACTTTTAACTTCACTTGGTGTGGGTTTGGGTACTGCAGTATTAATTATTGTTCTTTCCGTTATGAATGGATTTGAGAACGAACTTCAAAAGAGAATATTGGGCGTAATACCTCATGTTACATTGGAGAGCAGTGGCGGTTTCAAGGATCTTGAGAATATATCCAAATCTATTTCTGATCATAATGATGTAGTTGCTGTTGCACCTTTTCTTTCATCTCAAATAGTGATTAATAATAGAGATATATCTAAAGGAGTATTCATTAAGGGAACTTCTGCTCAAGAAGAAATTTCCATTATCCCTGATAATATGCTTATCGGCGAAGTTGAATCACTAGAAGACGGGTCAAACATAATATTAGGTGATAGCTTGGCATATGAGCTAAATGTAGCTGTTGGCGATTCAGTCAATTTATTAAATATAGATCAGTCTAACCCCTTGATAGGTGTTCCTAGAGTAGTTGCGTTCAAGGTAGTAGGAGTTTTTTCTGTTGGTTCAGAGGTTGATCAAAATTATGCTCTGATAAGCTCAAATTCATTCCTGAAGCTGATAAAACCAAAAAACGGTATTGGGCTAGAACTTAAGGTTCAAAATGTCTTGGAAGCTAGAAATATTGGCAGAGCGGTAATTGAAAAACTCGATACAACAAATTACATAAAAATGACCAGCTGGGATCAGTCATATGGGGGGCTATTTAGGGCAGTTCAACTTGAAAAGATTATGGTAAGTTTGTTGATGTCTTTAATTCTTCTTGTAGCTATTCTGAGCCTTCTAATGTCAGTCAATAATCTAGTAAAAACTAATGAGAAAGAGATAGCTATTCTCAGAACAATTGGTTACTCAAAATGGGATATTCAAAGTATTTTTATACAATTAATTTTAACCATTGGGATCTTTGGGATCTTTTTTGGTAATTTGCTTGGTTTTTTTCTTGCGTCAAACATAACTGAATTTTTAAATTTTCTATCTCAAATATTTAATATTTCCATGCTTGATGTCTATTACCTGGACTATTTCCCTTCAATAATAAGTGTTGAGCAAATTATATGGATAAATATCATCACTTTTTTACTCTTATTAATTTTTAGCTTCATACCCTCAAATAAAGCAGCAAATACCAATCCAGTAAATATCGTAAATAAATCATGATAAGCATAAAAAATCTCTCAAAAAGCTATGACGACCATTCTGGCCATCAGAAGGTATTCGAGAATGTATCATATGAATTTGGCGATAAGGGTGCTTACAGTATTGTAGGTTCTTCAGGATCGGGCAAAACAACACTACTCAATTTAATATCTGGCCTAGACAGCTTTGAAAATGGAACTATTGAAGTTATCAACCAAAATTTAAGTATATTGTCTGTTGAAGAGAGAAGTGCTCTCCGAAAAAAATATTTTGGATTTGGCTATCAGTTTCACTACTTACTTGAAAATCTCTCTATTTACGAAAACTGTCTTGCAGCAAACTTTGGAATTGATACTGGCAATATTGACAAAACATTAAAAAAACTTGGTATCGAAAACATAAAAAATAAACTTCCGTCTAAAGTTTCAGGTGGAGAAAAACAAAGAGCTTCAATTGCTAGAGCTCTGTCAAAAAAACCAAGCATACTGATTTTGGATGAACCAACCGGAAATTTAGATCAGGAAAATAGCTTAGCTGTTCAAGATTTTCTTCTTGAATATGCTCAAACAAATAACTCATTAATCATCTACGCTACTCATGACGTTGCGTTTGCTAAAAGGGCAGATAAAACTTTAAATATTATTGAAAGAAATATCGTACAAGAATGAATAAATCTCTTTACACAAGGCTGTTAGGATACACCTTCGAGCATAAGGGTTTATTCTTTTTAAGTATTTTTGGTTTTTTACTTTTTTCAGCTGCTGATATATCAGCCGTTGAGTGGCTTAAACAAGTCATTTCTTATATTAATGAAAGCAATGAAAACCCCCTTAATCCGCTTAATCTTGCTCTTTTTCTCGCATTTATCTCTGTCGTAAGAGGCATTGGTTTTTATGTGGGAAATTACTTTATGGCTAATGTAGGCCTTAAAGTTGTTCACAGCCTTAGAAAGGATTTAATTTCAAGCTTGTTATATCAGCCAATGAGTTTTTTTGATCAAGCTTCTAAAGGTGAAATAGTAAATCGAATCGTATTCACAACTAATCAAATAACTGGTGCAGCCACTAATGCACTAAAAATTTTATTTAAAGAAGGTTTTTTGCTCATAGGTTTATTTATCTATCTGCTTTATCTAAGTTGGAAATTAACTTTGGTGATTCTTGTTATCGCTCCATTGATAGGCTTAATTGTTTCAATTGCAGGAAAAAGGCTAAGAAGAGTCGCAAAAAAAATTCAGGATGTAATGGGAGTTGTAACTCAAGTAAGCAACGAAATTGCATCTGGAGCCAGGGAAATAAAATCTTTCAATAACGAAAGCGGTGAGGAAGAAAGGTTTAAAAAGGCCAATGATGAGAACCTCAAACAAAATTTGAAAATGGAAAGCACTGGAAATATTACAACACCTTTGATCCAAGTTTTTGTAGCTTTTGCGTTAGCTGCAATGAGTTACTTAGCATTAACAAATCTTGATGAATTGAATCTACCTTCAGAATCTTTTGTAGCATTCTTTACTGCTGCTGGTTTGATGGCCAGACCTATTAGACAACTTTCAAATTTAAATGCCGTTATTCAGAGAGGTCTAGCAGCTGCAGAGGATATTTTTACTACTATTGATAATTCACCTGAAAAGTACAATGAAGGGTTAGATATCAACAAAACTTTAGATGGTGAAGTTCAAATTGAAAATGTTTCTTTCTCTTATTCGCATGATTCAGAACCAGTATTAAACAATATATCAATTAAAGCTTCTAAGGGAGAAACAGTAGCCCTTGTAGGAAAATCTGGTAGTGGAAAATCAACAATCGTTAATCTATTGAATAGATTTTATGACGACTATGAAGGCAAGATAACGATTGATGGGTATGACATTAAAAAAATTAAATTAACCGATTTAAGAAATTCAATTTCATACGTTTCTCAAGATCCTACTTTGTTTAATGACACTGTAAAAAATAATATTGCATATGGTTTAACAGAAGTGTCAGACTCAGAAGTTTTCCAAGCTGCAAGAGAAGCGAATGCTTACGAATTTATTATGAGTTTGCCAGAAGGTTTCAATACAATCATTGGAGATAAAGGTGTAACCCTGTCTGGTGGAGAGAAACAGAGAGTAGCTATTGCAAGAGCCTTGCTCAAGAAATCTTCTATATTAATTTTTGATGAAGCAACTTCAGCGTTAGACAACGAATCTGAAAAAGAGATTCAATCAGCAATTGAAAAAGCTTCAAAGGATAAAACTACTTTTATCATCGCTCATAGACTGAGTACAGTTGAAAAAGCTGATCAAATTTGTGTCCTAGAAAATGGAATAATAACGCAAAGTGGTACTCATAATGAATTGATTAAAGAAGAGGGTCTATACAACATACTTCAGGGCAAACCAGAACTAATAGAAGATAGTAAAACTATTGCCCTTGAGAAAGATTTTGTACCAACCCTAATCAACGAAAAGAAAAGCTTTTGGGATGAATTTAATTTCGGAAATATAGCGTTAACCCCACTGAGCTTTGTCTATTGGTCTGTTAGCACTTTTAAAAATACATTTTTTAAACCAAAAGCTTCGAATGAAGATGAGTTACCTGTGGTAGTTGTAGGAAATGTAACTGTAGGCGGTAATGGTAAGACACCTCTTGTAAGCCAAATTGCTCTGGACCTTAAAAATCTTGGTTTTAAACCAGGAATAATCTTAAGAGGTTATAAAGGTAGTTTCACAGGTACAAAGCTTGTTAATGATAATACAACAGCAAAAGAAGTCGGCGATGAAGCAATTTTTCATTTTAATAGAGGTTTTAATGTCGTTGTTGATAGGGACAGGGCAAGGGCTCTTTCTTATTTAGAGCGAAATACAGATTGCAATATAGTGATATCAGATGATGGTTTACAACATACTTCCCTCAGAAGAGATTTTGAGATTGTAGTAGAAGATGCAAATCGTAATTTTGGTAATCAATTATTTTTGCCTGCTGGCCCATTAAGAGACAATATATGGAAAACTAAAAAAGTTGATCTGTTTATCTACAGCGGAAGAAGAGAAACAAATGATAATTTCTTTGAATTAGAACCTGAATCATGGGTGAATCTAGAAACAGGAGATACATATCAAATAGATGAGTATCCATTTGGTCGCACTGCTAATGTGATCTGTGGTATCGCAAATCCTAATAGATTCTTAAGAACACTAAATAATTTGAAAATAAACTTTGATTATAGACTGTTCCCAGATCATCATTATTTTAGCAAGAAAGATCTGAAGTTTGATTTCGAAAGACCCATACTTACCACAGAGAAAGATGCAGCTAGAATGGGAGAAAAATTTACTGAAAAAAATGTTTGGTACTTAAAAATGGGTGTGAAACTTAATACTAATATAAGCAAACTAATTACTGAAAAGTTAGAAAAAGAGCATGTATAAAATCCTGATTCCAGCAAGACTAAACTCACAAAGATTAAAAAGAAAATTACTTCAGGAAGTGGACTATAAAACCATAATTCAAATGACTTGGGAGGCATGTTTAAAAACTAATGCAGAAGAAATAGTTGTTGTTACTGATTCAGATGAAATATTCGAGTTAATAAATAATTTGGGAGGCTCTGTTTTTAAATCAAAAAAAGAACATAGTTCAGGCACTGATCGAATCCAAGAATACGTTGAAGAGCTAAAATTAAGTGACGAAAAATTAGTTATTAATGTTCAAGGTGATGAGCCTCTGATTGAAGTTGAAGCAATAAATAAACTAGGGTCTTTTATGATAGATAATCGATTTGATTATGGGACTTTAGCGAAGACTTTCAGCCACGATGACGATTTTAACGACAGCAATAAAGTGAAAGTTTTAGTCGATGAAAATAGGGGTCTAGACTTTTATAGAACAAGCTCCAATAACCCTGATAGAAATGGCAAAATTTTGCATCATATTGGTGTTTATGCCTTCACAGCTGGGTTCTTAAATCATTTCGCAAAACTGCCTCAAACAGCTAATGAGCAAGCACTAAAATTAGAACAGCTCAGAGCAATCGATAACGGCTTTCCAATAAATGTTCTTGAGCTTGAACTTAAAGATTCATGGGGCATTGATACAGAAGAAGACTTAAAAAAATTAAGGGAACATTACAAATTTAATTGATCATGGATTTGACTAAAAATAATGGCTTAAATTTAAAATCTGAAGCGGCAGAATTTTTCTTATTTGAATGCGAGAAAGATCTCCACAAAATTCTGGAGCACTCTGAAGCGATCGAAAAAAAGATACAGGTTATTGGTTCTGGAACAAATACAATTTTTCCGAGACATTTTTCAAATATTGTTATCAAGTCAACCAATAATAATTTCAAATTTTCAGAGGAGGGTGACATAGCAAAACTAGAAGTTGGTGCTGCAGTAGTATGGGATGATTTAGTAGATTTTTGTTGCAGCAAAAATCTCCATGGACTCGAAAATCTTGCAGGGATACCAGGCACAGTTGGTGCTGCACCAATCCAAAATATTGGTGCATACGGTGTAGAAGTTTCGAATCTTATTGACTATGTAGAGTGTTTTGATACAAAACTCAAAATTACTAGGAAGATCAGAAATGAAAACTGTGATTTTGCCTACCGAAAAAGCGTATTCCAAGTAGAAACCAATTTGATAGTAACCGCCATAGGATTGAAACTACAAAAAGAATTTAATCCAGTCTTAAACCATGAAAGCATTCAAGATAAAACTTACAGGAAAGCTTCAGACATGATTGATGGAATAAGAACAATTAGGAATACTAAAATTCCTAATCCGTTGGATTTTCCAAATCTGGGAAGCTTTTTTAAAAATCCAATAATGGCCAAAGAAAAATACAATAGCAATCATAAACTTAAAGATCTCAAGCATTATGAAATGCCTAATGAAATGATAAAGTTCTCAGCTGGTGAGATGTTGGATAAATTATCTCTAAAAGGAATGAAAATTAGAAATGTAGGTTTATCGACTAAACATGCTTTAGTTCTTACAAGCACCGGTATAGCAGCAGCCAAAGATATCAAGTACGTTGAAGATATTTTGAGAAATATGGTGTTGGAACATTATGGTGTTGAGCTTGAACGTGAACCAATATATTTATGAATATTTCATTATTCTTATCGCTGGCATTTGCTCATTTAGTGGCAGTTACTTCCCCTGGTCCTGACTTCTTCTACATAATAAAAAGTAGCTTTGAGAAGGGTTTAAGGAGTTCAATTATTTCATCAATTGGTATTGGATTTGGGGTCTTTCTCCATTGTTTATTCGCCATAGTGGGCTTGGATTTCCTCTACCAAAAAATACCCAGTCTTTATACAATAATAGGCACAGTTGGAGCAGGGTATCTCATTTATTTAGGCATAGGCGGAATATTTGCCGACCCCGAAATTAAGGATTTAGCTATTAAAGAAAAACAACAAATTAACGTCTGGCAAAGTTTTAGTGGTGGTTTAATGGTAAATATTTTTAATGTGAAGGCTTTTATCTTTTTTGTCTCATTATTCAGTGGTGTAGTGCTTAATACCTCAACCTTTTTTCAACTTAGTATTTCAATATATTTTTTTATAGCAACAGCAGTATGGTTTGTAATTTTAAGTTTTATTCTCAACAGAGGTTTTAAATCATTACTAAATCACTCAGTGCAAAGAGCAATTTCCAAAGTATCTTCATGCTTTCTAATCGCGATAGGGTTTGGTCTTGGGGTTTATGTATGGACCTAAAGACATTAGAAAAAAGTATTTTATCCTTGGATGATTACCCAATTGATGATTGGAATCCAAAAATTTGTGAAGGGGTTGAGTTTTATATTGATTCAGATGCAAACTGGTTTTTTAATGACTCAAAGATTGATAGGCCAGCAATGGTTAAACTTTTCTCAAAATTGGTTAAGTACGAAGATGGACAATATTTCGCAGTTACGCCTGTTGAGAAAATTCCAATTAAGGTTGAAAAAGAAATATTTAGCATAATTGATTACAAACAAGAAGATAATCATTACTTCTTTCAAACTAATACCGAGGAGTGGGTTAAATTAAGCGAGAAAAACAAATTAACTGTGGAAATGGTAGATAACCAGCCATATCCAAAAATTAAGCTTAAAAACGATATATTTGCCTTATTAAGTAGAAATGTTTTCTACAAAGTTATTGCAGAATCTAAACAAGATGGAATGTCTATGTACCTTGAATCTGATGGTAAATTTTTCTACTTGAATTAATCAGAATGAATGTGACTGCGAGGTTTTTTGTCATATAACACACAGGTAAAAGAGGTTTTATCTCTTTCAACATTTCTATCAAACCTACAAAAATCTGAAATATAAAAGATTTGGTTTTCGTATGGTGTAGATGTGTAAACTAAGACATTATTTCTTTGGCAATTTTCTGCAATGAATTTGTAAGGAGCATTATTTTCATCAACATAACAAACATAATCCATATCAGCTTTTGCAAGAAAAGTAAGAGGCAAAAGAAGAAAAATTAATTTCATATTTTTACTAGTTGTTAGATAGTCTTCTTGAGAATAGCATAACCATTAACTACTTCATAAATATTTGTGTTTCCTTGTTTGGTCCTTCCAATAATTTGATTGCCTTGAATGATAGCTGATACCATTCCACTGCCAAAAGATTGTATTACACCTGATCTCTTACTAGACCTTAGCTCTATTTGTTCGCCCGTGGAAATAGTACAAAAATAACTATCTGGAAAACTCATTTGCTTTGTGTCTCAATGAACTCATCAACCTTTTCTTCAAGAATGTTTAGAGGTATTGAGCCAAAACTCAGGATGTGATCATGAAAATCCTTGATGTCAAAATCGTCTCCAAGAGCCTCTTTGGATTTGTCTCGGAGCTCCATAATCTTCAGCTGGCCAATTTTGTAAGCTAAAGCTTGGCCAGGCCAGGCAATGTATCTGTCAACTTCGTTGTTAATATCTTGTTCGGTTTTAGCAGTATTTTCTAAGAAGAGATTGACAGCATCTTCTCTAGACCAGTTTTTATAATGCATACCAGTATCTACAACCAATCGTACGGCTCTCCACATATCGTAGGTTAATTGACCAAACTTATCGTATGGATCGTCGTATATGCCCATACTTTCTCCAAGCTGTTCACTATAAAGCCCCCAACCCTCAACAAAAGCTGTAATGCTAAGATATTTTCGAAAATTTGGAACATTTTCCATTTCCTGAGCTAACGAAATTTGATGGTGGTGCCCAGGTACTGCTTCGTGCACAGATAGCACTGGAATTTCATATTTCGGTCTAACTTCAGGCATATATAAATTTGCGTAGTAATATCCTGGTCTACCTTCACTAGGTGCATTGTAATATGCGGTTGTCGTAAATGGTGCTGATTCCATTGGTATTGGAATCACGCCATAAGGTGCTCTAGGAAGCTTATTGAAAAGAGTAGGCATGTAAGCATCAATTTCTTTAGACATTGCTCTGTAAGCTTGTAAAAGCTCTTCGCCAGTTTCATAGTAAAACCTTGGATCTGTTCTTAAATACTGTAAGAAGGAGTTAAAATCTCCCTCCCAACCAACTTGTTCGATGATGCCTTCCATCTCAGCTCTAATCTTGGCAACTTCTCTTAAACCAATCTCATGTATTTCGTCCGGAGTGAGATTTGTGGTTGTATGGTATCTAGCCAAATACTCATACCATTCTTTACCATTCGGAACATCACTGATTCCTATGGTATCTCTTGATTCTGGTAAATACTCATTTATGAGAAAATCGTATAGTTCTTGATAGATAGGATTTAAGACATTTTGAATGTACTCTTTGACTTCATTCTGTAATGCAAGAGCATCCTCAGGAGATGCGACATCACCTACATTTTTGAAGATTTTGAAGTATGGATGATCTTCAAGATCTCTCTCAAGCATAGCTCCGATTTGAGCTGAAACGCCACGAGTAACTAATTTAGGTTGGGTGTATCCAAGCTCTAAACCCTCTTTATTTATTTCCAGTGAATTTCTTACATTCTGAGTGTAGCCTTTTACTCGTTCAAACCAATTCTTATAGCTCTGCAAATCCGTGAAATTTAATCTGTTCCCATACAAATAGTAATCTTGAACGCCACCTCTCTGGTTTAAACGCATGTAATAACCTGGATATTCTCTGCCTTCCAAGCTAATTTCATAATCTGATTTCAGAAGTCGATAATTTAATTGATCTTCCTCACTAAGATTATTGGGATCAATTTGACTCAAGACTTCAAGAACATAGCTCTCGTACTCTTTTTCTGAAAAGAAGTCTTCAATTGAGTTACTGGAAACTTTATCGTCATATCGTTTATCACCTAAAAGGGAGGCGAAAAGAGGGCTTTTCTCCATAGAGTCTTGCCAATTTTCATCTAAAAATTCTTTAAATTTCTTTTGATCTGGATGTGGTTTGTCCGTTGTAAAGTATTCATACCCTACATTGGTTGCTATACCTACAATACCAGCAATAAGTACGACGCTTAATAATTGTCCAAATTTCATAGTAGTAATAGATTACTACATATTTGGGTAATTAGGACCACCGCCACCTTCTGGCGAAACCCAATCGATGTTTTGCGATGGTTCTTTTATGTCGCATGTTTTGCAATGAATGCAGTTTTGCGAATTGATTTGAAATCTTTTCTTACCGTCTTCTTCTACTATTTCATAAACACCCGCAGGACAATATTTTTGTGCAGGCTCGTCATATAGCTCTAAGGTTTTAGCTATTGGCAGGTCAGGGTCTTTTAGCACCAGATGACAGGGTTGTTCTTCTTCATGATAAGTGTTCGAGAGATAAACTGAACTTAATTTATCGAAAGTAATTTCATTATCATATTTTGGGTAATCTATTTTTTTACAATCCTTAGCAAGTTTTAAGGATTCGTGATCGGCCGTAGGGTGGTTCAATGTAAACGGCAAATTGCCCCTAAAAATTAATTGGTCCACCACATTCATTGCTGCACCCATAAGACCTCCAAATTTATGAAAGAACGGATTAAAATTTCTTGACTTATAAAGCTCTGAGTACAACCAGCTTTTTTTAATTTCCTCATCTAAGCTTTTTGTGTTTCCTTCCATATTAGAAGTTATGACTTTCGCAGCTTCAATTCCCGATTTCATGGCAGTGTGAGAGCCTTTGATTTTTGAAAAATTCAAAGTTCCGGCATTACAACCCACCAGATAGCCACCTGGGAACTCCATACTTGGCAAACTTTGTAATCCACCCTTAATTAGGGCTCTTGCACCATAAGAGATTCTTTTTCCATTCTTCAGATATTTTTTAATTGCAGGATGAGACTTCCATCTTTGAAATTCATCGTAAGGGCTCAAATGAGGGTTTTTGTAATCCAGGGGTATGACAAGTCCCAACAAAATTTGTTTTTTGTCTGTGTGATACATATAAGACCCTCCAGGAGTGTCATCGGGAAGAGGCCATCCATTGGTATGCATAACTAAACCTTCCTCGTGAAGATCATTATCAACCTCCCAGATTTCTTTAAAACCAATACCGTAATGTTGAGGGTCTTTACCCTTATCCAATTCAAATTTTTTAATAAGTTGTTTTCCTAAATGTCCTCTGCAACCCTCAGCAAACACTGTTGCTTCGTTAGCAATTATTTCCATACCAGGTTGAAATGTATCTTTTGGATTGCCTTCAGCATCTACACCCATATCGCCTGTAATTACACCAGCAACTTTCCCATCCTTAAAGATAATCTCCGCTGCAGGAAACCCTGGAAAAATATCAATTCCTAACGCTTCTGCTTGCTCCGCAAGCCATCTACATAAGTTGCCTAAACTAAGAATATAATTACCATGATTCTGCATTGTTGGCATAATAAAAGATGGCACTGGTAAGCTATATTTATCGTTAATCAGGAACTTAATTGCATCTCTTTTAACTTTTACATCTAAAGGAGCGCCTTTCTCTTTCCAGTCAGGAATTAGCTCGTCAAGAGCTGTTGTTTCAAAAACGTTGCCAGAGAGGATATGACCACCAATTTCTGCACTTTTTTCAAGCACGCAAATAGATTTATCTAGATTTTTTTCTTTAAAGGTCTGTGCCAGCTTTATAGCTGTTGCAAGACCAGAAGGACCACCGCCAATTATGACTACGTCATAATCCATTGATTCTCTTTCCATATTCTCTACCAAGGTGTTTAATTTTTATCTATTTCCTATATATTACTAACTGACAAAATTTAAATATATGAAAATTCTGATTCCCATTAAAAGAGTAAATGACTACAACGTCAAGGTTAGACCAAATCAAGCTAATACAGATGTTGATCTCAGTAACGTGAAAATGGCAATGAATCCTTTTTGTGAAATAGCTGTGGAGGAGGCCATTAGATTGAAAGAAGCTGGAAAAGCGGACGAAATAGTTGTTGTTACAATTGGAGATGATAAACATCAAGAACAACTAAGAACTGCTTTAGCATTGGGTGCAGATAGAGCATTACTTGTCAAAACAGATACAACATTACAACCATTAGATGTTGCTAAAACATTAACAAAAGTCTTCGAAAAAGAGGCAGCTGATCTAGTAATTATGGGCAAGGTTGGAATTGATGGAGATCATAATCAAACTGGGCAAATGTTTGCAGCTTTGACTAACTTGCCACAAGCAACATTTGCTTCAGAAGTTGAGATTGATGGCAATAATGTTCAAGTAACTAGAGAAATAGATGGTGGACTGGAAACTTTGACTGCAGAAATGCCGGCAGTTATTACGACAGACCTTAGACTTAACGAGCCAAGATATGCATCTCTACCAAATATAATGAAAGCTAAAAGAAAACCGCTTGAGGAACTTTCTCTTGAAGAATTAGGTGTAGTCGTTGAAACCAAGGTAAACACCTTAAAAGTTGAATCACCGCCTGAAAGACAGGAAGGTGTCAAAGTTGAAACTGTTGATCAGTTGGTAGATAAATTAAGAAACGAGGCAAAAGTAATATGAAAACTTTGGTTATAGCTGAACATAATAGCGAAAACTTATCAGCAGCTACATTGAGTGTAATCGATGCTGCAAAAAAACTAGGAAGAGATATAGATTTATTGGTTGCTAACAATTCATGTTCAAGTGTTTTAGATGAAGCAAAATCAGTTGAGGGTGTTAGCTCTGTACTAGATTTTAGTCATGAGAAATTTGCAAATGAAATTGCAGAAGACATAGCAGCTTGTGTAGTTTCAGTAAAAGATGACTATGACTTTTTCTTAACCAGCTCAAGCACATCTGGTAAGAATAATCTTCCAAGGGTTGCTGCTTTGTTAAATATTCAACAAATTTCTGAAGTCACTGAAATCCTAGATGAGAAAACATTCAAGAAGCCCATATACGCTGGATCTTGTATTGCTACCGTCCAATCTACACAAGAAAAAAATGCTCTAACAATTAGAACAACTTCGTTTGAGAAGGCTAATGCGGCTGGTGGTTCTGCAGAAGTAATTACAAAAGATGTGCCTGAAACAGAATCAAGAAAATCTGGTTTTGTAAAAAATGAGCTTACTGTATCGGATAGGCCTGAATTAACATCTGCAGACATTGTGGTTTCAGGCGGAAGAGGCATGCAAAACGGGGAGAATTTTGCTTTGTTAGAAGCGGTTGCAACAAAATTAAATGCTGCAGTGGGAGCGTCTAGAGCTGCGGTTGATTCTGGTTTTGTACCGAATGATTATCAAGTTGGTCAAACTGGAAAATCCGTAGCGCCTAACCTCTATATAGCCGTGGGCATATCAGGAGCTATTCAACATTTAGCAGGCATGAAAGACTCAAAAACAATTGTTGCTATAAACAAAGATGAGGAAGCACCTATCTTTAAAGTTGCTGATTATGGGCTAGTTGCTGATCTTTTCGAGGCTCTTCCAGATTTAGAATCAAAACTCTAGATAATTGATGCAACAATAAGACCTACAACCGCTAGGAATAAAATCAACACACAAACTAAAGCAATAAAAATTCTCAATGGATTATCTTCAATCATATCCTCAAGATTATCCTTTTTTCCTGTTCCTGAAATAAGAGAAAATAAATCATTTAATAATTTCATAGTAAACTTACATATTAATTATGATAAACGTGACTGCAACAGCTGAAGAATACCTTTCAGACCTCATTAGTAAAAAAGATTTTAAATGCGATATTAGAATTTTTGTGTCGGATCCAGGCACACCGAGAGCTGAGACGTGTTTGGCTTTCTGTAAAGAAGATGAGTCAGAACCAACAGATCACAAGATAAAATACAAAAATTTCATATTATTCATTGAAGAAAAAAGCCTAGCTTTTCTTGATGACGCTGAGGTAAATTACGATAAAGATAACTTTGGTGGTCAGCTAACAATAAAAGCTCCAAGTTCAAGGGTTCCAAATATTGGAGAAAACGCTACGCTTGAAGACAAAGTGAACTATATTTTATATGACGAAATAAACCCTCAATTAGCATCTCATGGTGGAAATGTACACTTGGATTGCGTCACTAAAGATAAATACGTTGTTCTTCAATTTGGCGGTGGATGCCAAGGTTGCGGCATGGTAGATGTAACTTTGAAAGAAGGTATTGAAAAAACACTTCTTGAAAAAATACCAGAACTTAAAGGCGTGAAAGATATCACCGATCATTCTGAGAACGAAAACGCCTATTATAAATAGTATCAATCTTCAGTTTTTGGGTAACTGTATACACCTACAAGTAATCCTATTTTTGGGTGATCGAAATAGTGAAATTGATCCAGTGAGATTCTTCTTTGTTCATCTAAGATAAATAGTTCAGTTTCTACATTATCTTCTTCTCCATCTTCATCTTTCTTTATTTCAAAATTACCAACCAGAGGCTTCACATTAAATTCAGATTTGCTCATCAAATATGAATTTTTAAGCACATTAGTACCGAGTGCGCATTTAGCGTGGATCCTTGGATATCTCGATTGAAAGACTTTAACAATGCATTGGTTTTCATTTTCAGATACCAAAATAAAAGGTACATTCTCCTCAATATCTAACGGTTGAAACCAGGATTTGTGATTAGTTAATACTAGGTCTTTAATTTGAGATATTCTGCGCATTGTTCCATTCAGTTCATGCTCTTTTCTGTCGATAACTCTATAAAGTTTTGGTGGGTCAATTATTTGATCTTGAAGAAGCTCATCTTCCTCATTATCATCAAATATCTGTTCAACAAATTCAAAATCAATTTTTACTTGGCCTTCAGCAAGCTCAATGGTGTCCAGATTAATCTCTGGTTCTTTCGGTATTTCAAGATCTAGAATTTCGCTAGCAAGTGAATAATTTTTTACTTTTGGAAATGATTCATTTGTCGGTTGATTTTTCCAAACTACCGAAGCAACTTCAACTTTTACGTACTTTATCTCTTCCTCAGAAAAAATTTGTAAAGAGAGGGCTAGAAAAACCGCTATAAACTTGAAAAATAGGCGCATAAAGTTTTTAATACCAATTGAGTTTAATCATAAACTTACTTAGATAATACAAGATTTTATTTAACGAATGGAAGAGGGTAAATTATGGATCTAAATTTTTCGAAAGAAGACTTAGAATTTCGCGATGAAGTAAGAGAGTTCTTGGATAAAGAATATCCAAAACATATCAAAGAAAAAATGAATAATGGAGACGAGCTCTCCAGAGAAGAAGTTGTCGAATGGCATAAAGCTGTGGCTAAGAAAGGCTGGATGGGACATTCTTGGCCGGTTGAGCATGGTGGTACTGGTTGGGATGCTACCAAGGTGTACATATACCTTAGAGAATTAGCCCTGGCAGGATGTCCGACGTTTGTACCGTTTGGTCTGCAAATGGTCGCGCCAGTAATATGGACATTTGGTTCAGAAGAGCAAAAAAAGAAATTTTTACCAAGAATCTTAAATTTTGATGATTGGTGGTGCCAAGGTTACTCAGAACCTGGTTCTGGTTCAGATCTTGCCTCACTAAAGTGTAAAGCTGTTCGTGAAGGCGATGAATATGTTCTCAATGGTCAAAAAACATGGACAACGCTCGGTCAACATGCTGATTGGATTTTTGTTCTGGTAAGAACAGATGATTCTGGAAAGAAACAAGAAGGAATCACTTTTATTCTTGTTGATATGAAAACACCAGGTATTGAAGTTAAACCAATTATTACCCTTGATGGTGATCATGAAGTTAATGAGGTTTGGTTTGATAATGTGAGAGTGCCAGCAGAAAATGTCGTCGGAGAGGAAGGCCAAGGCTGGACTTACGCTAAATTCCTTCTATTTCATGAGAGAAGCTCGATTGCAGGAGCACCTAACATGAGGAGAGTGCTTAATAGCTTAAAAATCAGAGCAAAAAATACTTATCACACTGATAAACCTCTATCAGAAGATAAGAATTTTCAATCCAAAGTTGCACAGTTTGAATTAGATCTTGATGCATTGGAAATGACAGAATTAAGAGGCTTGGCAGCTATGAGAGAGGGAAAAAGCCCAGGGGCTGAATCTTCACTTCTAAAAATTAAGGGCACAGAATTACAACAAAGACTTTCTACTATTGCAGTCGAAATGGCTGGACATGAAGGCATGCCTTATGGAGGTCCTTATGGATTTTCAGATGTTGAGGTTGCTGCGACAAAATCTGACCAACTTTCTGCACCAAAATATCTTAATTTCAGAAAAGTAACAATCTACGGTGGTACAAATGAAATTCAGAAAAATATCATTGCTAAAGCTGTGCTAGGAATATAAAAAGGGAAGTATGAACTTAAGTTTTACAGATGAGCAAAACCTTTTAAGGGATAGCGTCTCAAAATTCTGTGGTTCAGATTATGATTTTGAAACACGAATGAAAAGTGTGAATTCTGATAGTGGACATAACCCTGAACATTGGAAATTATTTGCTGAGTTAGGGTGGCTTGCAATTCCTTTTTCAGAAGATCTAGGTGGACTTGATGGTGGAGATGTTGATCTAAGCTTAATGTTCGAAGAGTTCGGCAAATCCATTGTTGTTGAGCCATATCTAGCAAATGTAGTGCTATCTGGAGGCGTTCTAAAACGAAGTGATCTTGAGAATAAAACTGATCTTATTGAACACCTTATAACAGGTGAAAAACAGATATCCCTGGCAAATTATGAGCCACAAAAAGGTTTTAATCTTGATAACGTTGATTGTGAAATTTCTGAGGACGGTAGCGTTAATGGATTAAAAACAACAGTCTTAAACGCGCCAAATGCAGATTTTTTCCTTGTTTTTGGTAAACATCAAACAGGCCATGCTTTTGCTCTTATATCCAAAGATGCAAAAGGTTCCAAAGTCACAACTTACAAAACTTATGATGGTTTTGTTTCAGGAGATCTACATCTAGAAAATTGTAAAGCGGATGCAGTATTCTCAAAAGCGGATGCAGTAGATATATTGCATCAAGCAATACTTGAAGGAATAATTTGTGTAAGCTCGGAAGCCATAGGTGCAATGGAAACCTGTTACAAATTAACTATTGAGTATACGCAGCAGAGAGAACAATTTGGTCAATCTTTGTCAAAATTCCAGGCACTTCAACACAGAATGGTTGACATGTTTATGGAGACAGAATTTAGCAAATCTTTTTTGTTAAAAGTTCTTGCGACTGATGATGAAAATGAAAGAACTAAACTTATTTATGGTTTAAAAAATCAGATAGCCAAAGCAGGGAAATATGTTGGGGAAGAAGCTGTTCAGCTTCATGGTGGTATGGGTGTCACCGAAGAAATGTCAGTAGGACATTATTTAAAAAGACTACTGGTAATTACTAACCTATTTGGTAGTTCTGACTACTTCCTAGATAAATACATCGAAAGTTAAATTGGTCAAGAGATTCAATCCAGATAAGCGTAGAAGACCTCGGGTTGACGATTATTTTGGTGATTGGAAATGGCGTGAAGCCCTGGCAGAATCAATGGTTCCTATCATTGGTAAGCTTTTCCGTAATGGTGTACATCTTTTAATGTATGGTAGACCTCTTATAAATTGCTCAGCAATTGAAATCATGAAGCTTCATAGATTTGTCAGGGAGGCTGAGGGCAATGAGTTAAGCGAACTAGAAACTTATCCAATAATAGAACAAATAGCAAAAATGAAACTCATGCCATGTGAGATTGATATTGGAGAAATGGTTGTGCACCTTCTTGAAAATAAAGAATTAGATGCCGAGCATTATGTCAATAAAATGTTGGAGGGCCAACAAAGAACCAAGAGATCATATCCATTAAGACCAAAGGATGTTGTTCTCTATGGGTTTGGAAGAATCGGTAGATTGCTTACTAGAATATTGGTTTCTGATACGGGAGCAGGCACCAAGTGGCGATTGAGAGCAGTTGTTGTAAGAGAGTCAGATCATGAAGACGATTTGATAAAAAGAGCTAGTCTACTTAGAAATGATAGTGTTCATGGCACATTTCCGGGCACCATCAGAGTAAATAAAAGCAACAATTCTTTGATAGTAAACGGTAATGAAATCTTTATTATTTACTCAAACGATCCTAAAAAAGTAAATTACAAACAATTTGGCATAAAAAAAGCCACTCTTATTGATAACACAGGTGCTTGGACTGATGAAGAGGGCTTAAACCAACATATCAAAAACCCCTCTGTGGAGAGAGCAATTCTGACTGCACCAGCAAAAGGCAAAATAAAAAACATTGTGTACGGTATCAACGATGAAAGACTGAAGGGAGATGAAAAAATCGTTGGGGCAGCTTCTTGTACAACCAATGCAATAACCCCACCTCTTAAACTTATTGATGAAGCATTTAAAATACAAAGTGGTCATATCGAAACCATTCATGCTTACACAAATGATCAAAACCTAGTAGATAATTACCACAAATCTGATAGAAGGGGCAGAGGTGCAGCATTGAACCTTGTAATAACAGATACTGGAGCAGCTAAAGCCGTCTCTGACGTCATTCCAGAACTTAAGGGCAAATTAACAGCAAATGCTATAAGAGTTCCTATTCCAAATGTAAGTTTGGCAATAATGAACCTAAATTTGAAAAAAAGCGTTGGAGTTGAAGAGCTTAACGACTTATTTAAACAGGCTGCATTTCATTCAAATCTAAGAACAATAATAGACTATTCAAACTCGATTGACGGTGTTTCTTCTGACTTTTACAGCAATGAATTTGCTTGTGTATATGATGCACAAGCAACAATTAGTAATTTTAACTGTGTAACTATTTACGTCTGGTACGATAACGAGTATGGTTACTCCAGACAAGTTGTAAGGCTTTTGAAAAAAGTTCTTGGTGTTAATTTAATTAGATACCCAAAACAGTAAATGAAAAAAATTAAAATGAAAGGGGGCCTGGACGTACCTCTTCACGGCTCTGTAAAAAATAATAAACTTGATAAAGTCTACACTAAATTTTCAGCAGTTCTTGCGGACGATTACTTTGGATTAAAGCCAAAAATTCTTGTTCGAGAGGGAGATCATGTTTTAAAAGGTGCTCCATTATTAGAAGATAAAACTAATCCTGGATTCACTGTCAATTCTCCAGTAAACGGAGTAATTCATGAAATAAATCGTGGCGAAAAAAGGGCCTTAGTTTCAATAGTTATAAATAAAACAAATGACGATTCTGTAGCATTTGATCAAAGTGATAATAAGCTTGAAAATTTGAGAAATGCTAGCTTATGGGATAGTTTTAGAGAAAGGCCTTTTAACAGAGTTCCAAACATTAATACTAGGCCTGATTTTCTATTTATTAATGCCTGCAAAGCCGATGGTTTAGAAGCTAGTCCTAATCAAATATTAGAAGTTGAAGCTGAAAATTTTCTTGCAGGAATAAAATTTCTTCTAGATGCATTAGGTTGTGAAATAAACCTATGTTCATATTCAAATATTTACATTGGCGAATTAGATGTAAACCAATACGTTGTTGAAGGTAAATATCCTGCAGGCAATAGTTCAATTCATATTCAAAATATTAAGCCTCTAACAAAAAATACCAAAACATGGACAATTAACTGGCAAGATGTTGTGAGAATAGGAAACTCGGTAAAAAGTGGAAATTTTTGTTTTGACAAATATGTGAGTATTTGTGGTCCAGCATGTGAAGAACCAAAGATTGTAAAAACAAATCTTGGAGCCAATATGGAAGAACTGACAGCCGGTACTCTATCTACAAATTTAAGAAAAGTATCGGGAAGTTTGCTTTATGGAAGAAGTGGTGACAGTTATTCAGATTATTTAACTAGATACTCGAATCAGATATCTCTAGTTTCTGATGAAAGGAAAGCAACATTTTTTAATTGGCTGCAACCTGGTTTAGAAAATCACAGTAATTCAAATGTTTTTTTATCAAGCTTTTTGAAACCTGAAAAGTTTAATTTTGATACCAATATTAATGGTGGTTATAGAGCAATTGTGCCAATCGGTGTATTCGACGAGGTTAATCCATATGAAATTGATTCAACCCTTTTTCTAAAATCTTTGGCAATAGGCGATTTAGTAGCTTTAAGAGAATTAGGAATCTTTGATCTATCGGATGAAGATATGGGCATTTTTTCTTATGTTTGCCCTAGTAAATATGATTATGTGGCACTATTTAATGATTGTATGGAAATGATTTGGAAAGAAGAAACATCATGAAATTTTTAGAGAAATTCTTTGACAAAAATAGACCCTCGAAGGACAACAATTACTTTTACCTTTTTGAAGTGATACAGAACTTCTTTTTTTCATCAAAGGTTGCAACAACTGGCAAAACTCATATAAGGGATAAATTAGATATTCAAAGGGTTATGGTCGTTGTTTGGCTTGCGACATTTCCAGCAATGTTTTGGGGCATGTACAACATGGGCTTTTGGGGTCTCGATTACATGCAAAGAGGAGGATTTGATTCTACGGGGGACTGGCATAATGGTCTTATACAAATCGTTGGCACAGATCCTGGGAATCACTTACATAGGTTTTGGTTTGGCTTGGTATATTTTGTTCCAATATATCTGACTGTCTTTATAGTTGGTATTGCATGTGAGGCAATCTTTGCGACCATCAGAAGGCATGAAATTAATGAAGGTGCGTTCGTGTCAACTGTTTTGTTTTCTCTAAGCTGTCCTCCAGATATACCTCTTTGGCAGGCAGCAACAGGTATAGCTTTTGGGATAGTTGTAGGTAAAGAATTTTTTGGTGGAACAGGAAAAAACTTTCTTAACCCAGCCCTAACAGGGAGAGCGTTTATATATTTTGCTTACCCTACAGAACTTTCTGGTGACATGGTGTGGGTATCGTCTCTAGTTGATAATGGCGCAATAGACGGCTATTCAGGAGCTACTGCATTAGGAATTGGTGCTCAGGAAGGCATTTCGGGCATACAAGCAAACTTCACATGGTCTCAAACATTCTTGGGGCAAATGCCGGGCTCCATTGGTGAAACCTCTACCTTGTTAATTCTTTTAGCCGGGGCGTATATGGTTTACGCAAAAATAGCTTCCTGGAGGATCATACTTGCTACCTTAATTGGTATGATTCTTATGAGTAGTTTTTTAAATCTTGTTGGATCAGAAACAAACCCTATGTTCACTGTTCCATGGTGGTGGCATCTTACAATTGGTAGCTTTGCTTTTGGATTAGTATTTATGGCAACAGAGCCTGTATCTGCTGCTAATACTAATATGGGCAGATGGGTATATGGATTCTCGATAGGAATCTTGGTAATACTCATTAGAGTCATAAATCCTGCCTTTCCAGAAGGAATGATGTTGGCCATACTTTTCGCTAATTTGCTTGCTCCAGCAATTGACTATTGTGTGACCTCATATAATACAAGCAGAAGAATGGAGAGATACAATTCATGAATAAGTTAATCATTCCACTTGTAGCCTGTATTGCTTGTGCAATCATTGTGTCAGTTACTGCTGTATCTGTGAGGCCTGAACAAAACTTAAATATAGAGAATGAGAAAAAAATTAAAATTCTTGCTGCAGCAGGAATTGAAACCGATAAGGTTGATGAAGAATTTTCGCGAATTAAAACAGTATTCGTTGATTTTGAAACGGACAAACTAGTAACAATTGATCCGGCTTATGATCATATTAAAGCAGCATCAAACCCAAATTTATCAACGGTTATTCCTAAAGCAGACGATATTGCTGTGTTAAAACGTAGAGAAAACATTGGAACAATCTACGTGTGGGTTGATGAAAAAAATGCAATAGAAAAATTAGTGTTACCAATAAGAGGATATGGTTTATGGGGAACTTTATATGGATATTTGTCATTAGATTCAGATTTGAATACTGTGCGCGGTATTGAATACTACGACCACAAAGAAACACCTGGATTAGGGGGAGAGGTCGATAATCCCAATTGGAAATCTGATTGGTATGGTAAAAGGATTTATAACGATGATGGAAGCGTTGCTCTATATGTAACCAAAGGAGCTTCCTCAACAGACTATGAAATAGATGGAATATCAGGAGCGACTTTAACTACTAATGGTGTATCTAACATGATCAAATATTGGCTTGGAGATAATGGATATGGGCCAATTATTAAAAACTTGAATGAGGAAATTGAGAAGATATGAAGGCTATACCTGCTAAAGAAACAAGAAAGCTTTTATTTACACCTATCATTGAAAACAATCCTATAGCACTTCAAATCTTGGGAATATGTTCTGCTTTGGCAGTAACGGTAAAAATGGACGTGACTTTGATAATGTGCATAGCATTAACCTCTGTTATAACGCTCTCAAACTTTTTTATCTCTTTAATAAGACATTACATACCAGATAGCATAAGAATAATCGTACAAATGACTATCATCTCTTCGTTAGTCATTATTGTTGACGAATTGCTAAAGGCTTATGCCTATGAAGCTAGTAAGGAATTATCGGTGTTTGTTGGCCTCATCATCACAAATTGTATTGTAATGGGAAGAGCTGAAGCTTATGCCATGAAAAACCCGCCAATTAAAAGTATGTTGGATGGTTTTGGTAATGGTTTAGGTTATAGCTTTGTATTGCTGGTTGTGGCTACTGTAAGAGAAATTTTTGGTAATGGTACATTCTTTGGTGTACAAGTAATGCCAGACAGCTATCAGGTAAATAATTTTTTATTATTACCACCAAGTTCATTCATTATTATTGGAATAATGATTTGGGTGATTAGATCTTTTAGCAAAAGTCAGGTTGAGGAGGATGAAAATCCACTTAAAGCCCATACCTTTAAACCATTAACGGTAAAGAAAGAGGTGCAAAGTGGCTGACTTATTAAGTTTGTTTGTTAGAACAGTATTTATTGAAAATATTGCATTGTCATTATTTTTGGGCATGTGCACATTCTTTGCAATTTCAAAACAAGTAAAAGCTGCATTTGGTTTAGGAATAGCAGTCATTGTTGTCTTAACCATTACCGTTCCTTTGAATAATTTAATTTATAACTTTGTTTTAAAAGAAGGTGCATTATCGTGGGCAGGATTAGAAAATACCAATTTACAATTTGTTGGGTTGATAACATACATTGGTGTTATAGCTGCAGCAGTGCAAATACTTGAGATGTTCTTGGATAAGTATGTTCCTGCTCTTTATAACGCTCTTGGTATATTTCTGCCATTGATCACAGTTAACTGCGCAATTTTGGGAGCATCTTTATTTATGATTGAAAAGAACTATAACTTCTCTGAGAGTGTAGTTTATGGTTTCGGTGCTGGATTTGGATGGGCTTTAGCAATTGTGCTCTTGGCAGGAATCAGAGAAAAGTTAAAATATAGTGATATACCAGAGGGGTTAAGAGGACTAGGTATAACTTTTATAATAGTTGGTTTAATGAGTTTTGGTTTTATGTCATTTGGAGGGATTCTGCTCTAATGGATATTTATTTAGGAATTTTATCTTTCACATTGATTGTTGCTATTCTTGTGGCATTTGTAATGTTTGCAAGATCGCAATTAGTTTCAACAGGAGAAGTGACAATTGAAATAAATGGTGATCCTGAAAAAAGCATTTCTGTCCCAGCTGGTGGAAAGCTTCTTAGCACTCTGGCATCAAAAAATATCTACTTAGCATCAGCATGCGGTGGAGGTGGCACCTGTGCTGAATGCAAGTGTCAGGTTACAGATGGTGGTGGTTCAATTTTGTCGACCGAACAATCACATTTCAACTATAAACAACAAACAGATAACTGGCGTTTGTCTTGCCAGGTTGCTGTCAAAAGCGATATGAAAATTCAAATACCAGAAGAAGTTTTTGGAGTTAAAGAATGGGAGTGTGAAGTAGTTTCAAATGATAATGTTGCTACTTTTATAAAAGAACTAGTTCTTAAATTGCCAGAAGGCGAAAACGTAAAATTTAGAGCAGGTGGTTACGTACAGTTGGAAGCTCCTGCCTTTGACGCAATAAACTACAAAGATTTCGATATTGCAGAGGAATATCATGAAGATTGGGATAGATTCAAAATTTGGGATAATGTGGCAACCAATCCGGAGCCACTAATAAGAGCTTACTCCATGGCTAATTTCCCACTCGAAGAAGGAGTGCTAAAATTCAACATTAGAGTGGCATCTCCACCACCAGGTACAGACTTTCCTCCTGGTGTCATGTCTTCGTATGTCTTTAGTTTAAAGCCGGGCGATAAAGTCAGAGTTTTTGGTCCTTTTGGAGAATTTTTTGCAAGAGAAACAGAAAATGAAATGGTCTTTATTGGTGGTGGTGCAGGTATGGCCCCAATGAGATCACACATCTTTGATCAGTTAATTAGACTAAATTCCAATAGAAAAATTTCTTACTGGTACGGCGCACGAAGTATGAAAGAAATTTTTTACAAAGAGGATTTTGAAAAACTTGCAGAAGAGCACGAAAATTTTTCCTTCCACATAGCTTTATCGGATGCATTGCCAGAGGATAATTGGGAAGGGCTAACAGGTTTTATTCATCAGGTCACACAAGATGAGTACTTAGCAAAACATGATGCTCCTGAGGATTGTGAATATTATCTTTGTGGTCCGCCAATCATGAATTCCAGCTGTATTAAAATGCTAACAGATCTTGGTGTTGAACCAGAAAATATAATGCTAGATGACTTTGGTGGCTAGAACATTAAGTTTTCTCATCTTATTGATAGTAACAAGTTGCTCTGCTCCAATAATGCAAAATTTTGGAGGTGAAATATATGGCACTACTTACTCAATTAAAATAGCCGAAAACAGAAGTTACAGTTTTTTGGATACTCAAATTAAGGCAGAGTTAAACAGAATTGACTATGTCTTTTCAACTTATAAACCAACATCTGAAATTTCACTTATAAACGAAGACCCTAACAGGGTTTGGTCTGACGAGTTTAGAAATTTATTTAACCTATCCAATGAAATCAGCGATCTTAGTGAAGGTGCATTTTCACCAAATGATGCAAATGGTTTTGATTTCTCTGCAATTGGAAAAGGTTATGCAATCGATAAAATTGCTGAACTTATGGAGAAAAACGGCGTAAACAACTATTTCATTGAAATTGGTGGTGAAATTCGAGCAAAAGGGCTGAAATTTAGCGACGAATGGATTTTTGGTATAGAAAGGCCAACAAACAGCAAAAAAAGCCCCTATATCGCGTTTAATGTCCCCTCAAAAGGCATTTCAATAGCAACTTCAGGGGAATATCGTGAACCAAATCACATTTGGGGGAAAGGTCCAAGAGATTTAATATCTGTTACAGTAGCAACGAGTGATGCTGCATCTGCTGACGCATGGGCAACAGCTTTATATGTTCTTGGCAAAGAAAAGGGGTTAGATATTGCAGAGAAGAATAACTTAGAAGTATTTTTCATAACAAATAATGGTGATTCCATTCAATCAACTAATTGGAGTATGATATCCCTATGATTAACACCATTTTAGCTTTTGTAGTAGTTGCCTTATCAATTTGTGGGATGGCAATTGGTTTGATATTAAAAAACAAACCTTTGAGCCCAAGCTGTGGCGGGGTTTATTTATCAAAAGGCGAAGCTTGCCAGGTTTGCGGTAAAGTTAAAGAATAACTTTTCAATCACATCTAATATTTATAAGACTAAACAAGTAGTTTTTGGTAGCACTTTCATTCATCCAGCTATCTGAGGATGAGATTAAATCCAAACACCCTTCATTATCCAGATTTATTGGTAAGCCCTTAAAGAGATATTGGTTATTATCGTATTCATTAGCTTTTGGTTTTTGGGGAAAAACCCCCTCGACCATAGAATTAAAAGATCCGTTCCCATCATTTATGGCTATGTGTGCGCCGTGCAAATCTGAGGCAAAATCCCTTGTTGAGTGAAAAATATCTAAATCACCATCATTGTCAAAATCTCTCAAATAAATATTTCCCTCACCGTGATGAGTTGCTGCTCTGGGTTGATCGCTAAAGTTTGAACTTGTTACATCTTCCATATTCCCAGTACCATCCCCAATTAAGACCTGAATATAAGCACCCTCGTAATAAGGTAAATCTCGTGTAATCGCGACAACTATATCGTTATACCCATCGTTATTGATATCACCCCACACAGCATGATTGAATTTGTTGTGATTGCGGCCAAAAGGGCCCTCAGGTAACTCTAATAGAATCCAATTATTCAGGTCTGCTGTGCCGTTGCTTAATAAAACAAAACCCTCTTCGGTAAAATCTTCTGGTCTATTATCAAAATTCCAAAAAACTAAGTCATCATACTCGTCATTATTTAAGTCAACCATAAGGCTGCTCATCGGGTTACCATAAGAAAATTGTAGGTTTCGACCAAGTGTTTCATGAAAAGCAAAATTTGCTGAGCCATCATTTACCAAAAGAATATTGCAAGCAAAAATATCTATATCACCATCATTGTCAAAATCGCCGCCGCTGGCATCATGGCTGAATCCACATTCTTTGCCTTCACCATTATTTTGATCGTCAATATTAGCTGACGCATCGATCATTTTTCCAGATGAATCGCTTAAAAGAAGAAGGTCAGGGTACGGCAATATAAAGTTATTTGCATAGTCAGGATCTCTGTAAGATAAGCCCATTGATCCTGCAAAAACATCGTCTGTTCCATCATTATTAAAATCAGCAATGACAAGCCTATATGCAAATGGATGAGTTGGTGCAGTTTCATTTTCAAAGATTGTTAAGTCTTCATATAAGTTGCCTTGGCCATCGTTTAAATAAATATTTACAGGTGCATTTATTTTTTGATCAATCTCAATCGTATGAGGAAAAATTGCCCAAGCAATAACCATATCTTCAAAACCATCTCCATTGAAATCACCTGTTGCCATATTGTGAGCATCTTGCCCAAATAGCTCATTTTCATAAGTCTCACAATCCTCAGGTGTTGGGTAACATATTGTGGCCGAATATCGATCAGTAATTCTAAGACCTCCAAAACCTAAATCATGTGAGGCAAAATAATCAGTTTTCAATTCAGCGTAATTATAGGGTTCAGGTGAGGGCACATACTTTAAAGAAGCCTCATCTCTGGAAACACTGTGAGTAAGATCAAGAGAGCCAGAAGGACAATTTATTGATGGAATTGTATTTACTGAAAGATTGAATTGTTCTTCGTTCAAGAGTGTTATAGGAGCACGATAGTTGAACGTTTTATTATCAGATGTTGTCAGCCAATAAATATCACTACTTGAAATATTGAAATTACAATTATAGTTTGCGGATACCGTTAATTGTGTTGCTTCATAGCTTTTTAGACTAGAGGAAAAATTTGTTACGTTAATAGAAAGAGGCATTGATTCAGGTGACGAGTCGTCGCTAGATCCACCACCTCCACCACAAGCAGATAATAAAAAAATTATTATGAAGGAATTAAATTTTTTCATATAACTGTCTTGAAAATATACATAAAAAAAGCCGCTATTTAAAGCGGCTTTCTAAGTAAAAAAAATAAAATTAGTTATTTTTTGGATTTGATTCTGGCTGATAATCGTAATAATTTTCAAGTGGAATCATCATGTGCACATAAGGCGTACCACTGTACATGACATATGGGGCACCAGTTGTATAATCAGTCGATAATCCGTCTAGAGAAGAAGGGTCTTTGGGCATCAACATCATGTGCGGTCCAGATTCAATATAATGTTCATGACCAGCATCTTTCTGCCCATCTGTGCCAAGAGTAAAGTTATCCACTCCTAAATCACCATGTAGCATCCAAATCCAACCGTCAGCCTCAAGTTTTGGGACCTCATTAGCCTTATAAGCTGTTGCCCATGCTACTGCATTCTTGTCAGAACATGCAGGTGCTGCATGGTGGGCACTTGGAAAACCACCTTCTGGCATTGGCATGAAAGACTCGCATGTCCAGCCGTTTGTTCCTTCTTTTAATACGCTACCGTCTACACCGATGACTGTTGCATAGTCGGCAATGAAATCAGGTGCTGCACTTGAAAAAGCTTTTATTTGCCATTTGACAGAGTAACCATCTTTTTTTGTTTTCATCGCACCATGATCTTCAGCAAATAGCGAACCAGCAATAAAAACAAAAGTTAAAACTAAATTTTTGAAATTCAACATATTTTCTCCTAAAAGATTTACTTTAAAATAACTTGGAAAAACTGCAAGTTAAGAAAGAGATTTTTTCTAAAACTGATCCTCTTCTGTAGAACCTCGTAAGGCTGAAGTTGAACTTTCTTCTCCTTGAATACAGTTATTTACAGCATCGAAATATCCAGTTCCAACTTCTTGTTGGTGGGATACAAATGTATAGCCTTTATCAGCATCAGCAAATTCTTGCTCCTGTAGTTTTACATAGGCTGACATGCCATCAGTTACATATTCTTTCGATAAACTGAACATACTGTGCCACATAGAATGTATTCCAGCTAGTGTAATGAATTGAAATTTATAACCCATTGCTCCAAGTTCTTTTTGGAATTTAGCAATGGTCTGTTCATCAAGATTCTTTTTCCAGTTGAAGGAAGGAGAACAGTTATAAGCCAACATGATTTCTGGGTGGTCTTTCTTGATCGCTTCAGCAAAAGTTTTAGCTTGTTCAAGATCAGGCTTTGAGGTTTCACACCATACAAGATCAGAGTAGGGCGCATATGCAAGCCCTCTAGCAATTGCTTGATCTAATCCAGCATTACTTCTAAAGAAACCTTCAGAAGTTCTCTCACCTGTTAAAAAAGGCTTATCCAGTTGATCAATATCTGAAGTAACTAAGTCAGCAGCGTCGGCGTCTGTCCTTGCTACTAATATTGTAGGTGTCCCAGATACATCTGCTGCCAATCTTGCTGCAATAAGTTTTTGAACAGCCTCTTGAGTAGGTACTAAAACTTTTCCTCCTAAATGTCCGCATTTTTTGACACTTGCTAATTGATCTTCAAAATGCACTCCTGCTGCACCAGCCGCAATCATTTTTTTCATTAATTCAAATGCATTTAAGTTTCCACCAAAGCCGGCTTCCGCATCAGCAATGATGGGCGCAAAATAGTCCACTTTTGGTTTTCCATTGGTATTCATCCACTCTATTTGGTCTGCTCTTCGAAATGCATTATTTATTCTGGATATAACTTTTGGTACAGAATCTACAGGATAAAGCGATTGATCAGGATACATTGTTCCAGCAGAGTTATTATCAGCAGCAACTTGCCATCCTGACAAATAAATAGCTTTAACTCCTGCTTTGACTTGCTGAACAGCTTGACCACCAGTCAACGCGCCCAAGCAATTAATGTATTCCTCTGTAAATAGATAGTTCCAAAGCTTTTCTGCTCCTTTTCTAGCTAATGTACATTCTGGTTGTAGAGAACCTCTCAACTTAACAACTTCTTCAGCTGTGTATGGTCTTTTAACGTGCTTCCATCTTGGATTTTCAGCCCAATCTTTTTCTAATGCCGCGACCTGGTCACTTAAATTCATTTATATACTCCTGTATGCGGGCAGTGTGAGGAAATCAGTTAATTCGTCGCTCAACACCAAGTCTTTTAATAGCGACTTAGCTTCAACGAACTTACCTGAGTTCAAAGAGTCTTGCCCAACCTCTTCTAGGACAACATTGTATTCTTCATCTAATAGTTTTTCAAATGTGTCTTTGGTGGACATTAATCCAGTATCTAGCTCGACATTGTGTTTAACCAATTGCCATAATGAGCTTCTAGAAATTTCGGCTGTTGCAGCATCTTCCATTAAACCATAGATCGGCACACAACCCACTCCTCTAAGCCAAGCCTCAATATAACGTAATGTAACTCTTATATTGGTTCGGAAGCATTCTTCAGTAAAACTCCCTTCACAAGGCTCAATTAAGTCTGTTTGGGTTATTTGATCGTCTTCACGAAGTACATGCAGTTGATTTGTGCTATCGATTTCAAAAGCGTTTGTAAAAACATTATTAGCTATATCCGCCAATCCTGGATGTGCAATCCAAGTGCCATCATGTCCATTCTCTGTTTCGAGAGTTTTATCACTTAGAACTTTTTCAGTAACAATGGCATTTTCATCTGGATCTTTTGAAGGAATAAAAGCGGCCATACCTCCCATAGCAAAAGCGCCTCTTCTATGACATGTCTTAATCAGTAGACGAGAGTAAGCATTGAGAAAAGGTTGAGCCATACCGACTTGATATCTATCGGGAAGCAACCTATCGCTATGGTTTTGAAAAGTTTTTATGTAACTAAAAATATAATCCCATCTCCCGCAATTTAATCCAACAATGTGGTCTTTAAGTTCAAAGAGAATTTCATCCATTTCAAATACGGCAGGTAAAGTTTCAATTAAACAGGTAACCCTCACTGTTCCTCTGGGCAAATTTAATTGATCCTCAGCGTAGTCAATAACCTCGTTCCAAAGACGTGCCTCAAGATGTGTTTGTAGTTTTGGTACATAAAAATAAGGTCCAGAACCTCTATTGACTAGTTCTTTCGCATTATGAAAAAGGTAATAACCAAAATCACATAAACAACCATGCGGATTTACACCATTAATCTCAATACCTTTTTCCTTTAAATGCAATCCTCTAACCCTACACATCAATGTAGCTGTTTCGTCATTGAGAGCATATTTCTTCCCATTTGAAGGATTTTCAAACGTAATAGTTCTTCTTATCGCGTCGTATAGGTTTTTTTGGCCGTTAGCAACGTTATCCCAGGTTGGACTCAAAGAGTCCTCAAAATCAGCCATGAAGACTTTAACATCAGCATTTAGGGCATTTATTACCATCTTTCTATCAACAGGTCCCGTAATTTCAACTCTTCTATCTAGCAAGTCGGCTGGAATATCTCTTACTTTCCAGTCACTCGTTCTAACCTCTTTTGTTTCATCCAAGAAATCCGGCAAGTCACCGGCATTGAATTTTGCTTGTTTCTTCAAACGTTCCTCAAGCAAATCCTCGATTCTAGAACTAAATTTGCTGTGCAAATCTTGAACAAATTTGTTTGCTTCATCTGTGAAAATAATTTCGGTATTTTCGGGGTTTTTATATTTAAATTTCATCATCTTGCTCTGCTAATTTATTGGCAATACCTAGGTATTTCTTAGGGGTTAGTCCTTTTAGTATCTCCTTATAATCTTCATTTTCTATGAGTTCTTCAACTGCTTTTAAATAGGTATCTTTATCCATTTTCATTCCTCTTGATAATTTTTTTACTTGATCGTAACCGTCTTTTTTTCCTTCAAGTCTCAAAAAACTTTGTAGAGCTTCCGCCAGTAATTCATACCTTTCATCAAGATCTTTTGAAATTTCCGAAGTATTGGCTTCAAGTTTTGATAAACCCAAAAGCGTTGAAGAAACCGCAATCTCTAAATATCCATATCCAGTTCCGATATTTCTCAATACAGTGGAATCAGATAAATCTCTTTGTAGTCTTGAGACTGTCAACTTATGTGTTAAATGATTTAAAATTGCATTCGAAAGGCCAAGATTTCCCTCAGCATTTTCAAAATCAATCGGGTTGATTTTGTGAGGCATAGTTGATGAACCGACCTCATTATTTTTCATTTTGAGTGAGAAATAATCAAAAGCAATGTAACTCCAAATATCCTGAGTTAAATCAAGCATAATATTGTTTATTCTTTGGATGTTTTGAAATAGATCAGCCATATAGTCGTGCGGTTCTATTTGTGTAGCTACCTTCGTGAGTTCAACACCCAAATTGCTCAAAAAATCTTTGGAATGATTTACCCAATCTTCCTCAGGGTAAGCTAGCAGGTGAGGGTTGTAATTAGCAGTAGCGCCACCCCATTTTGCAAAAAACTTCTTTTCACTTAAAGAACTTTTTTCTTTCTTTAATCTAGTTGCAAAAACATTTAATTCTTTACCTAAAGTAGTGGGGGAGGCAGGCTGACCATGGGTTCTTGCCAACATTGCAACTTCTTTGTTTTTTTCAACCAAATCCTCAAGAGCTGAAATGATTTGTTCGATCCACTCTGTAAGCACAATATGAGCATTTTTAAGTATTAATGCGTAACTCAAGCTATTTACGTCCTCAGATGTTAAAAAAATATGAACTAAACTTTGGATTTCCTCAGATTCTTCAAATTGTTCTGCAACAGCAAGTTCAACCGCCTTGACGTCGTGATTTGTTACGCTTTCAATTTCTTTTACTCTCTCGATTAAGGTGTCAGAAATATCCTTGTCTAATGCATTGATTTTTTTCTTAACATGTTCTGATAGAAGTTCAGGCTTAAAATGAGTTAAAAAATAGTTGAGCCATTGAATTTCAACTCTAATCCTTTCCTTTATAAGAGCATGCTCAGAAAATATTTCGCGAGTTTGTTTGGTTTTATTTTGATATCTTCCGTCTAATGGAGACAAATTTTTAAGACTGTCATTCATAGACTTCGTAATTATACCCTCGATTTTCTGCCCAGTTAAAATAATTTTCTGAAATTCTCTCTTTAATTACTGCACCACCTAAACATACTTCGCCCTGATATATAACTGCTGACTGTCCAGGAGTAACAGCCGAAATGGGTTCAGAAAAGTTAATTTTATAACCTTGTTTAGTTTGAATTATTTTTGCTGAGACAGGCTCAGATTGATATCTAATTTGAACTTCACAGTCTGATTCGCTAATTAATTTTTCATTTATCCAGTGGATTTCGTCTAGATAACAACCTTCACTAAATAAAAGATCATTATCTGCTCCTTGTACTACAACAAGTTGATTTGAATTTTGATCTTTGTGAGCAACATACCAAGATGCCTGTTCTCTCCCTTTTACGCCTCCAATACCAATCCCTTGTCTTTGCCCAAGAGTGAAATACATCAACCCTTCATGACTACCTAATTTTGTTCCGTTCTCATCAACTATTTCACCAGGGTTCTTGCCGAGAAAATTTGAGATGAAATCGTTGTAATTATTCTTACCAATAAAACATATTCCAACGGAATCTTTTTTATTGGCATTAATTAAATTGTTATCTCTAGCAATAGATCGAACCTGTTCTTTTGAAAGCTCACCAAGAGGAAATAAAGCCCTATTGAGATCAATCCCACTTACTTGATGCAAAAAATAAGACTGGTCTTTAGATTTATCTAAACCCCTCATTAATTGAATATTATCGCCAGCGCACTCAATCCTTGCGTAGTGGCCAGTAGCAATATAGTCAGCCCCAGTATCTAAGCAATAATCTAAAAAAGCGCCAAATTTAATTTCTTTATTGCAGAGAATGTCTGGGTTTGGTGTTAAACCAGCATTGTGATCTGACAAGAATTTTGCAAATACTTTATCCCAATAATCCGCTGAGAAATTTGCTTGATGCAGAGGTATACCTATTTGATCACAGACCTTTTCAGCATCCATAAAATCCTCTTCAGATGTACATTCTATGTTTGGTGCGTTGTTGGTCCAATTCTTCATAAAAATGCCTTGAACGTCGTATCCAGCTGATTTAAGAAGCAACGCAGTAACAGAAGAATCTACTCCTCCAGAAATGCCAACTATTACCTTTTTTTGTTTTCCCATACTTTATTGCTGATAGAGTCTTAATATTTAATGTAAATGTAAGTATAATCAAGCCAAATTTTAGCTATGTCATCATCAAAAATTAAAGTTCCTTCCAAAGGCGAAAAGATTTCTTACAAAAATAATCAATTAGTTGTACCGGATAATCCAATTATTCCATTCATCGAAGGAGACGGTATTGGCGTAGATATTACGCCAGTGATGATTGACGTTGTGAATGCTGCAGTGAAATCCGCCTACAAGGGAAAAAGAGAAATAAGTTGGATGGAAATTTATTGCGGTGAAAAAGCAGTCAAGGTCTATGGGGATGACGAGTGGATGCCTCAAGAGACTCTTGATGCTTGCAAAGAATACAACGTTTCAATTAAAGGACCGCTTACAACTCCGGTTGGAGGAGGAATAAGATCTCTTAATGTAGCAATCAGACAAAAGTTAGATTTATATGTTTGTCTTAGACCTGTAAAGTATTTTGCAGGTACTCCTAGCCCTGTAAAACGACCAGATCTAGTAGATATGGTCATATTTAGAGAGAACTCTGAGGATATTTATGCTGGAGTAGAATTCGAAGCAAATACAGAAGAAGCAAATAAACTGATCGATATTTTGGGTAAGGATTTTGGAGTTGAGAAAATTCGGTTCACAGAAAACTGTGGAATTGGAATTAAACCTATATCATCTGAAGGCAGCAAAAGATTAATAAGAAAATCTTTTGAGTATGCAATTCAAAATGATCGAGACTCAGTTTCTTTGATTCATAAGGGAAATATTCAGAAATTTACTGAAGGTGCTTTTAGAGACTGGGGGTATGAATTAGCTAGGGATGAATTTGGTGGGAAACCACTAGATGGTGGACCTTGGCATATTTTCAAAAACCCAAACAACGGTAAAGATATTATTGTCAAAGACGTTATTTGTGACGCATTTCTTCAACAAATTTTGCATAGACCAGCTGAATACGATGTTTTAGCTTCTCCAAACTTAAATGGCGATTACATCTCTGATGCTTTAGCAGCTCAAGTTGGAGGGATAGGAATTGCACCCGGAGCTAATTTAGGAGATACCACGGCTGTCTTCGAAGCCACACATGGAACTGCACCCAAATACGCAGGCCAAGATAAAGTTAATCCAGGATCACTTATTTTATCCGCTGAAATGATGCTTAGACATATGGGTTGGGTTGAAGCAGCTGATTTAATCATTAATGCTATGGAAAAAACAATTCAGAAGAAAAAAGTTACATATGATTTTGCACGTTTAATTGATGACGCAAAAGAGGTAAGCTGCTCTGAGTTTGGTAGACTGTTAATCAAGAAATTTGATTAAGATAAATGGCACAAGATGATTTTTCTACTGGAACAGTAGAGTTAGAAGAAGCAGAAGTCAAAGTAGACAGACCTCCCTTATTTACAGTGGTAATCTTCAATGATGATTTCACACCTATGGAGTTTGTTGTGTATGTTATTCAAAAATTTTTTGGATACGATCATGCAAAATCTACAGAAATCATGCTCGAAATACACAGTAAGGGCAGAGGGTTTTGTGGTGCATTTTCTCAAGAAATAGCCGAAACAAAATCACAACAAATCAATCAATTTTCTAAAGAAAATGAACATCCTTTGAAATCAGATATTGAAGAATTAGGAAAAGATTAGATATAGTAATTATATGCTTTCAAAAGACTTAGAAAATACACTTAATTCATTGTTCAAAGAATGCTCTGATAATAACGACGAATTCGTTACTATAGAACACCTCCTTCTTGTTTTAACCAAAGAAGATTCTTCAAGGAGAGTTTTTGATCATCTGTCTATCGATATTGAAAGCCTGCAAAAAGAAATCAAAGAATATATTAAAAAAAATGTGCCAAAATCTGTTGAGAAGAAAGAAATTCAACCTACTTTAGCTTTTCAAAGAGTCTTACAAAGAGCAATTTTTCATGTCCAATCAAGTGGCAAAACTGAAGTAAATGGTGAGAACCTACTAGCAGCATTGTTTTCTGAAAAAGAGAGTTATGCAGTTTATATGCTGAGCAGAAGAAACATATCAAGACTTGATGTAGTGGAATACATATCTCATGGTAAAAATACTGCTGTTGAGACCGAAGAGAGCGTTGAAGAATCTCCAAAAGAAAAAGAATCTCATCCTGAGTTTTTAACAAATCTGAATAACCTTGCCAAAGATGGAGAGATTGATCCATTGATTGGAAGGACCGACACTTTAGCAAGATTGTTTCAAGTTTTGGGTAGAAGACGAAAGAACAATCCAATTTTGGTTGGTGAATCTGGAGTGGGCAAAACTGCAATAGCAGAAGGTCTTGCTAAAGCGATAGCGGATGGCAAAGCACCAGAAATTTTCAATGAATACCAGGTTATGTCTCTCGATGTAGGAAGCTTGGTTGCTGGAACAAAGTACAGAGGAGATTTTGAAAAGAAAATGAAGTCTATGATGGATTATTTAAAAAAATCAGAAAAAATAATTCTATTCGTTGACGAGATACATACAATTATCGGTGCCGGTTCTGCTTCAGGAGGCGCCTTAGATGCATCAAACCTTTTGAAACCTGCATTAGCAAGAGGAGACATTAAATGTATTGGGGCCACCACTTACAAAGAGTATCGACAAATCTTTGAAAGGAATAACTCATTATCAAGAAGATTTCAAAAAGTGCAGATTGAAGAACCATCAATTGATCAAGCCGTTGAAATCCTTGAAGGCTTAAAAAATAAGTTTGAGGACTATCATGGCATAACTTACTCAAAAGAAGCGCTCAAATCAGCTGTAGAGCTCTCAAATAAGTATTTACAAGACTCAAAACTTCCTGATAAGGCAATTGATTTAATAGATGAAGCTGGCTCTCAGAAAAAACTGTCAAAAACTAAAGGAAAAACTATCAGAAAATCAGATATTGAAACCCTCATATCCAAGATTACAAAAATACCTACAATGCAATTAAATGCCTCTAGCAAAGAGAACTTAAATAGCCTCGAAGGCAACTTAAAATCTGTAATATTTGGTCAAGATCATGCAATAAATGACGTAGTTTCAGCCGTAAAAACCTCAAAAGCAGGCATTGGTAACGATGAAAAGCCGATCTGCTCTTTCTTATTCACAGGACCTACAGGTGTTGGTAAAACAGAACTTACCAAACAATTAGCTTTTTTCCTTGGGATTGAGTTTATTAGACTTGATATGTCGGAATTCATGGAAAAACACAGTATTTCAAAGCTTATAGGATCACCTCCAGGTTATGTGGGTTATGAGCAAGGTGGCTATTTGACAGAGGAAGTAAACAAAAAACCGCACTCTGTTTTGTTACTAGATGAAATTGAAAAAGCTCACCCTGATATCTTCAATATATTGCTTCAAATCCTTGACTACGGAAACTTGGCAGATAGCAATGGTCGAAGTATAAACTTTAAAAATACCATCATTGTTATGACTTCAAATACAGGTGCTGTTGAGGCAGATGGAGAGTCAGTAGGCTTTATAGAGCAGGGGACCGAAGATAAGTTCGAAAAGGCAGTTTCAAAAGCATTTACACCTGAGTTTAGAAACAGACTTGATGGGATTATAAATTTCAACAACCTCTCAAATCAAAACTTAGAATCAGTAGTTGAAAAATTGATTATTGATGTTGAAGCAAAATTGAATGAAAAGGGGATAGATATTGATTTTGACAGTGATGTTGTGAAGTTAATTTTAGAGCAGGGTTATGATCCAAAATTAGGTGCAAGACCTCTATCAAGAGCAGTGGATAAGCTTGTGAAAAAGCCTATCTCAACAATGTTGATTGAGGATAAAATCAAAAGAGGGAGTTCAGTTAAACTCTCAGTAAAGGACAAAAAAATAGTAGTCAAAGCCTCAAATTCAAAAGAGAAAATTACTTAGATCTAAAAGTAATGCGACCTTTGGAAAGGTCATAAGGGGACATCTCAACGGTAACAGAATCTCCATTAAGAATACGTATGTAGTTCTTTCTCATACGGCCAGAAATATGTGCAGTGATGACATGATCATTTTCTAATTTCACCCTAAAAACGGTGTTTGGAAGAACTTCTATTACAGTTCCTTGCATTTCAATCGTATCTTTTCCTGCCATTGTGGCTATTCTACTGACTTATTGAGAAAAGTCACATTTATTTTTAGCTAAGTTAGAATGGTATTAGTAAAATGCAAAATATAGAATTAGAAGATCTCAAAAGTCTTACTAATAGCGATTTAAGTGAGGTTTATGATCTTAACCAAAGTCTTACACCAAAATTAGGATCCTTACTAAATATCCAACATTTAGAAAGACTCATCGAAATGAGCGATTGTTCGAAAGCCCTTAAGATCAACGGGAAAATTGCTGCTTTCATGATATGTTTTAAGGAAAATACTGCATATGAATCAAGAAACTATCATTACTTCAATGAAAAACATGACCAATTTCTCTACGTAGACAGAATAGGTGTGCTAAAAGGTCTTGAAAATAACGGTTTAGGCACGATTTTATATAAATATATAATTGAAAATTTCGGCAAAAACTTAAAATTATGTGCAGAAATCAATATAAAACCAATGAATAAAGCATCCATTTTATTTCACGAGAAGCATGATTTTAAAAGGGTTTCAGAGAAATTATTAAATGAAAATTATAAAGTAGTTTATATGGAGAGAAATGCAAGTTGAAGCAAAAAGAAATATCAATAAAAGCAAGGTAGAAGTTTTAACAGAAATACGCAAAAGCGGTAATTTAGAAAACTATCATCCTTTTTGTTCTGAAAATAAAACAGATAAGTGGCCAGGAATTGGATCTATAGACTATGTGAAGTACCTTAATGGTCTTAAATATCGCAGAGAGTTCATAAAATGGGATGATACAGGCTATGTACTGAATATCGGTGTAAAGAAAAAACTGGCGCAAGTAGAATGGTTAGTCGAAGGAAATGATAAAAGTTCATCACTAAGAATTAGAGTTTCTCCTATATTGCCTTATAAAAACCCAATAATTAAATTCTTCTTATGGCATTTCTACGTAAAATATAAGCTAAAGACATATCTAGAAAACGTTGTAGGAGGTTTTTCTGAATATATTGATACTAAGACCAGGGTAGAAAAGAATAAATTCGGAAAACATGCATGGTATTCATAATATCTCATATATTATGTTAAATAAATTAAATCTACTTAAATACTAAACCTCTACAGTCCCCATTAATAATGACTTTCATGTTACAAAATAAGACTTTTATTTTATCTTATTAATTTAACATAATATATATTATGCGTAGTTATATATATAGTGAAATTAGTTGAAGATTTTGGTGCAAAAAAATTTTAAATGCCCTATTCTTAAATTAGTATTTTTTATTTTTATGGAAATTTATTTTTTGAGTATGACAATTTTGACTTTAATGTCTTTCTACCTTGCTCAATCATTAAGGTCTGCAATAAATAACGGACAAACTGTTAGGAATATAGCAAAGTTTTTCTGTTCTATATTCTGTATTTTTGTTGCATCACTATTTTTGTATGCTCACCTCTCATTAAATTTTCTATCTTCAACAATTATCTATACATTTCATATATTTATCGTTATTTTCCAAATGGCTATGATTTGGTTCCCAAAACCGGACTAATTTGCCCTATTTTCCTTCTCTATAAGAGTATTTATGTGATGTATGACGAACATATGCCTTAAAAATATAAAATTTGCGTTATATGCGAAATTTGAGCTCTATTTGGCTTTTTTTTATATTAATATCTAATTTATCGATTTTTATTAAGGATTTTTCTATGTACAAACGTTTTTTATTTTTTTCTTCCCTACTTTTAACAAGTTTTATTTTATCTGAACCACTTATGAAGCCTACCTCACTCTCTAAGGATTTATATGATGTCAAAATTCTTAATGGAGATTACAACGACAATATCTCTCATCCTGATGAATTTTTAGATTTTGAATACGGCACAAGAGTTGCAAGTCCTGCACAGATAGAAAAAGCTCTTCTTAATTACGCAAAACAATCAAACCGTGTAAAAGTTGTTGAATATGGTAAAACTCATGAGGGAAGATCTTTATACGCAGTTTTTATCTCATCTCCTTCAAACATAAATAACCTTGATAAATTTAAACAATCTTTAGCTGAATTGTCAGATGCAAGAAAAACTAACGATAATAAGGCAAGATCTATCATTAACTCATTACCTGCAGTAGCATGGATGGCGTATTCAATTCATGGAAATGAAACATCAGGAGCTGATGCAGCACTAGGAATTATTTATCATCTTCTAGCAAGCCAAGATAAAGGAGTAGTTAATATGCTCGAAGACATGGTTGTAATTGTCGACCCAATGATGAATCCTGATGGTCGAGATAGATTTGTAAAATCGTTAGAACAATATAGAGGCACAGCCCCTAATTATGATGATCAAGCGCTATTACATACTGGTGATTGGCCATATGCTAGAACAAATCACTACTATTTTGATTTAAACAGAGACTGGTTCTATCTCACCCAGCCAGAAACACAAGGCAGAGTACCTTTAATCAATGAATGGAGACCTCAAATATTAGTTGACGGTCACGAAATGGGTGCTCAAGATACTTTTATGACTGGCCCTCCTCGTGAACCAATTAACACAAATATTGATAAAGATTTGATTAAATGGGGAAATGTTTTTGCCGATGATCAAGCACGAGCATTTGATGATAACAATTGGCGTTTTTATACTGGAGAATGGCATGAAGATCTATATCCAGGCTACTCTTTCTACATTCAGTTTAGAGGTAGCTTAGGAATATTATATGAACAATCAAGAATGTCAGAAGATGGTGTAAGAAGACCTGAAGGCACTATTCAATCATACAAAGAATCAGTTCATCATCAGTTTGTAAGCACAATTGCTAACCTCAAAACTCTTCAAAAACACTCTAAGGCAATGTATCAAGATTTTTGGGAAGGCAGAAAATACAACGTTTCAAAAAATAGTGAATACGCGAATCAATCATTTGTGATATTGCCAACAAACAATAATGGAAGGTTAAATACTTTAGCAAAAAAACTTAAAGCTCAGGATATTGAGGTTTATATTAGTACCTCCCCTATTCAAACTAAGTCTGCCCTTAAACAGACCGGGGATTCGATAGAAAATTTCACAATTCCCTCAGGAAGCATGATCATCCCAAATCTTCAACCGGAAGCACCATTAATAGCTGCAATTCTTGAGTTTGATGCTGAGATTATTGAATCAGTACTTGAAGAAGAAAGAAGACAAACTTTAAAAAATAGCTCATCCATAATGTACGATACAACGGCATTTAATTTGACCATGATGTACGGACTTGATGCTGTAACAGTGCAAGAAAATATTCAAAAGAATGTAAAGAAATGGGAGCCTTTAAAAGCAGAAATAAATGTGGATAAAGATGCCCTCATGTGGGCAGTTAACGGTCATGATGACCGCTCAGTTGCTTTTGCTGCAAGGCTTATGGAACTTGGTGTTGAAGTTAGAATTATCGATAAAGATGCGCTTTTATCCGAGCAACCTTTACCACGTGGAAGTGTCGTAGTGATTGGTATGGATAATCCTGATTATCAAGATCTAAGCTCTGTTATTAGTTCAGTTGCATCAGGATTAGACTTATCTGTTGTATCAATATCGTCAGGCTTCGGAGCAGAAGAATTACCTGACTGGGGTGGCAGACACTTCAGGTTATTAGAGCGACCACAGATAGCACTTATGGCCCATCAAGATTTTAGCTCCTATGATGTTGGTGTAAGCTGGTGGTCACTTGATCATCATCTTGGTATAAGACATAGCATGGTCAATGGCTCTTCATTGAATTATGGTGACTTAAGAAGGTATAACACAATTATTATGCCAAGCGGTTATCAAAACCTCTCAAATTCTGAAATAAATAGTTTAAAAGAATGGATTAGACAAGGAGGCACACTGATCGCACACAATGCCAGCTCTAGGAGCTTAAGCTACGAAAATGGGATTGGTTCTGTACGTCAAGTATCAAGCACTTTTGACAAAAGTGAGGAATACAATATGGATTTGCAAAGAGAATTTGGAGCTTTAAATATTGAGATTGATATGGCAGAGACCAATAAAAACAGAGTAGATCATGATGTTGAATATCCTTGGGAAGGAAGCTCAAATAAATACAATAAAGCTCAACTTGAAAAGAGAGACGAATGGCAGTCACTATTCATGCCCTCAGGTGCTTTTGTAGCTGGAAGAATAGATGATGAACATTGGCTAACCTTTGGAACTATAGATACCCTTCCCGTCTTATATTCTAATCTCCCTGTACTAATGACTGGCGGTAACTCAGAAGCAGCAGTTCGTATAGGTGAAATAGTACAGAGTGACGAAGAAACCTATAGAACAATTAACTGGTCAGATATGCCACCTAAAACAGATTTAAATGTGCGAATGAGTGGGCTGGTTTGGCCAGAGGCATCTCAAAGAATTGCTAATTCAGCATATTTAACACGTGAAAGAATAGGTAGAGGTCAAGTAATTTTATTCGCAGGGGAGCCAAACTTTAGAGGTGCAGCACTTGGCACGAATAGACTATGGCTTAATGCTGTTGTTTATGGATCAGGATTAGGAACCTCAGCTAGAATAGTACCTTGATGTTAAAGAAGATTTTTAATGTGCTTTGGAAAAGTGCTACAGCATATGTAGTAGCTGGTTTTGCCTTAA
Source organism: uncultured SAR86 cluster bacterium (assembly GCA_902619265.1). Lineage (GTDB taxonomy): Bacteria > Pseudomonadota > Gammaproteobacteria > Magnimaribacterales > TMED112 > TMED112. The sequence goes on from CACNDL010000002.1 coordinate 230,080, forward strand.
TACAAGTTGCAAGTGTTGTAGTCAGTAATGTTTCTATTCAAGACACTTTAGGAATTTCTTCAGAACTTTTTATGCAAACACTGCTTATAGGAATTCCGGCATTTTTACCGATTTTTTTAGTAATAGCTTATTTCTTAAGATCTGAAGAAAGAGATTCAGAGTTAAACGATAACGTTGCCTCAAGAACAAATAATTTAGTACCAAAAATCGCTGTGCTACCTTTTGAAAATTTAAATAAAGATGATGAGGGGTTATTTTTAGTGGATGGCATTGTTGAAGACTTAATTAGCGAATTTTCAATGATAAAAGAAGTTGAAATTGTATCTCGTAAAGCGTGTTTTGAATGTAGGAATGAAAATCTTTCGGCCGATGAGTTTGCCTCAAAATGGAATGCTGATTATCTTGTTTCTGGAAGCATAAGAGCTATTGAGAATAGATTGAGGATCTCGGTAGAACTGTCAGAGACTGAGGAGGGAAACGTCCTTTGGTCAAATAAGTACGATCGTGTTAAAACAGATATTTTTGAAGTACAAGATGAAATTGTGAAAAAAATTATCAACCAGACTGTGGGTAATATTGAAATCAAAAGCTTAAAAAGAGCATATAGAAAACCAACAAAGAATATGACCTCATATGATTACATGCTTAAAGGTAGAGCGCTTAATCAAAAGTACAACAAAGAGTCTAATGCAGAAGCACTTAAAATGCTTAATTTAGCCATCGAAGCTGATAAGGATAACCCTCTACCCTATTCTTGGAAAGCATGCACAATGGGGCAAGCTATGGGTATGGGTTTTGTTGAACAAACGGATGAATGGATCAATGAAATGTTTGCAGCCTTAGATTTTGCCAAAGAAAAAAATGAGAATGATTGGAACGCTAACAGACTTTTGGGTGAAGTCTATTTATCACTACATGACTATCCACAAATGCTAAAATTTGCCACAACTTCTTATAATGCCAATCCAAATAATCCAACAGTAATGTCAATCTATGGAGATGCTCTTCTTCGATCTAATAAAATTCCTGAAGGGGTGAAAGTCTGGGAGAAATTGTACGAAATAGACCCTATTCCATTTGCTGATAGTAATTCTGATAGAAGAACAAATAATTTATTTTTTGCTTATTTTCTGAATGGTCAATACGATAAATGCGATGAAATTTTTAAAACAATAAATGAACCGACAAACAGAACTTGGTTACTTAGAACTCATTCAAAATTCAAAAATGGAGATAAGCTTCAAGACGAAGTATGGTACAAAAAAGGGTTGAATGAGTTCAAGGATTTAGACTGGGATAACGAAGTTGATAGATTTCATCTAAATAATGAAGAGCTCCAAAAAAAATTAACCGCTACAGCAAAAGCACAATTCGCCTAAAATTATTCTCTTATACTAGATTTGATTCCATCTGGCACATCAGTGGGCTCATGAGTCCATTTAGCTGCATCATTTCCAAACATCTCTTGTTCAAACCATTTAATGAATTCTTCGTCTCTTGTAGCTTTCCAAAAGTCCCAAGTGCCTTTAGCTAATTTAGTTTTCATGGTGCCAAGTTTTAAAGCGTTCATTCTGATTGTTAAATGTTTTTCATCGACAAAACCTTTTTGCACTTTTTCATAAACATCAAAAATATCTACGAGCGCCATGACTATGAACATTGCTACCCTCCACTGCTCGCCGTGAGTTAGATCTCCATCCCAATCTTTAGCGAGAAAATCAGCGAATTCAGAATCTTTGGTCGTTGCAAAGTACCTTTCGTATTGTCTTTGGGTTAGTGAATGGCCGAATTGTGCTTTAGTTATTTCATTTTGTTGGTGGATCTGAACACCAAGATAAACAACGGAAATAACCACACCTAAGGCTGCCACTACTTGGACAATTAGAAGAATTAAGTTTGCATCCATAATCTAATTATAACTTCAGGTTTCGAGAAATTTTATAATTTCTTTTGCTGCATCTCTGCCATGAGCTATGGCGTGAACAGCTAAACTTGACCCTATTATCATGTCTCCTCCTGCAAAAAATTTTGGATTTGATGTTTGAAATTTATAGTCTTGATTTTCAAGCGAAATAAGGCCTCTATCTGATACATCTATATTATTCTCAGCAATGAAATTTTGTGGATCTGCTTCATAACCAAAGGCAATTACAAGTTTATCAATATCAAGAATTCTTTCAGATCCCTCAACCAAAACCGGTTTTCTTCGACCAGAATCGTCAGCTTCACCTAATCTAGTCTCACCAATCTTAAGCTGTTTCACTTTACCATTTCCTATAATTTCAAGGGGTTGTGAATTAAATAAAAATTGTACTCCTTCCTCTTGTGCATGCTTTATTTCTTTCACTGAACCAGGCATATTTTCCCTATCCCTTCTATACACACAATGAACACTTTGAGCTTGTTGTCTTATGGCTGTTCTAACACAGTCCATAGCTGTATCGCCCCCACCCAAAACCACAACTTTTTTATCTTTAAAATTTATTTTTTCAGCATCGTCCTCTGACATTAAATATTCGGTATTCCTGATTAAATATGGTAGCGCCTCGACAACTCCTTCTTTGTCTTGACCATTTATGTTCCCTTTGATTGACTCATAAGTGCCAAGTCCTAAAAATATTGCATCACTTTTGTTATTTATCTCGCTCATTTTTTTCTCATCTACTTCACAATTAAGCACAAATTTTACCCCCAATTCTTCAAGAATTTCACGACGCTTGATGACTATACTTTTCTCCAACTTAAACTCTGGTATACCGTAGGTTAATAGTCCCCCTATTTGCGAATATCTGTCATAAACAGTGCATTTAATTCCCCTTCTTATTAAGTTTTCAGCGCATGCAAGTCCCGCCGGACCAGCACCAATAATTGAAACAGTTTTTTTTGAATAACTTGCTGCAAGTTTTTTTGGTTTCCAGCCTTCAGATAATGCTTTATCGGTAATATATTTTTCAATTTGACCGATTGTGACTGCTTCATATCCAGTATTTAAAGTACAAGCACCCTCACATAATTTTTCCTGCGGACAAATTCTGCCGCATATCTCAGGAAAAGAATTTGTTTCGTGACATAAATCAGCCGCCTCATGAATCGAGCCTTCTTGGGCAAGCTTTAGCCAGTCAGGTATGTAGTTGTGAAGTGGGCATTTCCACTCACAATAAGGATTACCACAGTCCAGACATCTACTGGATTGTTCTTTTACTGATTCAAGATTATGTGATTGATATATTTCTCCAAATTCAATTTTTCTTGCATTGATAGGCTTGGTTTCAGGCTCAATTCTCTTGATGTCAATGAATTCAAAATTTGTTGACATTACGCTGCATCCTCTCGTGTTTTTCGAATAATTCTTGAAAGGTTTTCGGCGTATGGAGTTACTATCCAAAAAAGGCTTTGATATTTTTCAAAATCTTCAAGAATTTCTGCGCCTATCTGACTGTTTGTCTCTTTCACAAAATGAGCGATTCTATCTTTTAAATATGACCTATGTGCTTCCATTTCTTGCGAGGTAATTCTGTTAAAAGAAACTAAGTCTTTATTACATTTATCAACAAAACTTCTATCTTGATCATAAACATATGCAAAACCACCAGTCATTCCTGCACCAAAATTATTACCTACAGGACCTAAAACTATAACTTCTCCACCGGTCATATATTCACAACAATGGTCCCCACTTCCTTCAATAATTGCTTTTGCCCCTGAATTTCTCACTGCAAATCTTTCACCTACGACCCCTGTTGCATAAAATTCGCCTCCAGTGGCACCAAATAAACAAGTGTTTCCTGCTAGCACAGCTCTTTCCTGATCAAGGTATTTATTTTTTGTTATAATAATTTTTCCACCATTCATGCCTTTACCAACGTAATCATTTGCTAGTCCATTTAATTTCAAATCAACACCTTTTGAATTCCAACATCCAAAACTTTGTCCCGCATTTCCTTTGAAATTGAGAATAAGTTTTTCTGGAAATCCCTGTCTGCCAAATTTCTCAGCTATATCGCCTGCAAGACTTGCGCCAATTGATCTGTGAGTATTTTTAATCTCAAAATTAAATGATCCTCCTTTTCCCTTAGTTAGGTTGTTTTTAAGTTTCTTCTTTATCAGATTAGTTAGTGATTCATCACTTAAAGAATTATTTATTAGATTCTTTTTAAGCTCATTAGATTGTTTTTTGTTAGGTCTATATCTCTCAAGCAACTTGTCAAAGCCTAATTTAAGAGATTCATCTTCAGAATCTTTTTTGAGTTTCATGATCGATGTGTCTCCAATTGCCTCTTCCAAAGACCTTAGACCTAAATATGCAAGCTTCTCTCGAACTTCTTGAGCAGTAAATTCAAAGAATTTTTGTACTTTTTCAACTTCCCCTAAAAAGTGGTCGTTTATAATTCTTAATTGTTGTGTGGCAACACCAGTGGCGCAATTATTTAAATGACATATTCTTAGATACTTACAACCCATAGCTATCATTGGTGCTGTACCAAAACCAAAAGAATCTGCACCAAATACTGCTGCTTTTATGACATCCTCTGCTGTTTTTAGACCACCATCTGTTTGAAGCCTTACATTCGACCTTAGATTACTTTGAAGAAGGGTATTTTGTGTCTCAAACATACCTGTCTCCCATGGCGATCCGGCATGTCTTATGGAAGAAATAGGACTTGCACCTGTGCCTCCATCATGGCCAGAAATGGTAATAAAATCTGCGTTTGCCTTCACAACGCCTGCTGCAACAATTCCCACTCCAGGCTCAGATACTAATTTTACTGAAACTAAAGCTTTCGGATTTACTTGTTTTAAATCATAAATTAACTGAGCGAGGTCTTCTATGGAGTAAATATCATGATGAGGAGGCGGTGAAATCAGTGTGATTCCTGGTTTTGAATACCTTAACTTTGCTATATATGAGTCAACCTTAGAGCCTGGCAATTGTCCACCCTCTCCTGGCTTTGCACCTTGCGCAATTTTAATTTGAAGAACTTCTGCATTTCTTAAATAATGTGGTGTAACACCAAATCTACCAGAAGCAACTTGTTTAATTTTTGATTCTAGATTGGTTCCATATCTTTTTGGATCCTCGCCACCCTCACCTGAATTTGAACGACAACCTAATCCGTTCATAGCAGCAGCTAAAGTTTCATGTGCATGCGGAGACATGGAACCCAAACTCATCCCAGCTGAGTCAAATCTTGATAATATTGCTTCTATTGGTTCAACTTCGTCAATATTTATTGATTCATTTTTTGAATGAAGTTCAAAGTAATCCCTGATTGCAAGTGGTTTTCTGGAATCAACGTAAGAAGAAAAATTTTTAAATTCTTTGAAAGATCCAGATTTCAGAGAATTCTGTAAATTCATTACAACATCTGGGTTAAAGGCATGGTCTTCTCCGTTATGTTTAAATTTATGCAAACCTTTCGCGACTCTATCATCGTCTCCATCAAAAGACATTGTAAGCATAATTTTTTCATGAATTTCCTCGAATGATTCTCCTTTAATAAATGATTCATTTTTTGGGAAACAAAGATTATTTACCTCATCTGAAAACCCAATCACTTCAAATAAACCTGAGCCTCTATAGCTTGAGACATTTGAAATGCCCATTTTTGACATTATTTTCAGTAGACCTTTATTCAAGCATTTCCTGTACGCAACACATAATTCATTTGAAGTAAGCTCTGTTGAATCATTTGATACTTTAAGTACTGATTGCAAACCGAGCCATGGATGAACACATGTTGCCCCAAAACCAATTAAGCACGCGATTTGATGGTTATCTCTAGCAGATGCTGTGTTAACAACAACATTACAATCGGTTCTTAAATTCTCTTTTATAAGTCTATTGTGTAAAGCTGAAGTTATAAGAAGAGCTGGTATTACAGGAACTTTGTTGCTGGATTGCTTCTCATCCAAAACAATTATATTTGTTCCTAGTTTTACAGTTTTAATAACGTCTTCTAGAACTCTTAAGATTCCATTCTTTAGACCCTCTGAATCTGAATACTCAAGTGAAAATCTCTTACAAGGAAACTTTTTATTTTTAAGTAGAAGGTTAAATTTTTTGTGAGAAAGAATAGGCGAATTAACTACAATTCTGTTCGCATGTTCTGCTGTCTCTTCAAATATATTTAGCTCTGGACCTAGACAAGTTTCTAAAGACATAACTGATTTTTCTCTAAGTGAATCTATTGGAGGATTTGTTACTTGGGCAAATTTTTGCCTGCAATTATCATAAATTGATCTTATTTTTGAACTTATTGGGGATATAGGTGTATCGTCGCCCATAGATCCTGTTGGTTCATTGCTTTCTAGAGCATAGACCTTAAGCATCTCGATTTCCTCTTTATTCAATAAGAAACTATTACAAGATTCTCGAAAATATTTATCTGATATCTCTCTCATTTCAGGTCCTGAATAAGTGTGTAAATTCGCCTCAAGATGTTTTGCATTTTCTTTTAACCAATTTCTGTAGGGTTTTGAAGCTGAGAGTTTTTTATCAACTTCATCGTTCATCAGCAATTCTTTAGTATTCCTATCGAATAAAATCAATCCTCCTGGTCCAAGCCTGCCAGTTCCTACACACTTTATATTTTTAGTTTTATTCGATCCAACCTCAGAGGAGACGCAGACTGAATCGTCGTCAAAATACTCAATTCTGGCTGGTCTTAATCCGTTTCTGTCTAGAAAACATGAAACGTAATCGTCGTTTTGGAAGCATATTAGAGCAGGCCCATCCCATGCTTCCATATGCATAGAGTTATACTCATGAAAAGCTTTTTCATCCGGGTCCATCAGATCAGTATTTTGCCATGACGGTGGAATTAGCATTCTCGCGGCCCTACCAACATTTATGCCACCTAAAGTGAATAATTCTAGGATATTATCCAGAGAAGATGAGTCAGAACCTTCCTGATTTATTAAAGGATAATATGCTGACAAATCACCTAATTTTCTTGATTTAAAATTTTGAATCCTAGCTGTTGCCCAATTTCTATTACCAGAAATTGTATTTATTTCTCCATTATGAGCAATGTTTCTATATGGTTGAGCCAAGTGCCACTTTGGAGAGGTATTTGTTGAGAATCTAATGTGAAAAGTTGCTGATGCTGATGTATGAGACGGATCAGCAAGGTCAGTATAGAAATCTGAAAATACATCAGGATGTATCAGCCCTTTATACACGATTGTTTTAGCTGAAAAACTTACGCAATAGATCTCTTTCTCAGCACAAAAATTATTATCAAAATATTTTTTTATCTTAAAAAAAGATGGTTCATGATTAGAAGCAGTATTATTTTTTTTGGGGGCAACAAAGATTTGAATTATCTTAGGACAAGATTTTTGTGCTAATTCTCCAAGTATATTTTTCTTGGCATCTACTTCTCTTTTGGCGATGATTTTAAGGTTAAATTTTGAGCAAATTTTCAAGAAAATTTTCTGATAGTCAAAATTATTTTGAACCATTAAGACAGCAATTGAAAAATTATTTGGTAGTATTAATTTTTGCTCTTCTAAGAGTTTTTTTTGGAAAAACTTTCGATCAATATCCAGTAAAATACCGCACCCATCTGTTGTCATTCCGTCATAACTTAAAGCACCTCTGTGCTTCATGTTCGATAATGATAAAAGAGACCTTTCTATTACAGAATGTGCGAATTCGTTGTTTTTATTGAATAAGACGCCTGTACCGCATGAATCGTGATCTTTTATATCAATTTTACCTTTCATTAAGTTTAAAAATACTTTATTCGTTTTTTACTGTTGACTTTTTCATTATAGGGTATTAATTTGGATAATGTTAATTTATAACTTGTGTTTATAACCCATACTCCATGGGAAAAAAGGAGCCCATATAACATGGGTTAAAAGTTAAACCATCTCCATGGTAAAAAAGGAGCGGAATCGTTCATCCATTTACGGACGGAAGTAAGCAACAGCTGAAGGAACGCGCTTAATTTTCTATGCAAGGTTTGACCCTTTTTTTTATAGCGCATTTTTTTAAGGAGATGTTTATGAAAAAGGGAATGATGACATTAGTCATGTTTCTAACTTTACCGTTGTTTGCTGATATATCTGCAAACTTCTCTTTTACGACTAACTACGTTTGGCGAGGCATGACTCAGACAATGGATGATCCTGGCTATAGTGGTGGTTTTGACTATACCGATGATTCTGGTTTTTACGCTGGAACATGGGGTTCAAACGTTGCTTTTGGGGGCGCAGGTCTTGAATTAGATACCTATGCTGGTTACTCGGGAACTTCTGAAGTAGGCTTTGACTATGATATAGGTTACATAGATTACGCTTATCCTGGTACTACTGGAGATTTTGAGGAGTTTTATTTCTCAGCATCATACGACGGTATAGGTTTTTCTTACTATTCACCTCTTGAGGGCGATGCTGATTATCTAGAAGCTTTCTACTCAGATGATTACGTAACGGTTTCATATGGTGATTACAATACTTATGGAACGAATTTCTTAGTTGCTTACTCTTTCCCATTACTGGGATATGACGCTTCAATAGGTTACACCTCATTTGAGGCAGAAGAAGGCACTGAAATGGAAGACGAGGACGGAGTTGTCTTTACATTGAGTGCGTCTTTTTAACGATAAAGGATAGATAGAATGGATGAATTAGCATTTGGTTTAAATACCTTTTATTTCGTTGTAATGGGAGCACTTGTAATGTGGATGGCTGCAGGATTTACCATGCTTGAAGCAGGACTTGTGAGAAAGAAAAATACCGCAGAAATAGTTACAAAAAACATTGGCCTTTATTCGATAGCCTGTACGATGTTTATGATTTGTGGTTATTCGGCGTTGTATGCGTCTTCTGGAAATGGCGTCATACCTGATTTTACTTTCGAATTTATGCATACAGAACCCGGCTCTGCTGAAGTTGAGTATGTTGATGGTTCAGTATACGCCGCGGGCGCGTCTGACTTTTTCTTTCAAGTAGTTTTTGTTGCAACGGCAGTTTCTATCATTTCTGGTGCAGTTGCAGAGAGAATGAATCAATGGCCATTTTTTGCTCTCGCAGCTTTCGTGGCTGGGTTTGTTTACCCAGTGCAAGGATACTGGAATTGGGGTGGTGGATTCCTAAAAACTGCAGTTGAAGATGGCGGTTATGGCTACATAGATTTTGCAGGTTCTGGAACAGTTCATCTCCTTGGTGGTGCTTGTGCATTAGCTGCAGCGCTATTTATTGGCCCTCGTATGGGCAAGTACGGAAAAGTTACTGGTAAACTCGCTGGGCTGTTTCCGAAAGCAAAAACAAATAAACTCTATGGTGCAAATATGCCTATAGCAGCTCTAGGTACTTTCATTTTGTGGCTAGGTTGGTTTGGTTTTAATGGTGGATCATGGCTATCAACTCACACAGCAGAAGCAGCGCATGGCTTTTCACACGTTGTAATGAATACAAATGCCGCAGCAGCTGGTGGAGTTATTGCTTGTTTACTAGTAGCAAGAATTTTCTTCAAGAAAACTAATCTCATATATGCATTGAATGGTGCGATTGGTGGTTTAGTTGCAATTACAGCTGGACCTGACACTCCTACCGTGTTTCAAGCAACTATGATAGGTGCTGTTGGTGGCTTACTTTGCTATGGCTCTTTAGTAGCATTTGAACAATTCTTCAAAGTTGATGACCCCGTTGGAGCTATTTCAGCTCACGGTACAGCTGGTGTATTTGGTGTAATGGTTGTTCCTCTTACTAATGAAGGTGCAACTGTTATGGGACAAGCTGCAGGCGTGCTTTCGATTGCTGCCTGGGGATTTGTATTAACTTATGCATTTTTATTCTTGCTGAATATGGTAGTCCCAGTAACCGCATCTGAAGAAATTCAGAAGAAAGGATTGGATGCTGAAGAAATTGGTATAGAAGCTTACCCAGAATTTAAATAGAGATTGAGCGAGGGAAAAAACTTTTTACTCTCATGTTTTTACCCCTATTAACTTATAGTTTTTTTTCTCGCTTAAGCTTAATCAAATAGCAAAAATTCTTTAAGATGGTTTTATGAAAAATAAAGCCATCTTTTTTTTATTTTTATCTTCAATCTTTTGTAATGCCGAATCATTACAGTTTCTTTCAGTTCAAGAATTTAAAGAATCCATTACTTTAAGCCAAAATAAAAAGGCTTTTCTAGACAATTATTTGAAAACAATAAATGAATTAGATATTGAGGTAAATTCAATTATTGCTACCTACGATTCAAGTGAAATATATAAAGCATACGTTTATGGACGAAATAAAGAGTGGCAAGGTGTACCCATAATCATAAAGGACAACATAGATTCTTTAGGATTGCCTAATACGGCAGGGTCACTTTCTATGCTTGATAACTTTCCCAGAAGAGATGCTCATATTGTAAATAAATTAAAAAAAACAGGTTTTTTGGTTGTAGGCAAAGCCAATCTTTCAGAGTGGGCAAATTTTCGAGGTAGAAATTCAGTTAGCGGATGGTCAAGCTTTGGTGGACAAACAAAAAATCCATATGACCTTGAATATAATCCTTGTGGATCAAGTTCTGGTAGCGCTGCTGCTGTTGCTTTGGGTTTGGTACCTGTATCAATAGGAACGGAAACAAATGGTTCTATAACTTGTCCTGCCTCGATTAATGGTGTGGTGGGTATTAAACCAACCGTAGGCTTAGTAAGCAGACATGGAATAATCCCAATATCCTCTACTCAAGACACGGCTGGCCCAATGGCACGAAATGTTTTAGATGCAGCCATTGTGCTTAAAAGTATTTCAGGAAAAGACCCAAAGGATAAAGCTACTAGCAATATACCCAAAAATTTTGATTATTCTGCTTTGGTACGTTTAAACAGCGGCTATCTCAAGGGAAAAAGGATTGGGCTAATAATGCCAAGTGATGGAGATTTAGAAATAACTTTTACACTTATCAGAAAAGCAGAAAAAGTTTTTACAGAAGCTGGAGCTCAAATTGTTCCGCTAAAACTAAAACCCTTGCCTAATAATTTTTGGGCCTCTGCCCTTTTTATTCTTGAACATGAATTTTTTATTGGGCTAAATGATTACCTGAAAAAATCTAGATCCTCTATGAGAGACATGCAGTCAATAGTGGATTTTAATAATGCGAATAAAAAAGACACCATGAGTTTTTATGGCCAAGAATATTTTATAAGCAGTATCGCAGCAGCACCTGGGAAAAAAATTAAAGATAAATTTACTGTCGATATTTATCAAGAAGCTCTCGAAATAGTAGGTTTCTCAAGAAGTTATTTGGATGATATTCTGAATGAAAATAAACTCGATGCTGTGGTTGGATTAACAAGAAATACTGCATGGAAAATTGATTATAAGAATGGAGATAATTTTGAAAATGGATGGGGAAATGGTGCTCTATCTGCTATTTCTGGTTATCCACATATAACCATTCCATTAGAAATGGTTAACGGTTTCCCCACTGGACTATCATTTATGGGAACTGCTTGGGATGAAGTTAATCTAATTAATCTCGCTTACGCTTTTGAGCAAAAGAATAAATTTTTTCCTAGACCACCTCTAAACAAGAATTAATTCTTAATTTAATCACATCCAAACTAAGGTTATTGGGTAGGTTGATTGATTTCTTTATATCCATTAATTTACTCAAATTCTTTAATGAAATTTTTGTTTTGGAGTCAATCTTTAACTTTTGAAGGTAAATCAAATAATCAGTAAACCCAGAAATTTCTTCTCGATCTTTAGAATTAATATCTCGCCCATTTAAAAATGAATCATATTTTTCCATTTTTTTTGCAACATCTACCAAAGATGATTCAAGCTCCTTTGGATTTTCAGATAAGAACCCTATTGCACTTGCAGAGAAGCTTTGATTGCTAGTAGACAGAAATCCCTTCACTTCCTCAATAGATGGCTTTGGAATTCTTGATATGTGAAACCTACTTTTAATAGTTGAGGGAATTGAGGATAAATTATTAGTCGAGATAATTATAAAAGTCTGATCACCAGAGTCCTCTGCGACTTTAAGTAAAGAATTATAACCATCAATTCTAATGTCTTCCCCTCCCTGAATAAAAAGTAATTTTTTACCTGTTGAGCTTAGTGATAAAAAATCTTTTGGTTCTCTTAACTCAGCAATAGGAATATTATTTTTTTCAGGATCTTTTTTTAGAAAATAAAAATTATGGGATGCTATGTTTTCTAATTCTAAATTCTTGTAATCTTTGCCATCAATTCTTGTTATAAAGGCTTTTGCAATTTCTCTTGCGACTTCTTTGATATCTTGGCCATCAGAACCACTTAAAATAGTTTTTGGTTTTATGTTGTCTTGGTGTTCTAAGAATTTTTTATTCCAAGGAAGCATTTATCTTTTCTAATGTTTTATTAATTATTTCTTTTTTAAGTTCTTCAATACTTTTATTAGCATCAAGACATACGACTCTGTGAGGATTTTTTTCGGCTATTTTTAGATATCCTTGTCGTACTTTTTCAAAAAATTCCAAAGGTTCGCTTTCCATTCTATCCATCTCTCTTTCAGATATCCTATCTTTAGATTTTTCTGCAGATATATCCATATAAAATGTTAAGTCAGGTGTTAAAAGTTCAGAACTTTCGTGGACATAGTTTATAAAATCGATACTTAAACCTTTCCCAAAGCATTGATAAGCTTTAGTTGCATCGGCATATCTGTCAGCTATTACAATACAACCTTTGTCTAAGCTTTCTCTGAGTATATTTTGATCTAAATGTTTTCTGGATGCGTATAGCAAGAATGCTTCGGTAATAGGATCTATAGTTTCATCAGTATCTTCAAGAAATATTTCCCGTATTCTTTCCCCTAGAACTGTTGTGCCTGGTTCTCTAAGTTTTTTTACGTCATGACCTAAATCTTTAAGAGAAGATTCTAGCAGCTCAATTTGTGTGGATTTTCCTGATCCCTCAATGCCTTCAAATGATATAAACACAATCTATATTATTTACTGTAAATGTATTTTTTTACAGCCTTATTATGCTCTTCGTATGTTTTTGAAAAAATATGAGACCCATCTCCTTTTGCAACAAAATAATAAAATTCTCCAGGTGATGATTTAATCGCTGCATCTATGGCTCCTTTTGATGGATAACAAATTGGACCAGGCGGCAATCCTTTATTTTGATATGTGTTATATGGGTTTTTATCATCTAGTACTGCTCTACCAATTTTTTTTCCGTAATCACCGTAAAACCCGTACGAGGATGTCGGATCAGCTTGTAACCTCATATCGATATTAAGTCTTGATAAAAATACAGAAGCTATTTTTTCTTGCTCAGACGGCAGCACTGCCTCTCTTTCAATTATTGAAGCCAAAACTAATGCCTCATAAGGTGATTGCAAAGGATTATTTTTTGATTTTTCTTTCCATGCATTGTTCAAGTACTCATCTAAAAATAATTTTGAGTTGTTTAAAACCTTCTTTAAATCTTGAGCGTCGCTAAAAAAATACGTATCCGGCATGATCAAAGCCTCTTTTGCAAAAATATCTCTAACACTTTGAGGTACCTCAAAATTAAGATTTTGATCTTCAATAATATTTTCTAAATTGACTAAATTATTTTTTGCAACAGTACCTTCAATTATAGCAATTTTGAAAAGCTGGACATCACCGTCTTCAAAACGCTCTATGAGTTCAGAGACTGTAGTATTAGGGAAAATATTGTATCTACCAGCTTTTATTACAGGGGATTCTTTAAACATATATTTAAACCTGATCCACCAAGTGCTAGATAGATTATATTTTTCCTCAAGATTGGAGAGTATTCCATACAAACTGTCACCTCTCTCAACGATAAAGGTTTGATTGGCATCTTGTACGGGTATTTTTTGCAGTAAGGCAAACTGTAGTCTTATTGAAACAAAAATTAAACTAACAAATAGAACAAGAAGAAGAGACTTCTTAACTATTCTTTTCGATCCAATCGACGGCACTCTTAATTGTTGTAATATTTTCTGCCTCGTCATCAGGAATTTCGAGACCGAATTCCTCTTCAAATGCCATAACCAGCTCAACAGTATCTAAAGAATCTGCTCCGAGGTCTTCAACAAACGAAGCATCAGGCGTGACATCTTCTTTATTAACACTTAACTGGTTACATACAATTTCAACAACTTTATCTAGAACTTCGCTCATTATTACTCCTCAGTAAATTCGTAAAACATACATTACTTCATAAATAGCCCGCCATCAACTACTAATGTTTGGCCGGTAATATAATTAGACTCTTCTGATACCAAAAAGTTTATCAAAGATGCAACATCTTCAACACTTCCCACTCTCTGTAAGGGAATTTTTTTGGTTATTTCTTCATCAATTAACCCTTGAGTCATATCAGTTTGAATAAACCCTGGTGCAACTGAATTTACTGTAATATTTCTAGACCCTAACTCTTTTGCAAGTGAACGTGAAAAGGCTTCAACACCTGCTTTTGACGCAGAGTAATTTGTTTGACCAGGATTTCCCATTGAACCCGATATTGAACTAATGTTAATGATTCTCCCCCACTTCTTTTTTAACATTCCTCTAACAACTAATTTAGTCATTCTAAAAACGCTATTCAGATTCGTATCTATAACTTCCGCCCAATCATCCTCATTCATTCTCAAAAAAAGATTATCTTTTGTAATGCCAGCATTATTAATGAGAATATCTGGATCAAAATCATTTACTATTTGTTGAAAATCATCAATTGATGCTTGATCGCAAACATCTAAATTGGCTACCTCCAGATTTTGGTGTGACATATCAAATTTTTTTGAGTCTCTTGAGGTGGCTAAGACTAAATACCCCTGGTCTAGAAGAGACAAAACAATTCCTTTGCCGATTCCCCTGTTACCGCCAGTTACTATTACCTTTTTATGCTCCATGTCTACTTAATAATTCTTTAAATGTATCAATATTATCTAAAGATGAAAATGATCCCTTTATTCTATTTTGCTTAGCCAAACCAGATAGAACTTTACTGGGCCCGACTTCATAATGCTCTTCAAGACCGTATTTCTTTAACCTATTCATAGAAGATACCCACTGAACTGGGTTGGATATTTGTTCAGCAAGATTATTGCAAATTTCTTTTGCTGTTAATGGAATTTTTGCGTGTAAATTTTGAATTACAGGAAAATCTGGCTTTCCAATCTTTATCTCATCAAGTACCAATTTTAATTTTGTAGAGGCTATTCCCATCAAGCTTGAGTGAGAAGGCACGGATACTGAAAGATCAACTATTTTTTTTGCACCTTTTTGTTTTAGTTCGTCTTTTACCGACTCAATTTCATCTGTGTTGCCAGCAATTACAGTCTGTAATGGTGAGTTTATATTTACTGCCTCAAGAAATTTTGCTTTCTTATCTAACAGAATTTTTTTTATGCTTTCACCGTCTAAACCAAGAACAGCAGACATTTTAGTTTTAGTATCGCCCTTGCTTTCAACCATAAAAGTTGCTCTAAATTTTATAAATCTAAGCGCATCCTTTAAATTGAAGCCACCTGCACATAAAAAAGCTGAAACTTCTCCAAGACTATGTCCAGCAGCAACTTTTGGAAGTGGACAATTATGGTTTTTCCACACTTGAAAAAGCGAAAAACTCATCACCATCAAAAGTGGTTGGGTGTAATATGTATCGTTTAATCTTGGGTCGTCCTGAAAAATAATATTTTTTAAATCTTCCTTATAAAATTCTTCAGCTATGGACAAATTTTCTTGAAATTCATCAAATTCTTCAAAATGTTCTTTGAACATTCCAGTATATTGAGATCCTTGACCAGGAAATAAGAACGAAAAAGCCATTTAGATTACTGTTGGGTTTCTTCTTCTGATTCTTTTGATTTCTTTTTAAGATCTTTGACTAATCTACCTTTGTAGAAACCATCAGCAGACATATTGTGTCTTAAATGTCTTTCGCCTGAAACTGGATCAGTCGACAAAGAATTAGAACTCAACGCATCATGAGAACGTCTCATCCCAACTCTACTTCTTGTTTTTTTACTTTTTTGTACAGCCATGAAGCATGCATTTTAAATCTTTTAATAGTTCTTGTGAAGCATAATAATCAATTGAAATAATTTGTTAGAATTAGGGTATGTTGATAACAACTTCAGAAAGCATCCCTGGAAAAAATATTGTTAGTACAATTGGTTACGTAAAAGGCAGCTCTGCAAGAGCTAGGCATGCAGTAGCAGACATGTTTGCAGGCCTTAAAAATATTGTTGGAGGAGAAGTAGAAGAATATTCAAGACTTCTTCAACAAACTCGTGATCAAGCTGTCGAAAGAATGATCGTTGATGCAGAAAAAAAGGGAGCTAACGCAATAATATGTTTTAGAATTCAAAGCAGTACCATTGCACAAGGCGCTTCAGAAGTGGTTGCTTATGGCACCGCTGTAATTTTTGAAGATTAGCTTAATATGTATCTTCTTCTTCAAGTGGGTTAGGGCCAAACCTGTTGTCTTCGTAGCCACCCTGTCTTAAAAAAGCTAAACAATAAAGAATTGTGATTAAGTTTCCAGCTGCACTCAGCCTGACCGCTGCAGGCTCAACAGAAGGAAAAATTCCAAACCATATACTCATAACGCTAACTAAAAAGTACGGCACAGCCCAATAATAGCTAGCATCAAGGTCTTGTAACCTTCTGATAGTTACAGCAAGCATAGGTAAAAAGAATATTAGAGATAATGCTACAGATGATATGCGTGTTCCTATTCCAAAGCTACTGTCTAGAATAAATTCTGTTGCTTGGTTTTCACTCAAAGATGCCACATATTCCCAATCTACACTACCGAAAGTTGTAAATGCCACCACAGCGCTAACTACTATAGAAATAATTACTGTAAATAACATAAAATACCACCATTCTGCCCTGCAAGATCTACCTTTGAAAGTAGAGTAATTATCTATTAATGCTGACTTTACTGCTTGACTAAAATTCATTTTTCTCCCTTTGAATATACATCATATCTTACTGATGAACCCTTAAATGATATAGCAGAGTAATCTTTTATACTAGGTGCTGCTCTCAATTCTTTCTTAATTACTAATCTTTTAAAATTTGATTTATAAAATTCAACTGAAGGATCATCATATTCTTTAAGATAATTATCTAGAAATTGCATTTGTTTTGTTCTTTTTAATTTTTTCTTCGAGTTAAACATTGGATCAACGTAAATAACATCGAAGTTTTCTGCGGATGATAAAAAAGCACGACTATCGTTATTTATAACTGATATGTTGTTTTTAGCATCATTGAAATATGACAAATTAGGTAAATTGTTTAATGCCTCCTCAATCAAAATACATAACCCTGTATTCTTTTCTAAAACAGTAATTTTTTGTCCAAGCAATGCAAGAATAAAGGCATCATGCCCTAAGCCTCCTGTAGTATCTAAGATATGCTTTTGTGATGTTGATTGCCAACCAATTGCTTTTTTTAAAAGACTTTCACCCTGATACTGCGAAATCCTCGCACGAAATTTACCCTCTCTAAACGAATTTTCTAATTTGTAATTACCAGAATGCAGAATTGACTGATCATCAATAGATACATATGTTTCTGCAGATTCAGAGTTTATTAATGGTACATTATATTTTTCTGATAGCTTTTTAGCTCTTTTTTGGGTGCTAACATTTAATACTTTTATTCCTTCTATATCAGCCACAGTAATATTATTCCTAAAATCAATCTATAAACAATAAATGGCATATAACCGAGCTTCTGTACAAGACCAAGAAATAAAGATATAGATAAATAAGATACTGTAAATGTCGTTAAAAATGCTATAAAAGTCGTTAAAATGTTTATATCTTCTTCTAAAGTGTTATATTCTAAAAAACTAAAAACAAGAGCTCCAAGTATGGTTGGGATCGATAGCATTAGAGAGTATTTTGCAGCCTCTGACTTTCTATAACCTAAAAATAATGAACCTGTAATAGCGGTTCCAGACCTAGATGCACCTGATATCAAGCTAAATGTTTGGAATAAACCTATTAAAATTGCATGTTTTGCCGTCATGTCTGAATTTGAGTACTTTTGTTGGCTAGTTTTTTCAGATACATAAAGCAATAGGGCAAAAAAGATGTTTGCATAGGCTATTGATTTTAAAGACCACCTATAATCACCTATTCCTTCAACAAACAATGCTATCAAGACGATTGGCAAGGTACTTATAATCAAAAACAAGAATGTTTTAGAGACATAGAAGCTTAATCTTAAAAATTCATCCCTAAAATAAATAAGAACAGCCATCAAGGTTGCAAAATGTACCGTTATGTCAAAAATAATACCTTGATCAGGCCATCCAAGTACTTTGCTAGGAAGCAATAAGTGTGCAGAACTTGATATAGGTAAAAATTCAGTTATGGCTTGGATGATGCTAAGTATGATTATTTGCAGTAAAGATAGTTCCGTCATCTACTTTTTACATAGTTTAATTCTTTTATGTAGTTTGGATAATTTGAAGAAAGCGCTTTATTTTCAGGTCCCATAACTAAGTCAAGAATATTTTTTGAGATAACTTCACAATTTAACTCAATCATATTTTTAAATTTTAGTTGATCGTTTTGTAAAACTACATAAGCTGTATCCTTTGGGATTTCATCTAAGCTTTCGCAATAATGATCAGTATCATTGTATCTATAGAAATAATCGTTCTTACTTCCTTTCATAACTGCCACCCTTTCAGGATGATTATGTTGTAATGCTGTTAGATTAGAAAACGCATAAAACTTCTTATTTATAATCAAGTTTAGAGTGTCTAAAAATGTGAAGGCTAGTCTGGCTCCAGTATAGGAACCTGGCCCTGCTGCATAGGCCATTTGTTCAATGTGCTTAAATTCAAATCCAGGTATATTGTCTCTTATTGTCGAGATCTTGTGGTCCCAATCATTTCTTTTTTTGATAGATTCTTCTTCAAATTCAAAGAAATAGTGCTTTTCATTGTAATTCAAAGCAACATAATGCTTAATTGAAGTTAGGTCTATGACAATGCTGTTCAAGTTGAAATGCTTTGGCGAATTGAGTCGGTTACCACATCAACCGACTTTGATGCATCTATTTCAATAAATTTCAAATTTTTATTTTTATAAAATTCAAGCAATGGTTCTGTTTCATTGTAATAGACCGACAATCTTTTTTTAATTACTTCAGGATTATCATCTTCTCTCTGTATTAATGCTTCTCCAGTAACATCGTCAAAACCATCTTTTTTTGGAGGATTATGTAGTATGTGATAAGAACGACCAGATGCTAAATGAACTCTTCTTCCAGACATTCTAGAAATGATCTCTTCCTCTTTAATACTTAAATATAAGACCAAATCTATGGAAATGTTGGCATCATCTAAAGCCTTACCTTGGTCAAGGTTTCTCGGAAATCCATCCAATAAAAAACCGTTTGCACAATCTTCTTTTTGAATTCTTTCAACAAGCATTTCTATTATTATTTCATTGGGAACGAGAGTTCCTGAAGAAAGATATGACTGAACTCTAGTTGCTAATTCGCTATTTGATCTGCTTACTTCTCTCATCATTGCACCAGTGGAGATGTTTGCCAGACCATAATCTTTTTGAATGAATTCTGCTTGAGTTCCTTTGCCTGCTCCTGGCATGCCTAAAAGTATTAAATTCATTTTTCTAAGACCACAAAAGACAAAGTATAACTATCAGTATTGGTTATTGATAGATGATGTTTAATATTCTCCAATTTATGGTTGATTAATTCAGGTTTGCCAAGCTCATTTTTTTTCATCGAGATATCAGATGGGTAGACACCCCGAAAACCAATCCCTAACGCCTTAACGAGAGCTTCTTTGGCGGCAAATGATGAGCATAAGAAATTTATTTTTTGAGAATTTTTTAAGCTGGAAAACTCTGCTTTTTCATTGGCTGAGAGAATTTTATCTAAAAATCTATCCCCGTACTTTTTATAAAGCTTTTGTACTCTACTATTGATAATTAAATCAGTGCCAATACCCAAAATCATTTAAAAAATATCCTACTTTTAATGTTCAATTCTTCAAAGTAATAATTTATCGTTGTCCTATTAATTTCTTTACATGCTTGCAAAGAGTTTTTTGAGAATTTCCTTTCATTTATTTCATTCAATATCTTACCATCATACCCTTGCTCACTTTTAGAGAATCCTGACTGCGGTGAATATTTATATCTTAAGCCATTCATTATTCGCTCATTACTATCGTAATCACTTGAGAAATTTATTTCATAGCCTAAGATGCTCAAAATATTTAATTCAAAATTCCTTAAAATTTTTTCAATTTGATTGTTTCTTTTTAGATTCGAAATGCACTTTTTATAAATATCAAAGATTTCCATTGATTCATCTGCCTGTGCAACAAGATAATTGATTAATTCATTGACATAGAAAGCTGAGTATAGATTTTCACTACCAAAAAAATCTTCAAACGCTTCACTTGGCTCAGCAAGGACAAGTGACTTCAAATCAGATTTTCCACGATAATCAATATTCAAACATTGAAACGGCTCGAGATTACCAGAAAGTCTTGAATTTTTACGTTTAGCACCTTTTGCAACTGCAGAAATTTTGCCTTTCTTTTCTGTAAGAAATGTAACAATTAAGCTTGTTTCTTTATATGGCCGTGAATGGATAACATATGCTTTTTGCAGATTAGAAATCATTAACTCTTGATACCAAAACTTTCTAAGCTAATTGGGTTATTCACCCAGTTTTTTTGAACTTTACACCATAATTTAAGCATTACTTTTTTATTTAATTTTCTCTCGAGATCAATTCTTGCAGCAGTGCCAATAGATTTTATTTTGTCTCCGCTCTTACCTATCACTATACTTTTTTGACTTTGTTTAGAAACATATATGTTTGCATCTATTTCGAATACATCTTTTTTTTCGTTCAATAATTCAATTACAACTGCGGTCTCATAAGGAAGCTCATCCCCTAGTAAACGAATAACCTTTTCTCTAATTATTTCACTAATTTCAAATGTATTGCTTTGAAAATCTATTTCTTCCGGATAAAAAAATTCATTTTCGGGTAAGGCCTTTTCAAGCTCTTGTTGAACAAGATCAATACCATCATTATTTTTTGCTGATATTGGAATGATTGAATAAAAATCATCTTTATTAAATGTTTTTTCAACAAAAGAAAAAAGCTCCTTTTTATTTTTTACTAGATCAATTTTATTGATTACAAGGATTTTTTTTGCGTGCGACTCATTTGCCAAGTCTAGGCTCTCTTTATCAATTGCATCAAATTTTGTGCCTGAGACCATAAAAATAATAACGTCAACATCATGAATAACTTCAGCTGGTTTCTTTCTCAAAACTTTATTGATAGTTTTTTCACTTTTTTTATGAATGCCAGGTGTATCAATGAAAATTATCTGTGTAGTTTTAAGACTCTTAATAGCATATATATTAGATCTGGTTGTTTGTGGTTTATTTGCAGTAATTGAGACTTTTTTCTCTAGAAATTTATTTAAAAAGGTTGATTTACCAACATTAGTTTTACCAATTATGGTTACATAACCACACTTACTCATTAATTAATTACTCCAGCTCTGTCAAAGCTTGGCCATTCATCTGGTTTCCATGACATCCATATAAAATCTGCCCTGCCCCAAATTACATCCTCACTTATGTAGCCCCACGCTCGACTGTCATTAGAATTATCCCTGTTGTCGCCGCTCACAAAATACATTCCTTCTGGAATTACCCAGTTTCCGTTTTGACCTCTTCTTGCCATATGTCTGATTAAGTAATCATTTTCACCATTAGACTCAATCAGTAAATTACTATTTGAATTTTGATCAAACTCTTCTTGGGAGAGTAAAATACCATTTACATAGTATTTTTTATTTACGTATGTGACGGTATCTCCTCCTTTGGCAATTACTCTTTTTACAAAAGGGACAGTAGGTTTATGTGGTGGAAAAAATACCACAATTTCACCTACTTCTGGGCCCTTTGAAAACAATTTTTCTCTACCAGTAAAAGGAATTTCTAAACCATAAGCATTTCTATTAACAAGGACAAAATCACCTATCTCAAGATTAGGACGCATTGACTCAGATGGTATTTGCCAAGGCTCATAAACATATCCTCGCAAGAAGAAGACTAAAAAGATATTTATAAACCATCCTCTGCTTTCTTTGATAATTTCAGTTTTATTATTAATTAAAGCAACTATTAAAATCACTAAAGAAAATACTGAGTAAAAAGCAAGCAAATCTCCGATGTTCCATTGTTTTACAAAAAGAATGCCTATTATCAATATAGATATGAACAGGCCTAATCTTTGCATATTTCTGTGCAATTTATCATTGAAATTATCTGTAGACTTCATCCAGTACCAATGAACAGCAATTAGACAAATGCTTAAATTTAATAATAAAAAAATTGGCAAGTTGGCAATTGGTTGAATTAGATTAAAGAAGGTGTTCATTTTTTATCCGTAGACAAAAAGCTCAAAAAGGCTTCTTGCGGTAGCGCAACTTTTCCTATTTGTTTCATTTTCTTTTTTCCTGCTTTTTGCTTTTCTAAAAGTTTTTTCTTTCTTGTAACATCGCCACCATATAGTTTAGCAGTAACATTTTTTCTGAAGGCTTTCACACTCTCTCGAGCAATTATTTTACTTCCAAGCATTATCTGAATTGGTATCTCAAACATTTGTCTAGGGATCACTTCACGCAAGCGCTTTGCAATATCTCTTCCTTTTCTTGCTGCTTCAGACCTGTGCATAATAGATGATAGGGAATCAACAACCAAACCATTTATTGCAACATCTACTTTTACTAATTCAGCTGCTTGAAATCTATCAAAGACAAAATCTACTGATGCATACCCCTGGCTTTTCGATTTCAATGTGTCAAAAAAATCCATAACAATTTCTGAAAGAGGCATTTCAAAAATTATTGAGACTTGACCACCTAGGTATTGCAAGTCTTTTTGAACACCTCTTTTTGACATTGCAAGCTCAATGACGTCTCCTACGTATTTATCAGGGCAAAGTATTGTGGATTTAATAATTGGTTCTCTAATTTCTTCAATTTCGTTAACGGTTGGTAATTCAGCAGGAGAACTTATGGTAGCTTCCTCACCATTTGTTTTTAGAATCTCATAAGCAACACTGGGTGCAGTTGTAATTAAATCCAGATCATACTCTCTTTCTAATCTCTCTTTAACCACCTCCATGTGCAATGTGCCTAAAAATCCGCATCTAAAACCACTGCCCAAGATATCTGAGTTTTCTGGTTCAAAGATTAATGAGGCATCATTTAAATTTAGTTTCTGTAGTGCCTCTCTGAAAGCCTGATAATCGTTGGAATCTATTGGAAAAAAGGAAGCAAATACCTGAGGTTTAACTTCTTCAAATCCGTCTAATTCATTTGTTTCTGGATATTTTGCAGATATCAAAGTATCTCCAACAGGCACGGATTTTAGATCTTTTACACTTGCAACTAAATAACCAACCTCCCCTTCTAATAATTCAGTACAAGGAATTTTTTTTGGTGTGAATTTTCCAATAGTATCTGCGGTGTATGTTTGTCCGGTTGATTTAACAACAAATTTTTCCCCTTTTTTTAAAGAACCGCTAAAAATTCTTATTAAAGATATAACTCCCAAGAAATTGTCGTACCAAGAATCGATTATTAATGCTTGTAAATTAGCCTCTTCACTTTTTTTTGGAGGAGGAATTTTTTGGGCAATTTGTTTCATTAGTTCATTCAAATTAGTTCCATCTTTAGCACTCACAGATAAAGCCTCTGATGCATCAATTCCTATGATTTCCTCTATTTCTTTTTTTACTCGCTCAGGTTCAGCTTGCGGCAGATCAATTTTATTTATTACAGGTATTACTTCCAGCCCAAGATCTATAGCTTTATAGCAAGTCGACAATGTTTGCGCTTCAACACCCTGGGACCCATCAACAACCAAAAGAGCCCCCTCACAAGCTGCTAGAGATCTTGAAACCTCATATGAAAAATCAACATGACCAGGTGTATCAATCAGATTGAATTGGTATTCCTCATCATCAACGTAATTCAAAGCAACGGATTGTGCTTTAATAGTTATGCCTCTTTCCCTTTCAAGCTCAAGTGTATCTAAAACTTGAGATTTCATTTCTCGTTTTGATAAACCGCCACAAAATTCTATAATCCTGTCGGACAGCGTGGACTTCCCATGGTCAATATGGGCAATAATTGAGAAATTTCTTATCTTATTCAACTGTTACTGCAACAAAAAAGTTGGAACCATCTCTAGTTCCAAATATCGCTATTTTGTCACCTACAGCAAATGAATCAAGTGCATTTACAAAATCTTCAACATTTGAAATGTCATAAGTCATGTTGCCCGACTTGATTTTAGTAATTATGTCTCCTCTAAATATTTCACCAAAGGCGGGAGAATTTGATGTAACCTGAATTACTTTCACTCCTAAGGTCTCTTCATTTGTATCTTCTTCTCTAAGATTTTCCAGTTGCAAACCTAGTGGATAATTTGGCACTTCAGGTTCCTTTATCTCGGGCTCTGTTTGATTAAGTGAAGGCAACTCTCCTACTTTGACATAAAGATTTTTATAATCACCATCTCTAAAAAGCCTAAGCTTTAAGTTTGTATTTGGTTTTGTCATTCCTACTTTATGTTGTAAATCCTTAAAATAAATCACATCTTTAGAGCCTACCTGAACTATCACGTCGCCTGGTTTTACACCTCCGTTATCAGCAGCACTATCCTTAACAACTGCTCTAACTAATGCACCAATTGGCTTATCCATTCCAAGTGCTTCTGCTAAGTCACTTGAAACTTCACCGCCTTGCACACCTAAGTAACCTCTTGAGAATTTGCCATTATCTTTTAGCTGATCTACAACTTCTAACGCAATATTAATTGGAATAGCAAAAGCCAATCCCTCATTACCGCCTGACCGAGAAAAAATTTGAGAGTTAATACCTATAACTTCACCATCAGTATTAAACAAAGGGCCACCTGAATTACCTCTATTTACTGCTGCATCAGTTTGTAAATATGGAACATAATCCCCAATGCCCTGGCCAGACGTTATGCCTCTTCCTGTAGCACTTATGATTCCGAATGTGACAGAAAAGTCATAGTTATATGGTGATCCTATTGCTATAACCCCATCACCTTGTTCGACTTTGTCGGAATCACCTATATCCACTGGATCTAAATCTTGTGACTCTATTCTTAACAAGGCCAAATCACTGAGCTCGTCCATGCCTATTATTTTTGCTTTAAATTCCCTTCTATCTAAAAATTTAACAAGAACTTCATCAGCACCCTGTACTACATGATAGTTAGTGATTACATAGCCGTCTTTATCTATCACAAACCCTGATCCTGTGCTTATGGATTCTCTTTCTTGTTGCCTTGGTGCTTCCATCTCAGGAAAAGGAAACCCAAATTCTCTAAATAGTTCTTCTGGAAAGGAATTTAAGGATCTTTGTGAAACTTTTACCTTTCTTATTGATTGAATATTTACTACGGATTCAGACTGATCTTTTACAAGCTCAGAGAAATCAAATTCATGTGCTTGGATTGTAAAGATAGTGATAAGTAAAGCGTAAAGTAAATTTTTCATAAATTGTATTAGTTGTTGGCTCTAATAGAATTAAGGATCTTTTTGCCTGATTCAACATCAATATCACCAAATATAGTAATGGTATGAGGCTGATCACCATGAAAGTGCGTTTTTCTGATTAAAATGAAATTTTCTTTCTGATAGACTCCATCCGGCAAATTAAAGTTCTTCGGCTTGTCGATAAAAATTGAAAACTGTTTCTTGTCTGTCTTGTTAATAAATCTATTCTGTATTTTTCTATCAGAATTAAAGCCTCTTGGAAGCCAATTTGGCTGATATGCAACTGGTACAATATTCCTAGAGTTATCAGGTACATAATGTCTTGATGCAAATTGTAATATTTCGTCAGATTTTATATTTTCCAAAATCTGTTTCGCTTCTGAAGATGCAATTGACTGATTTAAAAGTATGCTAGCTCTGTTTTCATTATCATTTATGAATAACGCATTGTTCAGAATGGAGTAACTCAACAAAGCACCAACGGAAAATATTGTGATTGGCATAACAACTCTTTGTGTAAATGCAGCAATTAAATCTTGTAAAGAAAGCTTTGACAGCCTTTCTTTAAAACCAAGCGGTTTGAGGTTCTCTGAAACCTCACTCAGCTCAAGCAAACTAAAATAAAGGTCTTTCAATTCTGGTTTTGTTTGCATGTCTGCAATGAGACAATTTATCTCTTTGGCATCTAATTCTCCATCAATAAAGGCAGAGATTCTACTGAAATCATAATCTGATATATTTTTCATAACCTATCTTTTAAATTCTCCATTAAATATTGTCTTGCTCTAAATATTCTTGACCTAACAGTTCCAACTGGCACTCCAGTTATATTTGCTATTTCATCGTAATTTTTAGTATCCACCTCACATAGAATATAAGCAGTCCTTTGCTCTTCAGGCAATTCATTAAGCAATACCTGTACGGATTCAAAAAGTTCGCTATTTTCAATTGTGCTTTCAACATTATTGGGAGCAGCTAATGTGCTTTCAAAACCCTCATCTATTTGGTTTTCCCTGGAAGAATTTATTTTTGTGATAGCTAAATTGAAGCCAATCCTGTAAAGCCAGGTATAAAAATTGGAATTTCCTTTAAATGTGCCAATTTTCTCCCAAGCCCTTAAGAATGCTTGCTGCACTATATCTTCAGTTTCATGATAATTCCTCAAAATTCTGAATAAGGAATGATGAAGCCTTGTTTTAAATGTTGTAAATAGTAACTCAAAAGCATTTGAGTCGCCTTTTTGTGAAAGTTCCACTAATTGAGGAATACTATTTTTTTTCATTATTGTTTTTGATTATTAATTCTTTAATAAGTTCATTTAATAAGCAAATTTTTTCAAATTGGGGAATTTTGAAATGAATGTTTCTTTTTCCTTGAAAATCAAATCAAATAAATCTTGGTCATTCATTTCAAGCAACTCGATTAGTTCTGACTTTTCATCAGCATTCATCTCATTAAAATTTTCCATAAATTTTTTTACTATGAATGTAGTTTCCTTCATCCCTCTTCTTGATTTAAAATTTAGTTTTTTAATTAATAGTTCATCGTTCATGACAAAAACATTTTACCTGCCAAATTATACTTCGATAAGTGTAAAAGGCCCTGATTCTGAAAAATTTCTCCAAGGTCAGATTTCTTGTGATATTTCAAAACCAGCTCAATATTTTGATGGTTTATTTTGTAATGAGAAGGGCTACATAATTTCTAACTCTGTAGTTATTAAGGAAAATGGCTTCGTTATTCTTGTAAAAAAAGATGTGGCGCAGTTTCTGGTCAGTGAACTTGAAAAATTTTCTAAATTTTATGATTGCACTATAAAAATTGAACAGCAGGACATTTATGGAAAACAAACAAATGATAGTTTTACCAAACATATTGGAACAATAGAGACAAATTATAATGAACAGGACTGGGAAACAGAAACAATGAAAAACTTTTGTTTCGACATTGGTGCTGATAGTTCAGGGAAATATCGTATTAATGAGATTGGGTATGATTTTCAAAAGTTTGTTTCATATGAAAAAGGTTGCTACAGAGGCCAAGAAATTATTGCTCGTCTTACATATCTAGGCAAAGCTTCTAAAATGGCCGTTGTTTTCTCAGGTTTGGTTAATTCCATATTCAATGAGAACGGAAGAGAAATTGGGAAAAAAATTTTTCAAACTAATAAAAAAGATGAAGAATATACACATTTTTTTATTGAAAAATCTGAGTACTATTTAAACGACAATAAAATTATCACTCCAGTTGCCAGTCAATGGGATTTGATCCAAGATTAATTAGCAAATTATTTGTTCTTGAAAAATGTTCACAACCAAAGAAACCATTATTAGCTGATAATGGCGACGGGTGAGCAGCTTCAAAAATAAAATTATTTTCTTGAATTAAATGCTTTTTTTTCTGCGCGTGTTTTCCCCAGAGTAAAAAAATTATGTTCTTCTTTTTTTGTATGAGGTCAATTGCGGCATTTGTAAAATTTTCCCAACCTATATTAGAATGCGAAGCAGGAAGTCCTGCACAAACTGAGAGAGAAGTATTCAGTAATAACACACCTTGTTTTGACCAAGCTGTTAAATCTCCAACTTGATTTTCTATACCTAGATCAGATTCTAATTCTATAAAGATATTCTTTAGAGAAGGTGGTAATTTTGAACTTCTGTTCACAGAAAATGCGAGACCATTTGCAACACCCGGTGTGTGGTAGGGATCTTGACCTATTATGACAACTTTTACTTTTTCTAATTCACAAGAATCAAAAGCTTTGAAGAAATCTTTTGGTTTAGGCAGAACAATTTTACCGTCAGCATTATCAGCTATTAAGTGGTTTTTTATAGTTTTAAAATATGGTCTTTTTGTTTCAAAATCTATGAAACTTTTCCATGTTTTATGATTATTCATTTGCTTAAAAATAACACATTTTTTTTATCCACAGAAACTGTGGATAACTTTGGGGAAAACTAACATCAAATTTAATATATCCCATATACATGAAAGCTTTCATCCAATTGTATAAAAAATATACAATATATTGTTAGCCAGTAAAAATGGGGCTCTCAGAAGGTAGGAAACTTAATTGACTAAAAACAATGCAGATAAAGCTTAAATTATTAGTGATGCTCATTCTTGTGTGAAAATCAATACTTTAGATGAAAAAAAACAGGGTTTTTTTAATAGCAAAGTCTTGCATTTGAAACACCACTGATTTTTTCTAGCTCTGCGACTACGCTACCTGAAATTTGATCATCTGTGTCTATGATATTACAGGCTAAATCGCCTCTGCTTTTATTCACAAATTCTGAAATGTTAATTTTATTTTTGGCTAGACATTCGGCTATCTTACTAATAATTCCAGGCTCATTATTATTAGCAATAAACAGTCGGTGTTTACCATGTTTTTCAGAGGTGATATTCGGAAAGTTAACGCTGTTAGAAATTTTTCCAAACTTTAAAAAATCACTCAATTGAGTACAAGCCATGACTGCACAATTTATTTCACTTTCTTTTGTGCTTGCTCCTAAATGGGGAAATATCATTACGTCTTTCTTTCCACTTATTCTCTTTAGTAAATTTTTTGTTGGAAAATCCGTTACATATTTGTGTAGATGGTTATTTTCTAAACATTCTAGTAAGTCCTTTTCGCTTACAATGCCACCTCTTGAAAAGTTTATTAACACAGAGCCTTCTTTCATTAATTTTAATTTTTCTATATCAATAAGGTTTTTTGTATTTTGATTAAGTGGTAAGTGAAGTGAAACATAATCAGATGAAGACAAAACCTCTTCAATTTTATTGCATCTTTTCAGACTGCTTGGTAAGCGAAGTGCATTCTCAACTGTGAGGCCGGGATCATAAGCAATTACTTCCATCCCAATTGCCATAGATTGTTCTGCAACCATTGAACCAATTGCACCCAGCCCAATGATACCTAAAGTTTTTCCATTAACTTCTTCTCCAACATATTGTTTTTTCATACCTTCAATTTCTTTACTAATCTCTTCGTCGTTTTTTGAATCTATGTCTATAGAATCTAGATTTTTGTTTCCTGAAACTAAATCTCTTTTTGAGAGTATCAAGGAACATAAAACCATTTCTTTAACTGCATTAGCATTTGCACCAGGCGTGTTAAAAACCACAACACCATGGTCTGAACAATTCTTAATGTCTATATTGTTTGTGCCTGCTCCTGCTCTAGCTATGGCTAGTAGACTTTCTGAGATTTCTAGCTCAGTCAAATTATGACTTCTTAAAACTATACCACTAGCATTTAAATAGTCTTCGCTCAGAGAAAATTCGTTTTTTTTAAGCTGTTCTAAACCTTCTTTTGCTATGTTATTTAGGATTTGTATTTTCATTTTTGGAATATAAAAGAATACACATTAAAACACACATATCAAACGTATTTCATTAAATTGAGAACATTTTATCCATAAGTTATCAACAAGAAAATTACAGCATATAGTAGGAAAAATTAAAATAAACACAACATATTGTGTTGAAATGCTTGAATGTCGTCACTACATGTAGAAAAATACCCTAAGCGATGGAACAACAAGTAACACAAAATCAAGTCGAGGAAAAAGAAGATATTTCTCCTAACCTAGTTATGGCTCCAGGAAAGATGCGAGTCATAAAAAGAAATGGGAAAGTAGTTTCTTTTGAAGATGAAAAGATCAAAGTAGCAATAATGAAAGCTTTCCTTGCCGTTGAAGGAGGTTCTGCTGCTGGATCCTCTAGGATTCACGAAGAGGTTGACCAAATGGCACAAGACATAATTAAGGTTTTTGAAAGAAGAATGCCATCAGGTGGAACAATACACATCGAGGAAATACAAGATCAAGTCGAGCTTCAGCTAATGCGTAACGAACATCACAAAGTTGCGAGGACTTACGTGCTATACAGAGAAGCAAGAAAAAATCAGAGAGTTGAGGAAAAGGAAGAGCCAGGTATTGAAAAGAGCGTTCAAGAGGTGATTGAAGCAGCTGTTAAGAAAGCGTGTGTAGGTTTAGAAAATGTGGATGAAAAATTACTTTCAACTGAAATAAAAAATGCTACCTATGAAGGAATATCAGAGAAAGATCTAGCGGAAAGCATGCTAATGACTGCAAGAACCATGGTTGAAAAAGAACCAAACTATTCTTACGTGACGGCTAGATTATTACTTGATAACTTAGAAAACGAAGTTGGTGCGTTCTTAGAGATCAAAGAAAGAAAAGACCGCAGCAAAATGTATTCTGAAGCACTTGCAAAAACTATTGATAAGGGAATAGAGCTTGATTTTCTAAATGAGGAGTTAAAAACCTATGACCTAATAAAAATGGGAGAAGCTATACTAGATGAAAGAGACTTTCAATTCACCTACCTAGGCTTACAAACTCTATACGACAGATACTTTATTACTTTTGAAGAAACCAGGTATGAACTGCCTCAGGTCTTTTTCATGCGTGTTGCAATGGGTCTTGCTTTAAATGAGGAAAATAGAGAGGAGAAGGCAATTGAGTTTTATAAACTTTTATCAAGTTTCGATTATATGAGCTCTACTCCAACCTTGTTCAACTCTGGGACTAAACGACCACAACTTTCATCCTGTTATTTAACGACTGTGCCAGATGACTTGTCGGGAATATACGGAGCAATTAGAGATAATGCCTTATTATCAAAATGGGCAGGTGGTCTAGGAAATGATTGGACGAATGTTAGAGCTCTAGGCTCTAGAATCAAAGGAACAAATGGCAAAAGCCAAGGGATTGTTCCATTCTTAAAAGTTTCAAATGATACTGCTGTAGCTGTTAATCAAGGAGGCAAGAGAAAAGGAGCATTTTGCGCTTACTTAGAATGCTGGCATCTTGATGTGGAAGAATTCTTAGATCTGAGAAAAAACACCGGTGACGATAGAAGAAGAACGCACGATATGAACACAGCTAATTGGATTCCTGATCTTTTCATGAAGAGATTAGAAAAAGGTGAAAAATGGACACTTTTTTCTCCTTCAGATGCTCCAGATTTACATGATATTTACGGAAAAGAGTTTGAATCTAAATACACTGAATATGAAAAGAAGGCCGAGGCTGGGGCAATAAAACATTTTAAAACTTTAGAAGCTAAAGACCTATGGAGAAAAATCCTTTCAATGTTATTTGAAACAGGCCATCCTTGGGTAACATTCAAGGATCCATGCAATATAAGATCTCCTCAAGGCCATGTAGGAACAGTACATTCATCAAATCTCTGTACAGAAATAACACTCAACACAAACGAAGATGAAATTGCAGTCTGTAATCTAGGAAGTATAAATCTCCCACAACATATTCAAGAAGGAAAAATTAATGTCGAACAACTTAAGAATTCAGTAACAACAGCTATAAGAATGTTAGATAACGTGATTGACATAAATTATTATCCAGTTCCACAAGCAGAAAACTCTAACAAAAAACATAGACCAATTGGGTTAGGAATGATGGGTTTTCAGGATGCCCTTTACAAGCTTGGGATTTCCTATGATTCAGAAGAAGCAGTGGAGTTTGCTGATAGATCAATGGAGCTAATCAGCTATTTTGCTATTGAGGCTTCATGTGAGCTTGCAAAAGAAAGAGGAACGTACGAAACATACAAAGGCTCGTTGTGGGATAATGGAATTTTTCCACTTGACTCCATAAACCTACTTGCAGAACAAAGAGGTAGCGATTTTATAGATCAAAATACAGACAAAACATTAGATTGGGATAAATTGAAAGATAAGATGGCTAAACATGGAATAAGAAATTCCAATGTTATGGCAATTGCACCGACAGCAACAATCGCCAACATTACTGGTGTTTCTCAATCAATAGAACCCACTTACCAAAACCTCTTTGTTAAATCTAATTTATCTGGCGAATTTACCGTTGTTAATCCTTATTTAATTGAAGAATTGAAAAAAGAGGGTCTATGGGACGAGGTAATGCTCAGCGATTTGAAATATTTTGAAGGATCTCTAAAACAGATTAATAGAGTGCCAGACCATATCAAAAATAAGTTTAAAACAGCGTTTGAAGTTGAACCTAGATTTATTGTTGAAGCAGCAAGCAGGAGACAAAAATGGATTGATCAAGCTCAATCTCTAAATTTATATATAGCAAATGTAGATGGGAAAAAATTAGACATAACATACAGAATGGCGTGGTATAAAGGTCTTAAAACAACTTACTACTTAAGATCCATGGGCGCCACAGCTACAGAAAAATCAACGGTGGAGAGGAGCAGTTTAAACGCTGTGCAAACAAATCAAGAGGTGCAAGCCGCATCGCAAGCACCAAGTGCTTGCAGCATTCTTGATCCAGATTGTGAGGCATGCCAATAACGGAGGAAAATTATGTTAAGTTGGGAAGATTATTATAAAGACGAAGCCCCGGTTAAAAAGGAAGAATCAAAACAACCTGAACCGAGGGTAACAGAAGTAACTGAAACTGAACCAGTTCAAGAACAAGTCGTTCAAACTGAGGAAGTATCAGCGCCTGTAGACGAGGTAGTTGTTACTGAAGATATGAGTTCAGAAGCAATGCAAAATATCGAAAACTACACAACTATGAAAGAGCCAACAGAAGCCGAGCTAGAAAAAGTTCGCACCAGAATGGCAAACGCTCTTGAAGGTAGAGTGCAAGTTGGGCAAAAAGCTATGATTAATTCAAAAGCAGATCTCAACCAACTTGTTCCCTTTAAATATAAATGGGCGTGGGAAAAGTATTTAGATGGAACAGCTAACCATTGGATGCCACAAGAGATAAATATGACAGCTGATATTGCGCTTTGGAAATCAGAGGATGGTTTAACAGAAGATGAAAGAACGATAGTTAAAAGAAGTCTGGGTTTCTTTTCTACTGCAGATTCATTAGTTGCAAATAATGTTGTGCTGGCTGTTTATAAACACATAACAAATCCTGAGTGCAGACAATATCTCTTAAGACAAGCATTCGAAGAGGCTATTCATACACATGCATACCAGTATTGTGTGGAATCACTAGGAATGGATGAAGGAGAGATATTCAACATGTACAGAGAAGTTCCATGTGTTGAGGCTAAAGCAGCATGGGGCCTTAAATATACACAAGCTCTCGAAGATCCAAATTTTGAAACCGGAACACCGGAGCAGGATAAGCTATTTTTATCAAATTTAATTGCTTTTTATTGTGTCTTAGAGGGAATGTTTTTTTACTGTGGGTTTTCACAAATTTTATCTATGGGCAGAAGAAATAAAATGACTGGAGTCTCAGAACAATTCCAATACATCATGCGAGATGAATCAATGCATGTAAATTTTGGTATTGATGTTATTAATTCGATAATTAATGAAAATCCAGGTCTTTGGGATGAAGAGATGAGAAAAAGAGCTTCTGACATGATTGTTGAAGGAACTCAGTTAGAAATTGATTATGCCAGAGATACCATGCCACGAGGTGTTTTAGGCATGAATGCAAAAACAATGGAAGAATACTTGAAATATGTCTGCAATAGACGCCTTACTCAAATAAATCTACCTGAAGCATATCCAGGGGCTGAAAATCCATTTCCTTGGATGTCAGAAATTATGGATTTAAGAAAAGAAAAGAATTTCTTTGAAACGCGAGTGATTGAATATCAGGTCGGCGGTTCCTTGAAATTCGACGACTAAATTTTGCACTGCCTCTAATCTGCAGTTATTGGTGGTGCTTTTTTTTTGTAAAACTTTCAAAAACAGTACAAATTTACTAATCTGAAAGCAAAGGGAGTTCTATGAAAAAATACTTATCACTACTTACACTACTAATAACATCAACTTATATTAATGGACTAAGCCTCAATCCTGCTGGCTACTGGGACATACAGAACATATCAAATCCTAAGGTAAGCCCAGATGGAGAAAAAGTTCTTTTTTCAAAAAGATACATAGACAAAATAAATGATTCTTTCATTACAGAAACATGGTTAATGGATTCAAACGGCGAAAACAAAAGGCTATTTACAGATGGATCTAATGCTAAGTGGTCACCTGATGGCAAAAAAGTTGCATTTACCAAGGATGATGACAATGAAAGATCTCAATTATTTGTCAAATTTTTAATGGGTGATAGTGAAACCAAAATCACAAACTCTGATAAACCAATAGAGGATTTTGCATGGTCAAAAAATGGTACTTTTATTGCCTACTCAGCTTTTAATGAATATGAAGATGATTGGGTGATAGAAATTCCTGGTGAAAAAGAAGGTGAGACTTATAACTGGACTGAAGATCCAACAGTTGTCACTACTATGCACTGGAGAGCTGATGGTAGCGGCGAACAAGATACCGGCGAAGATCATTTGTATGTTGTAAGCTCGGAGGGAGGAGCTGCCGCAAAGATAAGCACTTGGGGCTTAGATTATCAAAGCAGTTTGGCTTGGTTAGATGACGAAACACTAGTATTCCAAGCTAATGATAGTCTTGATGACTTACAGTCTCCGTGGAAACAAAGCGCTATATTTACTTTAGGGGTGAATTCAAAAAAATTATCAAAAGTTTCTCCTACAGAAGGAGTTTATAATTCACCAAAACCTTCATCTGAGGGTAGAATTGCTTTTTTGGGACATCCTTCAAAAGATTACTCTTACGTAGCCTTTGATGTGTATGTAAAGGATGGTGAAGTAACAAAAAAACTCACATCTAATTTAAGTGCTACTCCTAGAGAGTTATTCTGGCTGAATGATAAAGAATTAGCATTTTCGATTGATGATCATGGTGCCTCAAAGGTTATGTTACTGGATATATCGAGTGGAAGATTATCGGAAAAAATCAGTAATTTTGATGAGCAATTTTATCTTTCTTCAGTGCATGATAATCGTTTATTTGGTACTTATGCTAATGCAAAAAGACCAGCAGAACTATCAGTTATAGACGGTCGGGGGATGAATAAACTAAGTTCATTCAATGAGGTTGCTCTAGGTCAATACGAGCTAGGCAATACGATAGAGATTAATTATAAATCACCTGATGGTATGGATATTCAAGGTTGGTATATTACACCTCCAAATTTTGACAAGGCTAAAAAGTATCCACTAATTTTAGTTATTCATGGAGGCCCACACAGCATGTATAGAAATCAATTCAATTATCTTTGGCACCAATTTGCAAGCGATGGTTATGTAGTACTTTATACTAACCCAAGAGGTAGCACAGGTTATGGAAGTGCATTCGCTGACATAATAGATAATGATTACCCAGGCATGGGAGATTTGTCTGATCTACTTGCAGGCGTTGATCATGTTACAAGGAAAGGATTTATTGATGAAAGCAGAATGTATGTACAAGGCTGTAGCGGTGGCGGAGTCCTTACTGCTTGGGTAGTTGGTCATGATAATAGATTTGCAGCAGCAGCTTCTCTTTGTCCTGTTACAAATTGGATATCAATGGTTGGAACAACAGATATACCTGCATGGACTTTTAAATGGTTTGATGTTCCATTTTGGGAAGATCCAACAAATTGGCTAGATAGATCACCAATTATGAGAACTGGTTACATCAAAACACCTACATTATTTATGACTGGCGTTCTCGACATAAGAACACCAATGCCGCAAACAGAAGAAATGTATGTTGCTTTAAAAGAAGCAGGAGTTGATACAGTATTAGTAAGGATGAATGGCGAATGGCATGGCACAGGAAGGCGAAAACCTACTAATTGGTTTCGGACCTATGGCTATTTAACAGAGTGGTACGAAAAATATCCAAGTAAATAAAAAAAAGGCTCCAAATGGAGCTTTTTTTAAATTTTACATAATTAACTTTCTGTCTTTCCTATTGTTTCTAAGTGTTTTAAAGCTACATCTCCGCCTTGAAATGGTCTTTTTGCATCTGTTGTATCTGTAACCTCTGACCAAGCATCGGCAACTGCCTCAGCTGTAAATTTTTCATCAGTACCGAAGTACTTTCCCATTGTCTCCATCACGTAAGTATTAGCGACAACGCCACCACCTACCTCAAGAATTTCACCATTGGGTGCTTTTTCGCTTGCAAGAAAAATTACACCTGGAATAATCAACTTGGGATCAAGTTTTTCAGCAAACTCAGGTGGGAATAAGTGCTCTGTCATTCTTGTTGTTGCAGTAGGAGCAACAGAATTTGTATGAATGTTATATTTTGCTCCTTCTAGTTTAAGAGTATTCATCAAACCTACAACTCCCATTTTTGCTGCTCCATAGTTTGTTTGTCCAAAATTTCCAAACAAACCAGAAGATGAGCTTGTCATAATGATTCTTCCATACTCTTGTTCTTTCATAATTGGAAAAACAGTGTGAGCACAAAGTGCAGAACCCATTAAGTGAACATTCACGACTGTAACGAAGTCACTCCATTCCATTTTTGCAAACGATTTATCTCTAAGAATACCTGCATTATTTATGAGAATGTCTACCCTGCCGTACTTTTCCATGGTTGCTTGCACCATATTTTTTACATCTTCTTCTGAACAAACATTTGCACCGCTAGCCATTGCTTCGCCACCAGCAGTCTGAATTTCTTGAACAACTGCTTCAGCTGCTGATAGGGATCCGCCGGATCCGTCTACCGCACCGCCTAAATCATTTACTACTACTTTTGCTCCTCTTTTGGCTAATTCAAGAGCATAACCTTTCCCAATACCTCCACCTGATCCGGTGACAATTGCGACTTTTCCTTCAAAATCTAGCGACATTCTCTGACTCCTATTAAATAAACTGTTAGAGTGTAAATTCTAATGGAAATCAGACACAAGTAAACATAGAATAAAGATTATTTTTTGGAAGAAATGAAGGTAGTAGTAACAGGAGCAGCAGGTCAAATAGCATATTCGCTAGTCCCCTTTTTGTGTGAAGAGGGAATTTTTAATTCCCCCGAAAAAATTGATTTAAATCTAGTTGAAATCCCTCAAGCTATGGAAAGACTCGATGGTTTTGTTAAAGAACTTGAAGACTCAGCGTACTCAACTGTTAACTCAATATCTACATTCGACAATATTCAAGATGCAGTGATTGATGC
The DNA here is from genome assembly GCA_902619265.1 of uncultured SAR86 cluster bacterium. Classification (GTDB taxonomy): domain Bacteria; phylum Pseudomonadota; class Gammaproteobacteria; order Magnimaribacterales; family TMED112; genus TMED112. Next base: position 267,676 of record CACNDL010000002.1, read on the forward strand.
GGATTGGTGTTTATTAGTGGGATCAATTCCCAGAGGGATAGTTCTTAATGGTAAAGAAATAAAGGAGCGTTCTGATCTACTTAAAATTAATGGAGGGATATTTACTGAACAGGGTTTTGCAATTGGCAAAAATGCAAAATCCTCTTGCAAGATCCTTGTTGTAGGAAATCCTGCCAATACAAATGCACTTATCGGAAAAATAAACTCAAAAATTGATAGCCAATTATGGATGGCAATGACAATGCTTGATGCTCTAAGAGCTAAAGCACAGCTTGCACATAAGCTGAATTGTCATGTGGATGAAATATATCGACTAGCAGTATTTGGAAATCATAGCCCAACTATGTTTCCAGATTTAGAAAATACTGTCGTTGATGGAAAAAATGCTTACAAATCAATAAATAATCATGAATGGGTAGAAAATGAATTTTTACCAAGAGTTCAACAAAGAGGTGCTGAAATCATCCAAGCTAGAGGCGCCTCTTCAGCTTCCTCTGCTGCAAGAGCTGCTTGCGAAACTGTAAAAGCAGTTGAGCACCCAACAAGATCAGGTGATGTATTTAATGCAGCGGTAATGAGTGATGGTGCTTATGGTATGCCTGAGGGTATATTTTCTGGTTTTCCACTAATCTCAGATGGTAGTGGTTCGATTGAAATAGTTCGGGATTATAGTCTTAGTGATTTTGCTAAAGCAGGTTTGAAAAAAACTGCAGATGAATTGGTAGCAGAAAGAAATCTTGTCAAAGACTTAATTTGAACACCAGCTGGATAAATCAATATTGTTATTTTTATCTGGTCTATTCTCTTCATAGACCTGCCAACTAAGATTTCCTTGGCTGTCGTAGTATTTTGCTGTTCCTTGTATCATTCCTTTTGATATTGGATATGTTGCTTTAACAACTCCGTTAGGGTACCAAACAGTTAATTCTCCATCTAATACACCATTTTTATAAAAAGATTGTTTGCCAATTTGTCCATTTAAGTACCATTTTTGGTATAAACCCTCTCTTACTCCATCTTTGGTTTCGAATCTTTCTTTCAATTCACCAGTTTGATAAAAAGTTTCAAAGCTTTCTGCATTCAAAAATGCTGTTACTAATATCACAAGAGAGAATCTATTCATTATTACCACCTTGGCCTCCTCCACCAATGCCTATTGGTTCTCCTTTGATACATCCATAAATATAAGGGAAATCTTCAGTCGAATGATAGTGGTATTCGTAGCCATGTGGATTTTCATGGCTATGCCCATTGCATTCATCCAAATAAATCTCAAGATTATCTTTTTCAATATATTCATAAGCATCAAAAACATATCTTTGAGGATTTTGACCATCTATTAGTTCGTAACTGCTTTGAGGTGTCACAAGATTTACACCATCATTATTGGCATACTCATATTCATTTAAAATTGGAAAGCCATCTGGTCCAAAACCCAAAATTAGTGATATATGCAAAATTTCTGGTTGAGGATCTGTCGCTGGATTAGCACTCAGACCATTTGGATTAAAGCATCTGCTATTAAGTGCATGATTATGGTAAGCGAAGGCAGTGTGTCCTCCGCAATCATCAAGAATGTTATTGTATACAGGATCGCCATATGCTTGATTTGCGGGCTGCCCACCTTCAGTGGGACCAAAGATATTTAAACCAGTATTTGTAAAACCCATATAACCAAGAACAACTGGGCCATTAGCACCAATATTTGTAGGCTCTCTTGATGGGTCAAGGAAAGGCTCAAGGGGAACTCTCCACTCTTCATCTCTTTCAACCAAGTCGTTTGGAGTCATCGGTATAAAGTTGTAGTGTGGCACAGAGTTTGAATTTATTACTAAGTTTCCATTTGAGCATGTTACTTGTAATCTTGGCATCATATTATATTGCTCTCCTGGTCCAGGAGCCTGACTCACATCAAGGAATGCT